>NZ_CP061725.1:5596303-5907208 GCF_014764405.1 Micromonospora craniellae | reverse complement strand
CCGCCTGCCGTACCCCGGGGCAGTCCCGCAGCGCGGCCTCGATCTCGCCGAGCTCGACCCGGTAGCCCCGGATCTTGACCTGGTGGTCGCGGCGGCCGAGGAAGACGAGCTGCCCGTCGGCGCGCCAGCGGCCCAGGTCACCGGTGCGGTACAGGCGCGCGCCGGGCGGACCGTACGGGTCGGGGACGAAACGCTCGTCGGTCAGGTCGGGCCGGTTCAGGTAGCCGCGCGCCAGCCGGTCACCGCCGAGGTACAGCTCTCCGGGCACGCCGACCGGCACCGGGCGCATCCGCTCGTCGAGCACGTACACCCGGGCGTACGGCAGTGGTCGGCCGATCGGCACCGGCCCGGTGGCCGGCCCGTCGGCGGTGACCTCGTACGTGGTGACGCCGACGGTGGCCTCGGTCGGGCCGTAGTGGTTGAACACCCGGGCCGGACCGACGGCGGCGAGCGGGCCGACACGGTCCAGTTCGGACTGCTCGCCGCCGAGGACGAGCGCGCGGGCGGGCAGCAGCTCCCCCGGTTCGGCGTCGGCGGTCAGCGCCCACAGGTGCGACGGGATGATCTTCAGGTAGTCGATGCGCGCGGTCCGCAGCCGCTCGGCGAGTTCGGCGCCGGTGCACCGGCGGGGCAGCAGGTGCACCGCGCCGCCGGTGGCCAGCGCCAGATAGAAGAGGGTGACGCTGAAGTCGAACGACATCGACTGCATCAGCCCGTACCGGGCGGCCGGGACGACCGCGAACCGGTCGGCCACCCCGTCGAGGTAGTGCAGCACCTGCCGGTGCGCCACGGCGACGCCCTTCGGGGTGCCGGTGGAGCCGGAGGTGTAGATGACGTACGCGAGATGCCCGCCGGTGGTGGCGGTGTCCGGCGCGGTGTCGGGCTGGGCCGCGACCTCGGCGGCGATCTCGTCCAGGTGCGCCGTGGCCGCCTCGGCGGGCAGCCGGTCACGCAGGTCGGAGCTGGTCAGCACCACGGTCGGGCAGGCGTCGGCGAGCATCAGGCCCAGCCGGGCGGGGGGCTGCTCCGGGTCCAACGGCAGGTACGCCCCACCGGCCCGCAGCACCCCGAGCAGCGTCGCGGCCAGGTCGACCGACTGGTCCAGCAGCACCCCGACCAGCCGGTCCGGGCCGACGCCACGGCCCCGCAGCCAGTGGGCGAGCTGGTTGGCCCGCCGGTCCAGCTCCCGATACGTGAGCGTGTCGGGGCCGAAGACCACCGCAGGGGCGTCGGGGCTGGCGGCGACATGCGGGGCGATCAGCTCGGCCAGGGTCGTCGCCGGGCCGGTGACCCGGACCACGCCGTCCTGCTCGGGTCGGCCCAGGGCCAGCATCCGGTCCCGTTCGTCCGCGTCGAGCAGGTCCAGGTCGACGACGGGCAGGTCCGGGCGGGCGACCGCGGCGCGCAGCAGCGTCTCCAGGCCGGCGGTCAGCCCGCGTACGGTGGCGGCGTCGAAGAGGTCGGTGTTGTAGACGACCATGCCGCGCAGCCCGTCGACGGTCTCGCCGACGTACAGCGACAGGTCGAAGCGGGCGTTGGCCGCGTCGGTCCCGACGCCCTCGGCGCGCAGATCCTCGGGCCACCGGGTGCCGCCGTGCGCGTAGTTCTGCAGGGTGAACAGCACCTGGAACACCGGGGAGCGGCTCACGTCCCGGGCGACGTTGAGCTCCTTGACCAGGCGTTCGAACGGTATCTCCTGGTGGGCCAGGGCGCGGACGACGGTGGTGCGGGTACGCCGCAGCAGGGTCGCGAAGCTGGGTTCGGCGGTCGCGGTGTCGGGGGTCGCGTCGACCGGGGAGAGGTCGGCGCGCAGGGCGAGGGTGTTGACGAAGAGACCGACGAGGTTCTCCGACTCCGGCACCACCCGGCCGGCGACCGGCGAGCCGATGGCGAAGTCCCGTTGGCCGCTGTAGCGGAACAACACCGCTTGCAGGCCGGTCAGCAGGGTCATGTAGAGGGTGGCCCGGTGGGCGCGGCTGAGTCGGCGTAGTCCGTCGGTGAGGTCGGCGTCGAGGGCGAAGCGGTGGGTTGCACCGGCGTACGACTGCACGGCCGGGCGGGGCCGGTCGGTGGGCAGCTCCAGCGCGGGTACGCCGGCCAGTGTGCTGGTCCAGTAGGCGAAGCCGTCCCCGGTGGCCGGCGCGTCGAGACGGTCCCGCTGCCAGGCGGCGTACTCCAGGTAGCTGGTGGCCGGTGCCGGGGGCGGGGGCGTGCCGTCGCGCAGTGCGCCGTAGGTCGCGGCGATCTCGTCGAGCAGCAGAGTCAGGGACCAACCGTCGCTGACGATGTGGTGCATGACGAGATGCACCAGGTGCTCCTCGTCGCCGAGCCGGACGACGAGCACCCGCAGCAGTGGCGCGACGCCGAGGTCGAACGGGGTGCGTACCGAGGTGGCCACCAGCTCGCGGGCGTCGTCCTCGCCGGGCGCGGCGGTGACGGTGACGGGTACCCGTACGTCGGGTGCGACGTGCACGACGGGTTCGCCGTCGGCGTTCTCGGTGAACCGCATGCGGAGGCTGTCGTGCCGGGCGGCGGTCGCGTCGACGGCGCCCCGCAGCAGCTCGACGTCGAACGGTCCGCGCAGCCGCACGGTCGCGTGGACGAGGTACGCCGCGGTGCCGGGTGTGAGCTGTTCGGTGAACCAGATCCGTTCCTGGCCGAAGGAGAGTCGGGGCGCCCCGGCGGGCGGGGTCGCCGTCGGGATGGCGGGGGTGTCTCGGGCTGGCACGTCGACGTTCGTCACGCTATGCCTCACTCCGATGACGGACGGGAGTCAGTAGTTTGCATCCCGCATCCAACAGGGTGGATCAGCTGATCGGTCCACTGTGTAAGACTCGATCGATCGATCCACCAGCGGAACGGACCGTCGTACCGTCGGGAATGCCATTCGCGGACACGGTGATTCCTGCCGATTGGGCGTCAGAACCGCTGCGCTATGCCGAGTTCTCCGGCGGCGGCGCCGGGGCGGCGCCGCCGACCTGGGCCCAGCAGGTGCTCCTGCGCTCGATCGCCCGGTTCGGCTCCAATCACCGCTTCCTCAACCTGCGGCGGACCGTGCCGGTGTCCCCGCGCGCCGGATTGACCGTGGCGACCGCGACCCAGGCGGTGGGTGCGCTGGTCAGCCGGCATTCCGCGCTGCGCACCCGGCTCCCGGTGGTCGACGGCGGGCACCACCAGGAGACCGCCCCGGCCGGGCTGTTCCCGCTGCTGGTCTGCGCGGGCACCGGTGACGGCGCGCAGGCCGCACGACACGCCGCCGACCGGCTCGGCGACGTCGCGTTCGACCATTCGGCCGAGTGGCCGCTGCGGGTCGCCCTGGTGACGGTGGACGATCGGGTACGACAGATCGTGCTGGTGTTCAGCCACACCACGGTGGACGCCAACGCGGCCGAGATCGTGCTGCGCGACCTGCGGCTGCTCCTGCTGCGCGGCGGCCTGCCCACGCCGCCCGGCCCGCAGTCGGTGGACGTGGCCCGGCTCCAGCACGGGTCCGACCGGCATCGCTCACAGCGGTCGGTGGCGTACTGGCTGCGGGAGTTCGACCGGCTCCCCCGGCAGCCACTGGTCCCGTCCGGGCCGGGCCTGGAGCCGCACCTGCGCCGGGGCGTGCTGGTCTCCTCCGCCGTCGACAAGGCCGCCCGGCTGGTCGCCGCCCGGCATCGGGTCAGCGTCTCCGCCGCGCTGCTCGCCGCATACCACGCGATGGCCGTCGGCGCCTCCGGGCGCGAGCTGTCCGGTCTCTTCCCGATGGCCCACAACCGGTTCCGCACCGAGTACGCGCAGGCGGTGGCCAACCTCGGCCAGATCGGCTTCTGCGTGGTGGACCTGGCCGGGCGCCCCGACTTCGCCGAGCTGCTGCACCGGGTCTGGACAGCGTCGCTGAACGGCCTGCGGCACGCGTACTACGATCCGTCCGCGCTGCGGCACGCCTTCGAGGAGCGGGGCCTCGACTACGGGACGGCGTTCCATCCGCACCACTACTTCAACGACGTCCGGCTGCCGCTCGGCGGCGTCGACAAGGCACCCGAGGTGACCCGGGACGAGTTGCGGGCCGCCATGACGGACAGCACCTTCTCCTGGACCGCCGGGCTGAACGCGGCCTCCTGGCACCTGCTGGCCCACGTCGTCGACGAACCGGACGCGGTGGGCGTCACGCTCACCGTCGACACCCGACACCTGCCGATGGACTCCGTCGAGCCGTTCCTGCGCGGGATGGAGGAGTTGCTGGTCGAGGCGGCCTTCGGCGACGTGCGGTGGCCCTGGTCGCCGAAGGCCACCACGCCCGCCGGGCCGGTCCCGCCCCGCACCGAGGACGTCGAGGCGACGGTGTACGCGGACTTCGCGGGCGGGCGGGCCGCCAGCGCCCCGCTGACCTGGGGGCAGCGCGCCATGTGGCGGACCGTCGAGGAGTTCGAGTCGCCCGAGGCGTACCGGGTGCTGAGTCTCCCCCGCACCCTCGCCGTGCCGACGCGGGCCGAAGTGACCGTGCCCGAGGCGGTGCGGGCTCTCGGCACGCTGGTCGCCCGGCACGGGTCGCTGCGCACCCGGTTCCGCCGCCGGGACGACGAGGTGCACCAGGAGACGGCGGCGTCCGGGCGGCTACCCGTCGGCGTGCACGCCGTACCCCGGCCGCCGGACGACCCCGACGGCCGCGCCGCCGCGGCGGAGCTGGCCACCCGGCTGCGCGAGTCACGCTTCGACCACGTCACCGAGTGGCCGCTGCGGGTCGCCCTGGTCACGGTCGACGGCCGGGTACGCCAGGTCGTGGTGGTGTTCAGCCACGCCACCGTCGACTTCCACGCCACCGACGTCGTCCTGCGTGACCTGCGGAGGCTCCTGCTGCACGGCGCGCTGGACAGGCCGGTCGGTCTCCAGTCGGTGGATCTCGCCGGGCGGGAGCGCGACGCCGAACGACGACGGTCGGAGCGGGCGGTGGCGTACTGGGTGCGGCAGCTTCCCGGCATCGCGGCGAGCCTGTCCGACCCGGTCGGATCCGGGTCGGCGCCCCGCTACCGGCGCGGGTCGCTGGTCTCCCGCGCGGTCCACCACGCGGCGCGCCTGGTCTCGACCCGGCATGCCGTCAGCACCTCCAACGTCGTGCTGGCGGCGACCGCCGCCGGGTTGACCGGAGCCGGCGGGCAGGACTCCTGCGGCATCGTGGTGATGGCCAACAACCGCTTCCAGCCCGGGCACCAGGACGCGGTCGGCACCCTCAACCAGATCGGACTCGCTCGGCTCGACCTGGCCGACCGGCCCGGCTTCGCCGAGCTGCTGTCCCGGGCCCGGCGGGGAGCGCTGGACGCCTACCGGCACGCCTACTACGACCCGGCGGTGTGGGAGCGCACCTTCACCGACCTCGGCCACGACCACCGGACCTTCCTGGCCCCGTACTGCTACCTCAACGACGCCCGCCTGACCCGCGACGTCGACCCGACGGACACGGGCCCGGACGAGACCACGCTGCGGGCGATGGTCGGCGACAGCGAGTTCCGCTGGCTGCCGGAGTTGGCGCGGTTCCCGTGGCGCTGCCGGGTCCAGGTGCTCGACGCGCCCGGCGCGGTCGAGCTGGTCGTCACCGCCGACACCCGGTACTTCCCGGCCGAACGGGTCGAGCCGTTCCTGCGCGGCGTCGAGGCGCTGCTGGTCGAGGCCGCCTTCCGCGACGTGCCCTGGCCGTGGTCCCCCGCTGCGGCCGGCCCGTACGCCGCCGACTGACCGTCACGCCCCGGTACCGCCGGCAGGAGAAGCCGAATCAGGATTCTCGGCGCGGATCATCCCGGTCGACCGGCTCCATCGAGCCCTGCCGGGTCAGACCGGCGAGGGTGGCGAGTCGGGCCATGCCGGCGGAGGCGGGGCTGCTGCGGGCGACCTCGGCGATGACGGTACGGGCGGTGGGGCGGTAGCGGGTTTCGGCGGGTGCGATGGTGTCGGCGTCGACGAGGGCCCCGTTCGGCTGCGGTGTAGTTGCCGACGTGGAGGTAGGCACGCGCGGCGTCGATGAGGTGGGCCGCCCGGTGTTCGGAGGGTAGTTGCCGCCAGCCGTCGCGGCGGACAGCACTCTCGTGGCGGCAGACCGCTTCGGCCATGTCACCGAGGTGCAGGGCCGTGAGGAAGCGGGCCAGGTGCACGGTCGTCGGGCCGAAGCTGGTGTGGTGTGGGTCGGTGTCGTCAGCATGTCGGTCGGCGAGTTCGGCGGCGTGGTCGACGAGGTCGTCGGCGTTGCGACGGTCGTCGCCACCGGCGGCGGCGATTCCGGCCTCAAGGAGCAGGGTTCCCCGTACGGCGTGGTGTGCCGGCAGGTCGGCGGCGGTGACGGCGGCGGTGAGCGCGAGATGGTCGCGGCCGAGTGCGCGCAGGGCCTGGCTGACGGCGATGGTCGCGGCGCCGGTGGCGTCGGGGTTGCTCGCGGCGGCGGTGACGGCCCGGTCGGCGGCGAGCCAGGCGAGGTCGGCGGCGTCGAGCTTGGTCAGCATCGAGGCGGTGATCCGGTAGGCGGGCACCAGCAGCGCCGGAGTGCGGTGAACCGTGTCGAGCAGAGTCGGCAGCGCGCGCAGCAGTTGAGCGTAATGGGCGTGCTGATAGGTCATCCACGCGTGCGCGATCTGCTGCCGTACCTGCTCCGGCGGCACCGTCCGGCCGGATTGACGGTGGTAGCGGGCGAGTGCGGCGCGGATCGCGTCGATCCCGTCAGGGCGGGGCGCTGTTGTCGGCGGGGGTTGTCGGGGGCCGAGTAGGGTCGCCGGATCGAGGCGCAGGACGGTGGCGATGTCCTGGATGACCGAGTAGCGGTCCAGACTGCGTACGCCGCGTTCGACCTTGTCGACCCAGCTCTTCGACTTGCCGATCCGGTCGGCGAAGACCTGCTGACTCATGCCCCGGCGGACGCGCAACTCCGCCACCCGGCGTCCGATCGGCACGGAGTTGTGGTCGCGTCGCTCGCGGCCGGTCACGACTGCCGTCCCGCTGGTGGCGGGCTCGACGTGGTGGATCCTCCGCAGCGGGGACACCACCGGGACTTGACCCGGAACGCGAACAGCCCGACCAGAAAGCCCGGCACCAGACCACCGAACAACGCAACGGGTACGAGATCGACAACCACGATCACTCTCGCTTTCCGGTGAGGTTGAGGAGGAAGTTCATGGGCGAGACTTCTCTCGCAGATACGTCGTCGGCCCGAGCGAGAGCGGTCAGGTAGACGCGGCTCGACTCAAGAGCACGGTTGACTTGTTCGATGTCCCGGGCCAGCTCGCTGGCTTGGTCACCCACACCACACTCCATAAAGTGCTCGCCTCATCTCGCTCCGTAACATTGGATTCATACCAACCATTGCAGCGGACTGGGATGGAGTCAATACCAACCGATAGATTGGTTGGTACGACATCAAGAGGGGTAGTGACGTGGCCCAGCCGAGGTACCGCCAGATCGCGAGCGAACTGCGAGACCAGATCACGTCGGGAGCCCTGCGAGAGGGCGACCGGCTTCCGACCGAGCCGCAGCTACAAGAGCGCTACCGCGCTTCACGCAACACGGTTCGCGATGCGACCGCCCTGCTGGTGAACGAGGGCTTGGTGCAGAGAGTGCCAGGGCGAGGTGGCGGCATGATCGTCCGTCGGAGAGTCACCCTGACGTTCCACGCGCACCGCGCCGAGATGCCCGCCCGACCGACGGCTGAGACAGACGCGTGGCGGTCAGAAGTGGTTGCACAAGGCTACGAGGCGTCGCAGGACTTCTCCTTGACGATCAAGTCGCTCTCATCCGATCTTGCCGAACGCCTTCACGTCGAGCCCGACTCGGGCGCAGTGCTGCGAAGGTGCGTCAGATACGTCAACGGCCAACCGTCTTCGTTGCAAGACACCTACTACCCGATTGACCTGGCCGAGGAGATCCGAGAACTGCTCTCACCGAAGGACATCCCGCAAGGGACCACCAAGCTGCTGGCCGACCGGGGCCATGAGCAGGTGGCCTACTACGACGAGTACATCTCGCGGATGCCGACACCGGAGGAGACGAACCTGCTCGGTCTGCAGCCCGGCACGGCGATCCTGCTTCACATCCGTACCGGATACACCGAGCACCGTCCGATACGAGTCTCCTTCAACATCTTTGCTGGTGACCGAAACCAGATCGTCACCACCCACGGAGACACACGCATCATCGCCAAGTTTCGTCCGGCGGAAGCTCCCGAATGATCATCACGCCGGCCCGGTTGAAGGATGTCGAGGTCATCATGGGTTGGCGCCGGGAGCGCGTGGCATGGCTCGCCGGCCGGGGCGAAGAACAATGGTCCATCCCGCTGCCCCGCTCCGCCGTGGCGTCGACAGTCTCCGCCGGGCAGACGTGGATGGTGTGGGAGGGTAGCGTCCCGATCGCCACTATCACGCTGACCGCGTACGTGGATGTCGACAGCCTCTGGAAGCCCGACCGAGATCCCGAAGCACTGTGGTATCCGCAGGACGACCCGGCCGACGCACTCTATGCCGCAAAAATGATCATTCCGCTTGACCACGCCGGTGCAAACCTGGGCGGTGAACTGCTGGACTGGTCTGGCGGCCGGGCGTACGAGGCCGGGCTGACCTGGTTGCGGCTGGACGCATGGACCAGCAACCACCGGTTGCACGACTACTACCGCCGTCAGGGCTTCCGGCATGTCCGCACCGTCGAGTCTCGCGTCTCCGGGGCGTGCTTCCAACGCCCGTCCCAGCCCTACCGCAACGGCCGCCTCAAGACAGAAGCGGCATGACCACCGCCGCCTCCGGGGAGCGGTCTGGCCGGGCCTCGGGATGCGGCAGCAGGTGTCGGAGTACGAGTCGCAGCGCAGAGTCGCGTACATCACCGAGTACGCAGTGGACCATTGACATCCGCAAAGCGCCGCCAGTTGTGCGCGATGCCGGTCCGGGCCGTCACCCTCGCGAGCAGGGCTATTGCAGTAGTCGCGTTCCGCCTGGTCATGGTCGGATTGCTGGTGGTCAGGCGTCTCAGAGGACGTACTGTGGAGCCTGACCTCGGCGGCCTGGATTGGTGGGAGCCCGCCCCGGCTACCGATCTCCTGACAATCGGGAGGGCCGACTTGGAGCGACGAGAACTAGGACGCGCCGCCCTGTACTCGCTGGCAGCGCTCGCGGTTCCACTCGACTCGTGGCAGGAGATCGCGGAGCGGGGGCGGCGCGCCCAGGGGGGGAACCGTCCCTGTGGGTCGCAGCGAGATCGACGTCGTACGGGACATGCTCGCGGTGTTCAGCAGAGCCGACGAGCGGTTCGGTGGAGGCCATGCCCGCCTCGCTGTTGTCCAATACCTCACGTCTGACGTGTCCGGATACCTCCAAGGACGCTTCGCCACCGACGACGATCGCAGGGCCATGTTCAGCGTGGCGGCCGAGATGACCTACCTCGCCGGCTGGAAAGCCTTCGACTCGTCGCTGCATGGGCTGGCGCAGCGCTACTACGTGCAAGCGCTACGCCTGGCCAACGAAGCAGACGACCGGCCCCTCGCCGGATTCACCCTGCGAGCGATGGCGCACCAGGCGGTTGACCTCGGCCATGGTCACGAGGCCCTGCGACTCGCTGACGCTTCCCTCGAATGGTCGCGGGGACGAGCAACCCCGGCCGCAACCGCGCTCTTCACCATTCTCACCGCACGCGGGTACGCCGCGACGAACGACAAGTCCCGTGCCTCGGCGGCGATAAACGCGGCTGAATCTCATCTCGCGAAGGCGCTGCCCGACGACGAGCCGACCTGGATCCAGACCAGCGGGTTCACCGAGACATCCCTGGCAAGTCAAGCGGGTCAGGCCCTCCGCGACCTGGGCGACCTTCCTGCTGCCGAAGCCCAACTCCACCAGTCGATCGCCACCCGCAACCCCGAGGCGTACCGACGCATCCATACCCTGACGCTTGGCAACCTCGCCGACGTGCAATGCAAACAAGGGCGACTGCGCGAGGCAACCGAGAACTGGAACCACGCCCTGGACGCCATGGTCGGCGTCAGATCCGGCCGCGCATCCTCGGCCGTGAAGAACATCCGAACCCAACTCAGCAGCTTCGGCACCCGCCTTCCGGCCTTCGCCAAGCAACTCGACACACGGGCCACGGCATTCCTGCGCCACGACCCTCCGCCCGCCCACCCACCACCGTCCACCACCGTCCTGACGGGTTGACGCACCGACGGATGTTCCTCAGGCAGCTCGATTCCGCACAGGCCTCACCCTGGGTCGTCCGCAGTCAACACGACGGCGATACCGTCACCAGGAGCGAACTCGCATGCCCGCCACGAACTCACGACCGCATGTAGTCAGCGCCGAGCGGGCCGGACGAGATCGGCCGACCGAGGACCGCATCTTCACCACACCGAACGCCGTCATCGTGCTCGACGGCGCATCACAACCAGGCAACCGCCGACTCGACGGAGGATGGCTCGCCGAACAAGTCGGGCAACGCCTTGCGCAACTCCTGACCGAACACCCCGACATCGGCCTCGTCGACGCATTGACCGAAGCGATCGACCGCATCCGCCACCTGCATGACCTGCAGCCCGGTTCGGCACCGTCGACCACAGTGAGCCTCGTCCGATGGACCGGCAACGATGTCCACATTCTGGTCCTCGGAGACAGCCCCACCATCGTGCTAACCCGTAACGGTGAGATCCACCAGGTCCGCGACGACCGGCTCTCACGGGTCGCCCTCGACCAACACGCAGACCTGCACGAAGCCATTCGACAGAGGGGCGGATTCGGCTTCCAACACGCTGCGGAGTGGACCACGCTCGTGGAGGCGCAGAGGCAAGCCCGCAATACCCCTGAAGGCTATTGGATCGCCGAGGCCGCGCCGGAGGCCGCCCGGCACGCCGTCTACGCGAGGTGGCCCGTCAACGACATCGCAGCGACCCTGACGATGACCGACGGCGTCTCCGACGGCATCGACAACTACCAGACACCCCCAACCTGGAAATCCGCATTCGCGCTCGCCAACCATCACCCGACACGCCTCATCGAGACCGTGCATCAAGCGGAGAAGAACGACGCGGAAGGGCGACGCTGGCCACGCAGCAAACGACACGACGACAAGGCGGTGGCGCTGATACGACTCACCCCAGCCGCACACATCGCCGAACTGATCTCATAGGGGCCGCAGCTCTCCGAGTGTCGCGCGACGTGCTCAGGCCGCCACCGGGTATGCCGCAGAACTACCTCAACAACTCCGTCCGCCGCGTGGAGGATCGCCGGATGTCCCGTCGTGTGGACGGTCCGCCCGGACGCCGACGGCCGGTGGGTGCCGGACTGGGCCGACACCGAGCCGGACCCGGTGCCGGTCCCCACCATCGCCTGGCCGAACGATCCGGCGCACACCGTGGCCCACCTGCTCGCGTGGGTCAACGCCGAGCTGATGAAGAACGTCGCCGAAATCGGCCAACTCCGGTTGGTGCAGGACGCCTCGTCCTGATCGGTGCTCGGATCGTCCCAGCCGTGCCAGAAGCTGAGGGCAGGTGGCCTGCAGCGGGGTGGGCCCTGTCGAGCTGAACCGTTTGTGCTCTCAGGTCGACAGCACCCGCACACCCCGTGCCCGGCCGCAGCGGACCGCTCATCGGACCGACCGCAAAAGCACGCCGGCAGGTACTCGCAGACCTCTCAGCGGTGGGCGAAGACGAACCCGCCCTCGACCTCCGGTTCCGGGTGGTGCACCAACTCGGCCTCGACGGTGAAACCGGCCGCCGCCAGCCAGGCCGCGACCCGTGCGGGTGGGCGGTAATGCACGTAGACGTTCATCGGGTGTCCGCCGTAGCCCTCCGTCTTGAGCCGGCTGCCGTTCCCGGTCTGGAAGCCGAGCAGCACCACCCCGCCCGGGCGCAGCACACGACGGAACTCGGCCAGGACGCCGGGCACCTCGTCGTCGGGTACGTGGATCAGGGAGAACCACGCCAGCAGCCCGCTCAGGGATCCATCGGGCAGGTCGAGACGGTTCATCGAGCCGACCTCGAAGCGCAGGCCGGGATGGTCCCGCCGGGCCACGTCGATCATGGCGGGTGACAGGTCGACACCGAACACGTCCAGGCCGATGTCGCGCAGGTGGGCGGTGATCCGTCCGGGTCCGCAGCCGACGTCGCAGACCGGTCCGTTCGCCTGGGCGCGGACCAGCCCGGCGAAGAGGGCGAGGATGCCCCGCTGGAACGGCTCACCGGCGACGGCAACCGGCCGGCTGATCCTGGCCGGCCCGTCGGCGTGAGATATTTACCCGGCTCAGGATCCGCCCATCACGCTCCGGCTCCGCGTCCGGAAACGGCCCACCCGGGTCACCGTCCGCCGGGTCGTCGCGCTCCCACATCGTCGTTCGTACCCTGAGGAATCCACCATGTCATCTCCCGCTCTCCGGCGTCGGCTCGCTGGTGTGGCCGTCGTCGGCGTACTCGTCGCCACGGCCGTCGGCGGCGCACCGGCCGCGGCCGAACCGACCGCCGCGCCGACCGAGTCGGCTCCGACCGCCGCCGCACCGGCCGCCCTGCCGCGAAGCGACATCCGGCTGCACAGCGTCACCGTCGCTCCCGGCGGTCCACGCAAGTGGATGTCGGTCGAGCAGCGGGGCAGGAACTACGCCGGCACCTACGTGATGCGGGTGGACCGCAGTGACGTCATGGCGTTCGCCGACGTGCGGCACGCGAACGGCCCCGAACTCTGCACGACGACGGGCCCGGTTCTGGACTGCTCGGTGACGACCGACTCCGACACGGGGACCGAGCTGTTCAGCCTGCTCGTGACGGCGGCGGCGGACGCGAAGCCGGGCCGACGCGGTGAGGTGGTCGTCACCGTCACCGAGCCCCGCATCGCCGCCGGGAGCTACCGGGCCACCGTCACCGTCGGCGAGGGCGTCGATCTCGTCAGCGCGAACGGGCGCGACCTCCGACTCGACAGCAGTCTCGGCGCCCGCGTCGACGTCCCGCTCGCGGTGTCGAACCGTGGAACGACGACCGCGCACGGACTGCGGTTGTACGTGTCCGGTTCGCTCGGGTTCACGCCGTCGAAGCGGTACAAGAACTGCGAGTACGAGGATCCCTCGCTGGACGACAGCACGTTCGTCTGCGAGTTCGCCGACTCGCTGAAGCCCGGGGAGACGGTACGGGTGGACTCGACCTTCGGCGGGACCGTCTCGACCGACAGTTGGGCACCGAACCTGCACCACAGCCACTACTCCTGGTTCACCCCGGCCGACTGGGAGGAGCACCAGGACCGGATCCGGAAACCCGGATCGATCGGCCCCCGGGGGACCGACGAGGCACTGACGCTGGTCAAGGTGGACGAGATGCGGGCCCGCTCGCACCCCCAGACCGACATCGACGGATTCAGCAACGACATCTCGGTACGGCTGACCGTCGCCGGTGACATGCGGGGCGACGTCGCCGCCGAGGGCGCGACCGTTCGAGGCGCGGTCGGTGCCACCGTCCCGATGCGGGTGGGCTATCTCAACAACGGGCCGGCGAGTGCCGGCGCCAACGGCCAGGGCGGTCTGCAGGTCCCGACGCACGTGACCCTGCCGGACGGCGTCACCGCCGTCAGCGTTCCGACGTCCTGCCTCGACCTGGACTCCGACGAGTACGCGCCCGGCAAGCCCGGCGGACGGCGCTACGTGTGCCAGATAGGCGGCACGATCAGCAAGGGTGAGCGGGTGGGTTTCGAGTTCGGTCTCCGGCTCGACCGGGCCGGCAGTCAGACCGGCAAGGTCAAGCTCCACACCAGATCGGGTGACGGCCCGACGGCGGATCTGGACCCCGACAACGACACCGCCGCTATCCGGGTGAACCCGACCGGCGGCGGAGCAGGCGGCGAGTTGCCGATCACCGGCACCTCCACCGGCCTGCTCGCCGGGACAGGTCTCCTGCTGGTCGTCGCCGGAGCGGGCGGCTACCTGCTGGCCCGTCGTCGACAGACCCGGTTCATCGCCTGATAGTGCACCTGCTGACCGAGGCGGCGATGCTGCCGGCACCGGCGCAGCGCGGGGCGTCGCGCCGTACCGACGCACGTCCGACCTGGACGGACCGCGCACCGGCAACAATTGGCAAGAGTCTTGACAGTTGTGAACGACATCGACAGACTCGATCGTGAGAGCGCTCTCTTGGCCGTACTCTCGGCGATGCCCCCCGCGTCGCCTGACCCCCGTAGGAGGAGTCCCATGCCACGAGCGCCACGCGTCCTGGGCGCGGCCCTGGCCGCCGTCCTGGTCGCCGGTCTCGCCCCATTCGCCGCCCCACCGGCCGCACTCGCCGCCGACACACCTGGCACCACCACCCCAGCCGCCGACACATCGGTCACCGGCCTCGCGCCGGAGATGGTCCGCGCGATGCGCCGCGACCTCGGGTTGACCGACGCGCAGGTGTCGACCCGGCTTCGCGTCGAGGCCGGCGCCGCCGCCGTCGAGCGACGTCTGCGAGCCCGACTCGGTACCGCCTTCGCCGGTGCCTGGATCCCGCCCGGCGGCACACGGCTGACCGTGGCGGTCACCGACCCGTCGCTGGCCGCCGCCGTCCGCGCCGAAGGGGCCGAGGTCACCACCGCCACTCGCAGCGGGTCCACCCTGGACGGGATCAAGCGGACGCTCGACCGGCACGCCGATAAGGCGTCACCGGACGCCGTCCACGGCTGGGCGGTCGACGTGCCGACCAACCGGATCGTGGTGACCGCCGGCCGGGGCGCCACCGCCCAGGCCGCTGCCTTCGTCGCGGCCAGCGGCGTCGACGCGGGCCTGGTCCGGATCGTCGAGTCCGCCGAGGCGCCCCGGATCAACTACGACATCCGGGGCGGGGACCAGTACGTGATCAACGGCAACACGCTCTGCTCGGTCGGCTTCGCGGTGCACGGGGGCTTCGTCACCGCCGGCCACTGCGGCCGGGTCGGCAGCCCGACCCTCGGCTACAACAACGTCACCCAGGGCACCTTCGCCGGCTCGACCTTCCCCGGCCGCGACTACGGCTGGGTGCGGACCAACAGCAACTGGACCCCTCGGCCGTGGGTGAACAACTACTCCGGCGGCAACGTGTCGGTGGCCGGCTCCCAGGACGCCGCGATCGGCAGCTCGGTGTGCCGGTCCGGCCGGACCACCGGCTGGCGGTGCGGCACGCTGCTGGGTCGCAACCAGACGGTCAACTACTCGCAGGGCGCCGTGCACGGCCTGACCCGCACCAACGCCTGTGCCCAGGGCGGCGACTCCGGCGGCGCCTGGCTCAGCGGCAACCAGGCGCAGGGCGTCACCTCCGGTGGCTGGGGCAACTGCTCCACCGGCGGGGAGACCTGGTTCCAGCCGGTCAACGAGATCCTCGGTGCGTACGGGCTCACCCTGGTCACCACCGGCGGTGGTAGCGGGAACCGGCTGATCAGCAACTGGAACAACAAGTGCATCGACGTGCCGAACTCGAACTTCTCCGACGGCGTACCGCTGCAGACCTGGAACTGCAACGGCACGGCGGCGCAGTCGTGGAGCTTCGTCAACGGCACGCTGCGTACCCAGAACAACATGTGCATGGACGTGGCCTGGGGCTCGCGGGACAACGGCGCGGTGATCCAGATCGCGACCTGCAGCGGCAACCCGGCCCAGCAGTTCGTCCTGTCCGCGGCGGGTGACCTGGTCAACCCGCAGGCGAACAAGTGCGTCGACATCAGCGGATGGGTCAACGCCGACGGCGCCCGCCTGGCCATCTGGGAGTGCCTCGGCGGCGCGAACCAGAAGTGGCGGCGCGGCTGAAACACCGCACGGTCGGGTGAAAGGAGGGGTCCCCTGCTAACGCCTGGTGTATAGCAGGGGACCCCTCCTAACAACTGCAACCACAACTACAACGACGACGGCGCAGGCCCGTTGTCGTTGAACCGGAAGCTGTCGGTCGGCGCGGCGTCACCCAGCTCCTCCATGATCAGGCCGTTGTTCTGCGAGTTCCGCAGGAACGCCGAGTTGTTGCTGATCAGGAAGGCCTCCGCGTTCTCCGGGTTCGGCGCGATGGTGAAGAGCTGACGCGGCTCGCTCTCCCGGCACTCGGCGCCCTGCACCACCAGCGGCTTCGAGTTGCCCGGGTTCTGCACCTGCCAGCAGACCGGCTCGCCGGTGCCGGGACCGCCACCGGCACCCCGGTACGACCTGATCAGGAAGGTCTGCCCGTCGACCGGGGTCGGCACGAACAACTGCCGGCCCTTGTCTCCGACCACCTCGACCAGCCGCTCGTCGGTCAACGACAGCCCTGACTCGAACGAGTCGATCCGGACGATCGTGACCTGCCGGTCGCCGGACAGGATCGGCGGGTTGGCGGTGGTCGGCGACGGCGACGACTCCGTCGGGCTGGGAGCGACGGAGGTCGCACTGGCGGCCGGCGTACCCGTGGCGTCGGGTGTGGCGGCATCCGGGGCGGCGTCTCCGCACGCCGCTGTCGGGACGGCCAACGCCACCACGCCCGCACCGGCAAGCCACCTACGCACCGACATCATTCACTCCTTCTCCGGCGGTGGAGATTCCCGGTCGGGAGACCGGCGCACCATCCCCGCCACGGTCGTTGAAGATAGACGTACCCCGGAGGTCGGCGCGGCATGCCGGGACGCGGCAGCGGGGGTCGATCTCGGCCCGGGGGCCCGCTGCCCCACCCGCCAGTCACGCTGGCGGTCAGCTGACGAACTCGCTGACGGCCTGCCCCAGCCGGGTCAGGCCCGGTTGCTCGACGGGCAGGTGTCCGGCCCGCTCCAGCAGCACGAACCGCTTCTCGGCGACGATGCGGTCGAAAAACGCCCGGCTGAGCGCGACCGGTGTCCAGCGGTCGTCCGCCGGGTGCGTCATCAGCACCGGGCAGGCGGTGAACGCCTCCGGTTCCACCGGCGGGGCGGAGGTGAGGAAGGACGGGCGAGGCGCCCCATGACCGGCAGGCGGGTCATCCGCATCCGCGCGCCGACGTCACGCGGGTCCAGCAGGCAGGTCACGACCAGCCCGGCGACGTCGGCGGTCGCGGCCACCGAGTAGGCCACCATGCCGCCCATGCTGGCGCCGAGGAGATGGACGGGACGCCCGTCGCGGGCCCGCTCCGCCGCCACGAGGTCGGTGACGCAGTCGATCCACTCCGCGTACGCCACCGGCCGGTCGCTGCGGGTCAGCCCGTAGCCGGGCAGGTCCGGCGCGAGCACCTCCACCGGGGCGAGCTGGGCCAGCATCCGCGCGTACGGGGCGAGCATCCGCCCGTACCCGCCGGCGCCGTGCAGCAGGAGGAGCTTCACCGGGGCGTCCGGTGCGGCGAGCCGGTCCAGGTGGACGTCCAGCCCCCGCCAGCGCCACCACTCCTCGGCCGGAGCGTCGTCGAGGTCGCTGCGCAGCCGTTCCGGGTAGTAGCGCTGGTAGTCGAGCCACCGGGTGACTTCCTGGTACGTACGCCGACTGTCTTCCACACTCTCCCTTTCATTGTTTTGCCTGTTCAGGACTATGATATGAGGAATCCCTCGCTTTGTTTACTCGCGTTTGGAGTCGCCCGGTGCCACCCCGGCCCGCACCACATCAGCCCAGGAAGACGCCCCGGCAGCAGCGCGCCTGGCAGACCCGTCGACGCATCCTCGACGCGGCGGCTCGCGTTTTCGCCGAGTACGGCCACGCCGCCGGCACCACCGACCGGATCGCGGCGGCGGCCGGACTCTCGGTGGGATCGCTGTACCAGTACTTCCCCAACAAGGACTCGATCCTGTTGACCCTGGCGCTCGAACACGTCGACGAGACCGCCCAGGCGGTGCGGGCCAGTCTCGCCGGTCTCGCCGACGGCCCCGTACCGCTGCACCGATGGCTCCCGGCGGTGGTCCGCGCCTGCGTCGAGCTGCACACCCGCGACCCGCGCCTGCATCAAGTGCTCTTCGAGGAGTCGCCGCGCCCGCCCGAGTTGCTGGCCCGGTTCCACGAGGCCGAAGTCGAGGCGGTCGCCGCCGTCGGTCTGCTGCTGCGCCAGGACCCGGACCTGGCGCCGGCCGACCCGGAGCGCAGCGCCCGCGTGGTGGTCGCGGTCGTGGAGTCGCTGGTGCACCGGTTCGTCGCGCAGCAGCCGGACCCGATCGGCGAGCCGGAGCTGACCGGCGAGATCGTCGCGGTGGTGACCGGCTACCTGGGCCGCACGACCGTGAGCTGACCCGCACCACCATGTGCGTCTTGCCCCCTCATTGCCGCGGTCGTTCGTCCGGTGACGGGCCGCGAGGCGATCACCGGGCGCGGCGTCCGGGTGCCGTAGGGTGTGTCGATGACCGACTTGGTGGCGACCATCCGGCGGGTGTGCCTGGACCTGCCCGAGGTCACCGAACGCCCGAGCCACGGCACTCCGGCCTGGTTCATCCGGGGCAAGAAGTCCTTCGCTCAGGTCTGGCCGGACGGCCATCACCAGAACGACTTCCCGCACCTGTGGTGCGCCGCGCCACCGGGTTCCGCCGAGGAACTGATCGCGGCCGCCCCGCAGACCTACTTCCGTCCGCCCTATGTGGGGCATCGGGGGTGGGTGGGCGTACGCCTCGACACCGGCGTCGACGCGACCGAGCTCGCCGAGGTCATCGAGGACGGGTACCGGGTGGTGGCACCCCGGACCCTGCTCGCCAAGCTCGACGCCCGCTGACCGGCACGACCGGCCGCCGCCGAGGGACCGCCGACCGGCGCCCGTTACGGTGGCAGGCGTGTGGACGGCGGTGCGGGTGACGGTGTGGTCGAGCTGACCTGGCACGGTCACAGCACCGTGTGGATCGAGGACTCCGGGACCCGGCTGCTCACCGACCCGCTGCTCCGCGACCGGCTCGCCCACCTGCGGCGGCGACGCGGCCCCACCCCCCGGTTGCCGGCCATACCGGACGCCGTACTCGTGTCGCACCTGCACGCCGACCACCTGGACCTCGCGTCGCTGCGCCGGCTGCCCCCGGACACCCGGCTGGTGCTGCCGGCCGGGGCCGCGCCGCTGGTGCAACGGGCCCTGGGCGCGAGCGCCGACCGGTACACCGAGCTGGCGCCCGGCGAGGCGACCACGGTCGGCGAGGTCACCGTCACCGCCGCGCCCGCCGCCCACCCCGCCGGGCGGGGGCCCTGGTCGCGGCACCGGGCACCGGCCATCGGCTACCTCGTCGAGGGTCGGGCGCGCACCTGGTTCGCCGGGGACACCGGCTTCTTCGCCGAGATGGACTCGCTCGGCCCCCTCGACCTGGCGCTGATCCCGGTCGGCGGGTGGGGACCGACGCTCGGTCCGGGCCACCTCGACCCGCAGGGCGCGGCCGAGGCTGCCCGGCGGGTGGCGGCGGCGTGGGCCGTGCCGATCCACTACGGCACCTTCTGGCCGATCGGGTGCGACCGGGTCCGGCCGGACCGGTTCTTCCAGCCGGGCGACGACTTCGCCCGGCACGCGCACCGCATCTCCCCCGACACCCGGGTACGCGTCCTGCACCCGGGCGAGTCCCTGACCGTGCCCGGCTCATGACGGCGGTCCTCGGCACGCTGGCATGGCTCACGCTGGTGGTGATGTTCGGCGCTGTCGTCCCGGTGGTGCCGACCGGCGCGGCGGTCAGCGGCGCCGCCGCCCTCGCCGCGCACCAGGACCCGGTGACCGTGCTCCTGGTCGTACTCGCCGGGGCGCTCGGCGCGTACCTCGGTGACCTGGTGGTCTTCGCGGTGCTCAGGTGGGGCGGGGAACGCATCGCCCGACGGCTGCGCTGGCTACGCGGGCCGCAGCGGCTCGACCGGGTGGCGGCCCGGGTACGCGAGGGCGGCGGCCCGATGCTCCTGGTGTCCCGGCTGGTGCCGGGCGGCCGGTTGCCGGTGCTGCTGGCCGCGGCGATGGCCGGGATGACCTGGCGGTGGTTCGCCGTGGCCAACCTGCCCGCCACCCTGCTCTGGTCGGTCCTCTACGCCCTGATCGGCGTACTCGGCCGGGCCATCTTCCCCGAGCCGTGGCAGAGCGTCATCGCCGCGATCGTGCTGGTCCTGCTGGTCACTCAGGGGTTGAGCCGGCTGGGGCGACGCCGGCCCGCGCCGGTTCATCCACCGGCGACGCCATAGCCGGTACCCACCGTCCCGCCTCCCCCGGAGGCATTCCGGACGTCACCGGACCGGACCCGTCCGCTGGGTCGCCGTGGTCGTCGGGGCTGCGCAGGCCGAGCCGGGACAGCCAGTCGAGCAACTGCCGGTGCACCGCGTCCGGGCCCACCAGCTCGCCCTCCTGCGGCCAGTCGGCGGGATGCACCAGCAGCGCGTCGTTCTGCCAGCCGCCCAGCCCACCATGGCTTCCGACCAGTTCCTCGAAGGCGGTCACCTCCTCCAGGCCGGGGTCCACGGTGCTGATCAGCACCAGGTCCCCGACGTGGTCCATCCCCTGGTGCCGCAGCAGGTCGTGCCGGGCCCGTGGCCCGTACGGCACCAGCGGGTCGTCGCCCTCGACGTGTCCGTCCCGCAGCCGGTGGATCCCGCACCGCCCCACCGCCAGCGGTCCGGCGGCCGAGTCGACGACGACCACCCCGACGCCGGGATGCGCGGCCAGGCCCTCCACCAGCCCCGGCGCCACCGCGTCGACCCGCTCGCGGGTGAGCCGCCCGGGATGCCGGGTCAGATAGACCATCGCCAGGTTGCCGGAGGCCACCACCACGGTCTCCGGTTCGGTACGCCCCGACGCGGCGGCCCGCTCGGCCGTCCGCTCCCACCCCGGCGACGGACGCGGGCCGCGCGCCGACTCCGGTCGGGCCCGAACCGCCATCCGGGTCGCGGTGGCGGTCACCCCGGTGCGGCCGGACACCTCGCTGAGCAGCGTGTCCACCCGGGCCCGCTCCTCGGCGTTGCGGGTCGTCTCGTGCTCGCCACCGGCCGCCGCCACGCCCCGGCCCGGTCCACGCGGACGCCTGCGCGGTGCCGGCACGGGTTCGGCCACGCCCGGCGTCACCAGCCGGGACACCAGTTGGGTCAGTGACTCGCCGTAGCGCTGGCGGAACGTCGCGCCCTGGCTCTGCCCGTGATCGCTGAGCACGACGATGTGGTAGCGCCGCGTCGCCTCGGCGGCCAACCGTTGCAGGATCCCGAGCGTGTGGTCGAGCGACTCCAGGGCGGCCATCGCCTCCGGTCGGGCCGGACCGGCGTGGTGGGCCACCTCGTCGTAGTCGACGAAGTCGCAGAAGATGACCGGCGCGCCCCGGGCCATCTGCTCGGCGATCAGCGAGACGTTGAGGTCGTTGAGCAGGCTGGCCAGCGGACGCAACGCCAGGTACGAGCCGCCCCGGTCGGCCCGGGGCTGTACGCCGCGCACCCGTCGCCGCCGGGCGGCGTGCAGTTCCCGCAGTACCTGCCCGGCGCCGAGCACCACCGTCCGGGCGAAGCCGTACGGGCTGGTCATGAACGTCGCGTAGCCGGGCGTGGAGCGGCCGGGCAGCCCGGCGCGGCTGACCGTCAACAGGGTGGTCGGGGCGTCGCCGGAGAACGCGGTGCTGATGCTCGCCCCACCGTCGCGCAGCAGTCCCCGCCCGGTGGACAGTCGCCGCTCGACCTCGGCCGCGTCGCGGGGGCGACTGGTCACCACGAGTCGCCCGGCCGGCGCGGTCCCGTCCGGGCCGGGCGGTGCCTTCTCGTACCAGCGGTACGCCGGCACCCGACCGAACTCGCCGTAAAGCAGACCGGCCTGTGCGGCCGGCGTGGTGGCCGGCAGCCCGGTGTGCCAGCGGGTCATCCGGTGGCTGCGCGATCGCAACCACCGGCCCATGGTGGGCAGGTTGCCGGCGCGGACCGCCCACTGCACCACCGGCGTGGCCACCCCGTCGAGCTGCACGATGAGCAGTCCCTCGGGCGGGACGTCACCGGCCTCCTCCCGCCGCGCCGACCTGCCCCGACGCCAGCGCCACCAGCGGGGGCCACGACGGTCGGTGGACCGCCGGACCCGACTCATCAGCCGCAGCATCTCGCTGACGAAGGTGTCGTCGGTGCCGGCGTCGGCGAGCCAGTTGACCGCTGCGGCCAGCGCCACGGCGAGCCAGGCGGCGGCGAAGGCGACGGCGATCCCGGCGACGTGCGCCTCGGGCGCCAGGCGCAGGGCCACGTACATGACGACGGCCTGGACGCCCACGCCGATGGCCAGCGCACCGAGGCCGCCGAGCGCGGTGGCCAGGGCCAGCAGCACCGGGCGCAGCACCGCCCCGACGGCGGTGACCAGAGCGACCAGCCAGAGCAGCCCGACCAGGCCACTGATGGTGACGCCGGGCAGCAGCCAGAACGTCGCGCTGAGCACCAGGAAGGAGGTGGCCATGCTACGCACCAGGGCGCGTACCCGGGCGAAGGTCGGCCGGTAGTCGCGCAGCACCCGCAGGGCGACCCGGGCGGGTTCGGGCAGAGCGCGGCGCTCGGCATCCACCTGCGGTTCCATGTCGCCACCATGTCACACGGCACCAACAAGATCGTGAAGCCGGACCCGGTTCCCGACCGGTGGTGCGGCCCGCGCCGCGCGGGTCGGTCAGGGGTCGAGACTGGTGGCGGTCTCCGGCGGCCCGGACAGGTCGGCCGTGAGCCATCGGCGCTGGGTCGCGTCCCACGACAGCAGCAACCAGCCGGGCCGGTACGGCGGCAGGGCGGACCCGGCCAGCGCGCCGATGAGGAGTTCGGTGGCACCACGTTCGGTGTCGTAGCGTCGGTCGGTCACATCGACCATCGTGTCACGGACCGACGTGCAGGAAGGGCGCCCACAGCGTGGGCCGGTCCGGTTGCGCGGCGCGCAGCGCACGTACCGCCTGGTGCAGGGCTGACGCGGCGGCGTCGACACCGTCAGTCGGGCGTAGAAGTCGGCCGCGACGCCGGGGGCGACCGCGTCGTCGATCGCCCACGCCGTGCCGACCACGTGCCGGAACCCGGCGATGTGACAGGCACCGGCCACGTGCAGGGCCTCGTCGTCCAGGTCCTCGTGCGAGACACCGGTGCCGCACGCCGACAGGTAGGCGATCTCGGCGTGCGTCAGCCGCAGGCGCGCGATGTCGGCGACGGTCAGCGGGTCGGCGGCGTGGTCGTGCAGGACGAGGTGCCCGTCGGCGCTCCCGTCGGCGGCACTGACCGCGTGACCCGCGAAGTGCAGCCACGGGTGCCGGGGCAGCGCGTCGAGCACGGACTGCCGGACCGCCTGCTCACCGAGGATCACCCGGCTCGCCGGATAGCGGCCGGTCAGCATCCGCACCTCGGCCTGCACGTTCGGCAGGTCCCCCAGTCCCGGCGTCCGTGGCAGGGCCACCACCAGCGGCGCAGCCGTACGGGCCAGCGGGCGGGACCGCCAGGCGGTGACCAGGCTGCGCACCGTCGGCGCGTACGAGGAGACCACCCGGTCCAGCACACCCGGTCCGACCGCCGGCCCGGCGGCGTGCAGCGGGAGGCTGGTCAGCGGCCCGGTCGGCACCCACCACACCCGGGAACCGGGCGGCGGGGCGAGCGCGTCGAGCACCGGGACGGCGACGGTGTCCCAGAGCCAGACCAGCGTCCCGGCGACCGTGGCCCGGGCCTCCTGGCGGAGCTGGGCGGGCAGACTCGGACGCGTACTGCGGGTGACGGCCGCCCGCAGCCGCCGGGCCCGGTCGACCACCTGGTCGAGATCCAGCCGCAGCGGCACCACCTGGACCCGGCCCCCGGCCAGCACCAGGGCGTCGCACCGCAGCCCACTGATGTTGAGCACCACGACGGGCCCGCGCCGGGCGATCTCGGCGAGCAGGTCGTCGACCGGAGGCGGGCGCAGGAACCCGGCGAGACCGTCGACGCCCCGGATCTCGGCCAGCAGCGCATCCCAGTCCCGGGCCAGCGCGTGCCGGTCCTCGCCGTCGAGCGGTACCGCAGCCGCAGCATCCCGGCGAGGTTGGAGAGCATCCCGGCGAGGTCGTCACCGGGCCCCGCCGCCGCCACCGCCTCACGGGACACCTCGACCGCCTCGGCGAGGGCGGACGAGTCGTCGTACCGCAGCGACAGGGTGAGCAGCCCGTCGGCGAGGTTGGTCAGCCGGGCCGCGCGGCGCGGGTGGGTGGGGCCGGTCGCGGCCAGCGCCGCGCGGACCTGGGCCACCGACTCGACCAGGTCCGCCTCGATGCCGGTACCCCGCCAGCGCAGGCGCAGCACGCCGCCGAGATTGGCGTGGAAGGACGGCGTGGCGGGGGTGCGCTCGTTCGGGTACATCGCCAGCGCCTCGCGGAACAGCCCGATCGCCGTGTCCAGGTCGGCCAGGTCACCGAAGCGCTCGTAGCGTGACCAGCGGGCCGTCCCGAGACCGTTGGCGGCGGTGCTGCGGATGTCGACGTTCCGGGCGACCTTCAGGACCTCGGTGATGACGGCGATGGCGAACTCCAGGTCCCGCAGCGACCCGGTGCGCTCATACGTGTCGTGGTGCGCCTCGGCCTGTCCGCAGACGCTGACCAGCAGGTGGTACTGCGGCGTTCCCCAGGCGTCGGGGAGGCCGCTCACCGGCCGGGCGGAGTGTCGGGCTCCGACGCCAACTGTTGCGCGAGCGCCTCACCCAGCGGGCCGCCGGCCCGACGGAACCACTCGGCGGCCTCCCGGTTGCGACCGCGCGCCATCAGGTACATGGCCAGGTTGGCCATCCCGTCGGTGTTGCCGGCCTCGGCGGCCTTGCGGAACCACTGCGCGGCCTCGTCCTCCCGGCCGCCGAGCTTGAGGGTGATCCCGAGACGGTTCAACTCCTCCGGTGCCCCGCCCTGTGCGGCCTGCCGGGCCGCCGTCTCGGAGGGCAGCGGGGTGATCGTGAACCCTGGCCCGTCCACACTTGGCGGTCGTTGCGGAGCCGACGGTGGTGCCTTCCGCTTACGCCAACGACCGAACATCGCGCACCCCCGGACATCGACTGCCGTTCAGTGTGTCATCGGGCCCTCGCGCGACGCAGTCCCCGAGGAGAAAATCCGACACTGCCCGCCGGTCGCGACATGGCGACAGGCTGGTCGCGGGGTCCGACATCCCGGCAGCACGGCACCGCCGGTACGACGACGGCGGGGGTGGGACCTGCCGGTCCCGCCCCCGCCGATCAGGCGCCTGCGGTCAGGACGTGAACTTGTCCAGGGCCAGCTCGATGGCGCCGTTGTCCGGCTGGGCGTGCGACTTCATGGTCTGCCTGTTGTAGGAGATGAAGCTCGGGCAGCGACCCGCCGGGGCGTTGATCTGGCCGCCGTCGCCGAGCTTCTCGCCGGTCTGGGCGTTGTGGAAGGTCAGCGTGTAGCGCGCGGAGATGTAGTCGACCGTGATCTGCTTGTCGTCGCGGTCCTTGTACTCGCACTTGCGCGGCTCACCCTCGCTGCCCTCCACGTAGGTGAGGCAGCCGACGACCGAGACGGTCGCCCAGTCGGAGGCCCGGGCGTAGTACGGCTTGTTGAAGCCGACCGACTTGCTCGACCAGGAACCCGGACGGTCCGGGTTGTTGGAGAAGGTGAAGACCTTGGCGCCCTTGGCGGAGGTGTACGGCGCCGCGTTCAGCACCGGGTTGCCGTCGCACACGGCGTTGAAGTCGCTGGAGTTGCGCGCCGTGACGGCGTTGTTGTTGTTGCTGCCGCCGTCGTTGTCGGGCTGGTCCGGGGTCGGCGACGGATCCGGGTCCGGGTCGGTGTCACCGTCGGGCGACGGGCTGCCGCTGGTGGCGATCTGGTTGGGCTCGTCGTCGTCGCCCAGCATAAAGTAACCGATGGTGCCGCCGCACGCGACCAGCACCGCCATGACGGCGGCACCGATGCCGAGGCCGAGCCAGACGCCCCGGTTGCCGGACTTCTGCTGCGGCTGTGCGTACGGCGGAGGAGGCGGAGGCGTGGGTGCGCCGTACGGCGACGGGTAACCCGGCGCACCGGGTCCGCTGATGGGGGAGCCTGGCGGCATCGGGTGGCCCACCGGACTGCCGGGTGGCAGCGGCTGACCGCCCGGAGAACCGGGCGGCGGTGCACCCCACGGGGAGGCGTGCGGGTCCGGCTGCCCTCCGTACGGAGAGTGGCTGTCGCTCATCTGAAACCCTTGTCAAGTCGAGAGGCTCACTGACCGGTGATCAGCCTCAGGGTAGTGAGCAGCGCAAATCGTGGTGGCACAGCCGTGCCACCGTTCCGCAGCGTGGACGCGCCACACTCCCGAAACACTCACTCTGGGTATCCACTGTGCTGCGGTAAGCCGATCATTGGCCCCTTGACACAGGGAAACGGGCAATCATAGAGACCCAGCGTGATCTTTGCCATACGACAAGCGAGACAACGATCCGGCAACGATCCGGGGCATCGGCGAACTCCGAAGCGTCACTGAGCGCACGTCCAGAAGAAGGCTTTCCGGGTGGTCACATCCCCACCCGAGGGAGCCTGGCGCCACAGCCGATCCGCCGTGAACGCCCCCGGCGGTGTGGGCCGTGCCGGTGACGGGTACCCACCCCAGGGAAACCGGCGACGAGGAGGACGACATGACCGAGCCCCGATACACGCCGATCGCGTTCGCCGCGGCCGGCGATCTCGTACGGAACGACGGCGACCCGGAGGCCGGCGAGGTGGTCGGCGCGGACGACGCGGCGGCCGACGCCGCACGGGCCGGCGCCGACATCGACCTGACCGGCGTGCAGCGGGACACCGACCCGACCCCGGTCGGCGCCGCCGACGCGGAGGCCGACCGGCGGCGCGCCGCCGGTGAACTCTGACGCGCGGTTCGACGATTCCACGACGCCCCGGGAGACCTTCCCGGGGCGTCGCCATGCCACATCACTTCGATGGCACTAAATATTGCGCCGATGTTTCCGACCGTCGTAGGCTCCCGTGGGAGCGCTCCCGGACCTCCGTCCGATCTCGCCGGAGAGCCGTACCCCACCACGATCAGATTGCGACGGTTCCCATGAAGCATCCTCCGCGCCGGACACGGCGCCTCCTGGTCACGGCCGGCGCCGTCGGCGCGCTGACCCTCGGCACGCTGGCCGCCCTGCCCACGACCGCCGCGATGGCCGCACCCGGCTGCTCCGTCAGCTACACGACGAACAGCTGGTCCGGCGGGTTCACCGCGAGCGTGACCATCACCAACGTCGGCGACCCGATCAACGGGTGGACGCTCGGTTTCCGCTTCCCGGACGGCGGCCAACGCCTCGCGCAGGGCTGGTCGGCCACCTGGAGCCAGAGCGGCAGCGAGGTCACCGCACGGAGCCTGGGCTGGAACGGGTCGCTGGCCACCCGCGCCAGCACCACCGTCGGGTTCAACGGCACCTTCACCGGCGCCAATCCCGCACCGACCTCGTTCACCCTCAACGGCACGGTCTGCACCGGCTCGACCACGCCCACCACCCCGCCGCCCACCACCACTCCCCCGCCCACCACTCCCCCGCCGACCACCCCGCCGCCGGGCGGGCAGACCCCGGTGGCGATCAACGGGCAGCTTCGGGTCTGCGGGGTCAACCTCTGCAACCAGTACGGCCGGCCGATCCAGTTGCGCGGCATGAGCACCCACGGCATCCAGTGGTTCGGCAACTGCTACAACGACGCCTCGCTGGACGCGCTCGCCACCGACTGGCGGGCCGACCTGTTCCGCATCGCCATGTACGTGCAGGAGGACGGGTACGAGACCGACCCGGCGGGCTTCACAAACCGGGTCAACGCCCTGGTCGAGGAGGCCACCGAGCGGGGCATGTACGCGATGATCGACTTCCACACGCTCACGCCCGGCGACCCGATGCACAACCTGGAGCGGGCCAAGACCTTCTTCGCCGCGGTGTCCGCACGGCACGCGTCGAAGAACAACGTGATCTACGAGATCACCAACGAGCCCAACGGGGTGAGCTGGTCGACCATCAAGAGCTACGCCGAGCAGGTCATCCCGGTCATCCGCGCCAACGACCCGGACGCGGTCGTCATCGTGGGCACCCGGGCCTGGTCCTCGCTGGGCGTCTCCGAGGGCGCCAACCACACCGAGATCGTCAACAACCCGGTGAACGCGAGCAACATCATGTACGCGTTCCACTTCTACGCCGCGTCCCACCGGGACAACTACCGGGCCGAGGTCGAGCGGGCCGCCGCCCGGCTGCCGTTGTTCGTCACCGAGTTCGGCACCGTGGACTACACCGGTGACGGCGCCGCCGACCTGGCCAGCAGCACCCAGTGGCTGGACCTGCTCGACCGGCTGAAGATCGGGTACGCGAACTGGACGTTCTCCGACAAGGCCGAGGGCAGCGCGGCGTTGCGGCCGGGCACCTGCAACGGCAGCAACTACACCGGCACGTCCGTGCTCACCACCTCGGGCGCGTTCATGCGCGAACGCATCCGGACGCCGGACAACTTCCCGACGAGTTGACCGTGGGCGGCCCCGGCACAGATCCGCCGGGGCCGCCACTCACCGGGCGTTCCAATAGCCCACACCGGTCAACTGCTGGCGTCCCACGCCGAGTCCGCGCCGGATGTGCTTGACGATGCTGCGGGTGGTGGCCGCCTCGCAGGCAACCCAGTAGTAGCCGCCGTCGCTGGCCGGCATCCCGTCACGGACGGTGTCGACCAGGTGCCGCCCGTCGTCGCGGCGCGGCACCCACACCACCTCGTGGTGTGCGCGGGTGCGGGCGCCCAACTCCTTCTCGTCCTCGTGGGCGTACTCGATCCAGACCGTCGCCGGGATGTCCTGCGCGCTGTCCAGCAGGCTGTTCACCGCCGGCAGGGAGGCCGCGTCGCCGACCAGGTAGAGGTGCCGGGGTGCCGGGTCGGGCAGAGCGAAACCGGTGCCGTGCACGGTGGACTCGATGGTGTCGCCGGGCCGGGCTGCGCTGGCCCAGCGCGCGGCGCAGCCGTCGTGCAGCGCGAACTCCAGGTGGAACCGGCCGGTCGCCGGATCCGGGTCGACCAGGGTGTACGCCCGCTGGTGGGAACGGCCGTCGTTGTCGAACCAGAGCCGGATCCACATCGTCGGGTGGACGTCGCACTCCTGGAGCAGTCCCCCGCCGTCGACCAGCAGGCGCTGGTATCGCTCGTTCACCGGCGCGGAGTCCAGGACGGTCAGTCGGAAGTTCCGCCCACCCATCGCCTTGAGGACCAGCGATTCCCAGTTCCGTTTCACCCGTGCCTCCTGCAACCGTCCGGCGAAGTTAGGTTAGGTTAACCTAACCCGCCGATCTTGGCGAGAGCGCCCGGAGGCCGCCACCGACCCTGCTCACGACACCGCCCGGCCACCAGTGGGGAGCCTGGCGACCGGGCGGCCGTCGCGGGTGGACACCCGCTCGTGGTGACGTCGACAGGGCGACGAGGATCAGCGGCTCACTCCTCGCCGCCGTCGTCGCCGCCCTCGTCGTCACCGAAGGATTCGAAGACCTCGTCGGCGACCATGCCGCCGGCAAATCCGAGCGCCGCGCCGCCGACGACACCGGCCGCGACCGCACCCATGCCCGGCCCGCGCCGCTCGTGGTGCTCCTCACCCTGGTAGTGCCCGTAGGCAGGCTGGTGCGGCGGGTACCCGACCGGCTGGCCGTACCCCGGCTGGCCATAGCCGGGCTGGGGGTAACCCGGCTGGCCGTACCCGGGTTGTCCGTAGGCGGGCTGCCCGTAGCCCGGCTGGCCGTAGCCCTGAGGGCTGGGCTGGCCGTAACCCGCGCCGGGGTGCAGGGTGCGGTACTGGTCCAGGGCCTGACGGAACCAGCCGTCGACCTCGGCGGCCCAGTCCCGCTGGTCGGCGTCGGCGTGCGCGACGCGGTACCGGCCGTAGGAGTCGTGCCCGCCGGTGAACAGACCGCCGCGCCGGTCGAACTCCAGGACGATGTCGACGCCCTGCTCGTCGGCGAGGAAGGTCAGCTCGACCTCGTTGACCTCGTGCGCGTACTGCGGCGCGGCGAAGTACTCGATCTCCTGGTAGAAGGGCAGCGTCTGGTGCGCCCCGGCGATCTGCCCGTGCTCCAGGTCGGCGCCCTTGAACTGGAAGCCCAGCCGCCCGAACGCCTCGAGGATCCGCTCCTGCACCGGCAGCGGGTGCACGAACACCGGATCGAGGTCGCCCTTGTCGACCGCGCCGCGGATGGCGACCTCGGTGCGCAGGCCCATGGTCATGCCGGGCAGCCGCTGGCCGTAGAAGTCGGTAACCGGGGTCTGCAACGGCACCGGGATCTGGAACGGCAGGGCCAGGCGCTGCCCCTCCGCGAGGCGCAGCCCGCCCGCGATCGTCACCCGGTGGAACTCGACGGTCGCGTCGTGGTCGCCGTCCGCGCCGTCGACCTCGACCCGGGTGACCAGCCCCAGCACGACGTGGTCGATGTCCACGTCCTGGCTGCCGCCGGTCAGGTTCACCTGCCCGGTCAGCACCGAACCCGGGCGGGTGCCCGGGTCGGACAGGACCGTGTCGACGCTGGGCGCGCCGATCCCGAAGGCACCCAGCATCTTCTTGAACACCACGAGTTTCTCCCTCGACAGCAGGTCGGGCGCGACCGTGGCACGGACGTGAAACTTCTACGCCTCAGCCGTTGTGTCGCAACGGGATCGGCGCCGTCCATCATGGATCCCGTCGAGACGGGAAGCTAGCACCGGTGGCTGAAAAGTAGCTGAGAGATATCACTCTGTCACCATCGGTGAAGATTCCTCACGCGGCGGAGCCGGGGCCGCCCAGGTCAGCCGCGTACCGGGCCGAGCAGCGTGTCGTCCGGACCTGCCGAGCCCGCCGGGTACTCCTGCAACGGCACCGTCCCCGCCTTCCAGGCGGCCAGCACCGGCTCGACGATGCGCCAGCATTCTTCGGCCACGTCGCCGCGCACCGACAGGGTCGGGTCCCCCTCGAACGCGCCCCGCAGCACCTCGCCGTACGCCGGCAGCTCGCCGGGGCCGAAGTCCGCCGTCAGGTGCACCTGGTCCAGGTCGAACGGGTTGCCGGGACCGTTGATGTTCAGGTTGAGCCCGAGACAGTCCGGGCCGAACCCGATCCGCAGCCGGTCCGGCTCCTCGTACCCGGTCAAGCCGTCCGGCACCCGGGCCGGCTGCTTGAAGGTGATGACGGCTTCCTTGCGTACCGCCGACGTGGCCTTGCCGGAGCGCAGCCGGAACGGGACGCCCGCCCAGCGCCAGGTGTCCACCTCCAGCACCACCTCGGCAAGGGTCTCGGTGTTCCGGGCCGGGTCGACGCCCTCCTCGGCGGCGTAGTCCGGCAGGTGGCGGCCGTTGACGTCGCCCGCCGTGTACCGGGCCCGACGGCTCGCCGCCACCGGGTCGTCCTGCCAGAGCCGGGCGGCCCGCAGCACCTGCGCCGTGCGCCCGCGCAGCTCCTTGGCGCTCAGCGTGGGCGGCGGCTCCATGCCGAGCAGGGCGAGCACCTGGAGCAGGTGACTCTGCACCATGTCCACCAACGCGCCCGCGCGGTCGTAGTAGCCGGCCCGGCCCTCCAGCCCCAGGATCTCGTCGAAGACGATGTCCACGCAGGCCACGTGGGTGTTGTTCAGCACCGGCTCGAAGATCCGGTTGGCGAAGCGCAGGCCGAGCAGGTTCAGCACGGTGGACTTGCCGAGAAAGTGGTCGATCCGGTGCACCTGGTCCTCGGGCACCAGGGTGGCCAGCAGCTCGTTGAGCGAGCGCGCCGAGATCCGGTCGAGGCCGAAGGGCTTCTCCAGCATCAGCCGGGTGCCCGGCGGTACGCCGATCCGGGCCAGCGCGGCGGCCGACCGGGCGGTCACGAACGGCGGCAGCGCGAAGAAGACCACCACCGGGCCGGCGCAGCAACTCAGCAGCCCCCGCAGGTCCTCCTCGCGGGTCACGTCGGCGGTCACGTACCGCGTCTCGCGAAGCACCTCGGCCTCCACCGGGCCCTGCGCGCCGACGCTGGCAAACGAGTCGGCCACTCGGCGACGCCAGCGCTCGTCGTCCCAGTCGTCCATGCCGCTGCCGATCAACCGCAGGTGGGGCAGCGCGCCGCTGGCCAGCAGCCGGCCCAGACCGGGCAGCAGCAGCCGGCCCGTCAGGTCTCCGCTGGCGCCCAGCACCAGCAGCGTCTGCCGGGGGGTGGCGGAGGTCGCGGAGGCGGCTGCGGGGGTCTTCGGTGCCGGCGTCGTCATGCCTCCACCTTGCCCTGTCCGCTCCGGAGTCGGGCAGCGACCCCGCCGACGTCCGCCCGCCGTGCGCGCAGCGGACAGCCACCTGCGCGGATCGTGACCGGTCCCCCCGCGTCCGGCCCGATGCGGCGATCTTCGTGTGGCAGGCTGGTCCCATCCCGCCGGCCGGACGACGCCGGCCGCGTGCCTACCCTGCGAGGAGACGATCGATCCGATGGCTGCGGACGTCACCACCACCGACGAGTGGCAGGCCCTGCGCAAGCACGCCGACGAGATCCGCGCGACGCACCTGCGGGACCTGTTCGCCGGTGATCCCGACCGGGGCGAGCGGTTGACCGTCGAGGTGGCCGATCTCTACGTCGACTACAGCAAGAACCTGGTCACCGACGAGACCCTGGCCCTGCTGACCGCGCTGGCCGAGCGGGTCGGACTCACCGACCGCATCGCCGCCATGTTCGCCGGAGCGCACATCAACGGCACCGAGGACCGGGCCGTCCTGCACACCGCGCTGCGGCTGCCGCGCGACGCCACGCTGACCGTGGACGGGCAGGACGTGGTGGCCGACGTGCACGCGGTCCGGCAGCGGATGGCCGAGTTCGCCGACCAGGTACGTTCCGGCCAGTGGCGCGGGCACACCGGCGAGCGGATCCGCACCGTGGTCAACATCGGCATCGGCGGCTCCGACCTCGGGCCGGTGATGGCGTACGAGGCGCTCAAGGCGTACCGCGACGCCGGCATCTCCTGCCGGTTCGTGTCGAACATCGACCCCACCGACATCCACGACACCACCGCCGACCTGGACCCGGCCAGCACGCTGTTCGTGATCGTGTCGAAGACCTTCTCCACCCAGGAGACCCTGGCCAATGCCCACCAGGCCCGGCGCTGGCTGCTGGCCGGGCTCGACGCGGGCGACGAGGCGGTGGCCCGGCACTTCGTCGCGGTCAGCACCAACGCCCAGCGGGTCGCGGACTTCGGCATCGACCCGGCGAACATGTTCGGCTTCTGGGACTGGGTCGGCGGGCGCTACTCGCTGCCGTCGGCGGTCGGCCTGTCGGTGCTGCTCTCCATCGGTCCGGCGCGCTTCGACGAGATGCTGGCCGGCTACCACGCCATGGACGAGCACTTCCGCACCGCGCCGCCGGCCCGCAACGCCCCGGTCCTGCTCGGGCTGCTGAACATCTGGTACGCCAACTTCCTCGGCGCGCAGACCCACGCGGTGTTGCCGTACTCGCAGTACCTGCACCGGTTCCCGGCGTACCTCCAACAGCTCACCATGGAGAGCAACGGCAAGTCGGTCCGCGCCGACGGGCAGCCCGTGTCGTACGACACCGGGGAGATCTTCTGGGGCGAGCCGGGCACCAACGGCCAGCACGCCTTCTATCAGTTGCTGCACCAGGGCACCCGGCTGGTACCGGCCGACTTCATCGGGTTCAGCAAACCCAACCACGAGATCGGCGACATGCACGACCTGTTCATGTCGAACTTCTTCGCCCAGACGGCCGCGCTCGCCTTCGGCCGGACCGCCGAGCAGGTCGCCGCCGAGGGCACCGCGGTCGACCTCGTACCGCACAAGGTGATGGCGGGCAACCACCCCACCACCTCGATCACGGCCCCCAGCCTCACTCCCGCCACGCTCGGCCAACTGGTCGCCCTCTACGAGCACATCGTCCTCACCGAGGGTGCGATCTGGGACATCAACCCCTTCGACCAGTGGGGCGTGGAACTCGGCAAGGTGATGGCGAACCAACTCGCCCCCCTCCTCACCGGCGACGAGCCCGACCTGACCACCCTGGACAGCTCCACCGCCGCCCTGATCCGCCGCTACCGCACCCACCGCAACCGCCCCTGACCGGACGGCCCTAGCGCCTTGGCACTCGACGCGTTGATCAAGAGGTTTGGTTCACGGAACCCGCGCGCAGAGGACCAAAACCTCTTGATCAACGCGGGCTGGCGCCAGGAACCCGCGGTCGGCGGGGCTGCGGCGGGGCGTGCACGCGGTCAATTGCTGGGAGTGTTGGGGATCAGGCCGACGGTGGTGGCCAGGCGCGCTACGTCGGCGGGTGCGGGGGTGCGTTGGATGATCTCGGCGAGGAGGGTACGGGCGACAGGGCGACTGCGGACCTCGGCGGGTGCGGTGCGGTCGGCGTCGAGTAGGGCGCTACCGGCTGCGGACAAGTCGCCGGTGTCGAGGTAGGAGCGGGCGGCGTCGACGAGAGCAGCGGCGCGCTGTCCCGGGGGCAGCCGCCCCCACCCGTCGCTGCGCACGGCGTGTTCGTGTCGGCGTACCGCCTCGATGGTGTCGCCGAGACGGTGAGCGGCGAGGGAACGAGCCAGCTCGACGGCGCCCGGCCCGAAGCCGCTGTGGTGCGGATCTCCCCACCCCCCGGCGCGTTGATCAAGGAGTTTTGGTCACGCCACCTCGGTGTGAACGACCAAAACTCCTTGATCACCTGGATCGGGGGCCTTGCGCCCCCGCGATCATGGAGTTGTGGCGGTTACAAGTTGGGCGTACCGGCGCAAAACAGCGACCGCCCCTCCATGATCGGCGCAGGAGATCGGGGCGGCACGAAGGCGGGGGCGTGGCCGGAAGGTTGGCGGGCGCGGGCACCGGTGGGCGGCGGGCATCGGCAGGATCTGTCATGCAAATGTCATCCAACCGTGCGGTCCACTCCAAGGTCGTTGCGCAGTGTGGTGATCGATCGGGACGGCGCCTCGCGTCGCCGGCGTCGACGACGAAGGAGACCGCTGTGGTGATGCCGTGGCCCTGGCCGATGCCCGACGACCACTCATTCCGCGCGCTCTGGGACGAGCCGCAGCACCACGACGAGGATGTCCGCCTGGCCGCCCTGGTCGCCCAGCGACTCAGCGCCGACTGGACCACCCGACGGCAGCAGATCACCGTGATGGTGCAGAACAGCGTGGTGATCCTCACCGGGCTGGTCGGCAGCGCGGAGACCCGCCGGGCCGCCAGCGAGCTGGCCTGGGACGTCGAAGGTGTGGTGGACGTCTGCAACGCCCTGCGGCTGGCCAACACTCGGCGCAGCCGCCGCTGAACCCCGGCCCGCCCGTACCGCCAGGCACCGGCTGGTACGGGCGGGCCGGATCAGTTCCGTGTCGCTTGTCCCCCGGCCGGATCCCGCGGCCGGCCCGATCCCGGGCCCCTCCCCCAGGGCCCGGGATCGGGCGGCACGACTCGTCGGGGTGCCGCTCTCCAGCCGGGATCGGGGATGACGGCCGTCCCGGCCATCGCTCAGCCGGCGGGTCCGGAGGTGGCGGCATCGCCGCCGAACCGGGCGAGTGCGTCGGCGCGGGTCTCGGCGACCGGGAACACCTCGTCCAGGCGGGTGACCTGTAGCACCTGACGGATCAGCGGCGAACTCGCCGCGACACAGAGCGCCGCGTCGCGGTCGGCGGCGCGGTGGTGGGCCCGGACGAGCAGCCCCAGCGCGGTGGAGTCGATCAGGTCGGTGCGGCCGAGGTCCACCACCACGTGCCCGCCCATGTCGGTCGCATGCCGCAACGCCAACTCCAGGGCGTCGCCGGTGTCGAGGTCGACGTCACCGGCGACGGTCACCACGGTCACGCCGTCGAGGTGCTCGATGCCGGTGATGCCTCCGGGTGCGCCGCCGGAGGCCGGGCCGAGTCGGGTGCAGTGAGCGCACCGGTGCGGGCCGCCAGCGAGCGGAGAACCGCTCCAGCCGTGCTCGGAGAGCAGCGTCCACACCACCTCGCCGCCCGAGGGCGCACCCGACCCGGTGACGGTGTCACCACAGTTGTCGCAGGTCAGGGTGACCAGGTGGTCGTCCAGCGCAACGGCCATAGCGCGCTCCTTTCCACGTCATAGAGGTCGGCCCCACCCTGCCGCCAGCAGGTGGCGGGTACCGCGCGGAGGCATGACGGTTCGGTGACGAATGCATTTCTGGCTGACGGTGGGTCGGATGAGCGACGCGAGGCGCAACACCCGCCGCCCGATTTGACATGATTGTTCCAGAGAGATCAACCCTCCCGGGAGGTGGCAGATGCGCAACGGAATACCCGCCGACGAACCGGTCGGCAAGCTGGACGTGGTGCACCGGTTCCGAGGACCGATGCCGACCGGAGTCACCGTCTCGCACCGGGGACGGATCTTCGTCAACTTCCCCCGCTGGGGCGACGAGGCGCCCGCGACCGTGGTCGAGCTGCGGCGCGGACGCGAGATCCCCTACCCCGACCGGGCGTGGAACACCCCGTCCGGCAACGACGACGCCTCCGCCTTCGTGTCGGTGCAGAGCGTCGTGGTCGACCCCACCGACCGGCTCTGGGTGCTCGACACCGGCAGCCCGATGTTCCAACCGACCGAGCCGGGCGGGCCGAAGCTGGTCCGCATCGACCTGCGCACCGATCGGGTCGTCCAGGTGATCACGTTCCCGCCCGACGTGGCACTGCCCACCACGTACCTCAACGACGTCCGCTTCGACCTGCGGCGCGGCGAGGCGGGGCTGGCGTACATCACCGACTCCGCCGACGGCGCGCCGAACGCGCTGATCGTGGTGGACCTGGCCAGTGGCGAGTCGTGGCGTCGCCTCGACGACCATCCGTCCACCAAGGCCGCGCCGCTGGCGGACTTCCGCCCGGTGGTCGAGGGTCGCCCGTTCCTGGTCCGGCCACCGGACGGCCCGCCGCAACCGGTGGGCGTCGGCGCGGACGGCATCGCCATCTCCGCCGACGGGGCCCGGTTGTACTACTGCGCCCTCGCGACCCGCCGCTGGTACAGCGTCGCCACCGACGCGCTGGCCGACCGCACCCTGGACGACGCGGCGGTGGCGGCGACCGTGGTCGACGAGGGCGACAAGGGCGGCGGCGCCGACGGGCTGGAGTCCGACGACGCCGGACGCCTCTACCTGACCAACTACGAACACAACGCGGTGCTGCGCCGACGACCCGACGGCGAGTACGAGACCGTGGTACACGACGCGCGGCTGCTCTGGCCGGACACGCTGAGTGTGGCCGTCGACCGGCACCTGTACGTGATCGCCAACCAGGTGCACCGGCAACCGCCGTTCAACCGGGGCCGCGACCTGCGACGCAAGCCGTACGCGCTGTTCCGGACCCGGATCGACGCCGGGCCGGTCCTGCTGCGACCCTGACCCCGTTCGGGTGGTCGGCGGCACCGCCCACCCTGGCGTGCCGCCGACCGCACGTAGCGTCGAGGTGCAACGCCCACGAGCGGAGGAGCGGGTCGTGACCGAGCCGGAGGAAGAACGCGAGAAGACCGCGAAGACCGACCAGGTGCTCTTTTCCCCCGACGGCGACCCGCACCACGACCCGGCGCAGGCACCGCAGCCCGACGAGCACCTGCCGTCGCTGTTCTCCCACGACGGCGAGACCTACATGGTCGACGACGAACAGTGAGCGCGGGCACCCGGTCACGCGGCGCTGACGGCGACCGTCACCCGGGACGGGTCGACAGCGCGGCGGCCAGCGGCTTGCCACCCACCCCCCTACCAGCTGATAATCATCGATGCCACTGAGCCGGACGACCTCGGGCACCGGGCAGCCCTCGATCGGAACACCGCCCTGTCCGCACCCCGTCCGGAGGACACGCCCCGATGAGAACGGCGATCAGACTCTGCGTGTCTCGTCCGGCGCGATGATGACCAACGTCCTGCTCGGGATCTACCCGGACGTGTTCGCCGCCGGGGCGGCCTTCGCGGGCGTACCGTTCGGCTGCTTCGCCACCACCAACGGCTCGGAGTGGAACAGCGAATGCGCCAACGGGCAGGTGACACGTACCCCGCAGCAGTGGGGTGACCTGGTCCGCGCCGCGTACCCGGGCTACACCGGGCCGCGACCACGGATGCAGATCTGGCACGGCGCCAACGACGACATCCTGCGGTATCCGAACTTCGGCGAGCAGGTCAAGCAGTGGACGAACGTGCACGGGCTGAGCCAGACGCCGACGGTGACCGACAGCCCGCAGGCCGGCTACACCCGCACCCGCTACGGGGGCAGCGGCGGCACCGCGCCGGTCGAGGCGATCACCAACACCGGCACGACCGCTGTCAACGGCTGGAGTCCGGCCTTCACGCTGCCCGGTGGGCAGAGCATCACCAGCGGCTGGAACGCCAGCTACGCCCCGACGTCGGGCGCGGTGACCGCCCGTAACGCCACCTACAACGCCGCCATAGCCCCCCACGCCTCGGCCAGCGTCGGCTTCCAGGCCACCCACGGCGGCAACACCGCCGCGCCGACGGCCTTCACCCTCAACGGCACGCCCTGCTCGATCGCCTGATTCCCGGGTACGCGTCCCACCTCGCAGCCCAGGGAAGCGCCCGCGCGGGCGTCGCCGCGTTTCCACCCCGGTTGTGATTCATCGACCTATGTCGTTATATTGGGTTCAAGGAAAGCGCTTGCCGGCCCCACCGCCACTGCGGCGAGCGCGCCACCACCGATCCACACACCGGAGGAACCGCATGCTGCTCAGAACAACGAAGGGACGTCCACGCCTCGGCCTGGTGGTCGTCGCCGCGCTGGTGCTCCTCGGCACCGCCGAGACGGTCACCGCACCGGCCGCACGAGCCGCCACCGTCGACCCCAACGCCACGTACGTGTTCGTCAACCGGCACAGCGGCAAGGCGATGGACGTGTGGGAATGGTCCACCGCCGACAACGCCCCGGTCAACCAGTTCACCCGCAACGACGCGGCGGTGCAGCAGTGGCGCTTCGTCGACGTGGGCAGCGGCTACTACCAGATCCGCTCGGTGCACAGCGGCAAGGTCCTCGAACTGCCCACCGCCGACGACGGCGTCCAGCTCGTGCAGAACGCGCCGGTCAGCGGCAACAACCGGCAGCACTTCCGGCTCGCCGACTCCGACGGCGGCTACGTCCGCTTCGTCAACCGGCACTCGAACAAGGCCCTGGACGTGTGGGAGTGGTCCACCGCCGACGGCGGCATGATCTCGCAGTACCAGGATGTCGGCGGCACCAACCAGCAGTGGCAGTTGGCCGTCCTGGGTAGCTCCAGCGGCTGCGGCAGCGGCGCGTTCCAGGCCGAGGCCGTGCTGGGCGGCGGCACCTGGACCGCCCGTAACGGCGGCAGCACGGTCTACACCGGCACCGACATGCGTGCCGCCGTGCAGGCGGCGGTGAACAGCCTCAGCGCCGGCCGGACCAGCAAACAGCGGGTCGTGGTCCGCGGCTCCGGCACGATCAGCGCCGGCTCCCGCATCTCACTGCCCAGCTACACGACGATCGACGTGTGCGGCACCATCAACGTCACCGGTTCCGGCTCGGGCGACCAGGCCCCGATCTACTCACGCGGCACCACCCAGGTCGAGGTGCAGAACCTCACCGTCACCGGCGCCCCGCTGTACGGCATCTTCATGCGCAACGTCAGCAACGTGATCCTCGGTCAGATCGACATGCGGCTCTCCGGCGGCCTGGGCGTCCGCATCGACAACCGGGGCGACACCAGCCAGTGGTCGCGCAACATCCGCATCGACAACGTGTACGTCTCCGGCGCCCGGTCGCACGCGGTCGAGACGTACGGCGTGGACGGGCTGACCATCGGCACGGTGACCGCCCGCAACGTCGGCGAGTCGGGGCTGTTGCTCAACCAGACCATCAACGCCACGGTGAGGACCGTGGACGCGGAGAACGCCGGCACCGGCACCGGGTACGCGGCCTTCCGGGTCGCCAACCGCGCGGGTCGGATCGGCTCCTCGTACCCGATCAACATCCGGGTCGACACGGTCCGGGCACGCGGCGGCGGCCGGGGTGTCTTCTGTGTCTCGGAATCCGGCGGCACGGCGATCAACCGGGTGGACATCGCCAACACCGGCAACAACGCCGTCCTGATCGAGAACTGCACGGGCGTGGACATCGCCGCGGGCGGCGGCACGATCAGCGGCGGCGGGGAGGTCCGCCTGGCGGCCCGCTCCGAGTTCCCCGGCAACCGCGACATCACGCTGCGGAACTTCACCCTGGCCAACAACCGGATCGTGGAGAACCCCTGCGCCACCAACCTGACCATCAGCAACGTCACGCTCTCCAACGCGAGCATCAGCCGCTGCTGACCCCGTCGACACCGCGACCGCCCACCGTCGCTGCCGCCGCCGTCACTGCTGCCGTCGGCGTCCGCGCGGGGGGCGGTCGTGGCGTTAGGAAGGGTCCCCTGCTATGCACGAGGCGTTAGCAGGGGACCCCTCCTTTCATCTCAGCTGGCGGTGCAGGTGGGGGTGGCGGACGGACCGACACCGTTGCCCTGGAAGCCGAACTCGATGGTGGTGCCCGCGTTGACGGTTCCGTTGTAGCTGACGTTACGGAAGCTCACGTTGCCGCTGGTGCCGCTGGCCTGGGCGTTCCAGGTGTTGGTCACCGTGCTGCCGCTGGGCAGCGCGAGCGTCACCGACCAGCCGTTGAGCCTGGTGGCGCCGGCGGCGACCCGGACGGTGGCGACGAATCCGCCGGTCCAGGAGTTCAGCGACACGGTCGCGGTGCAGCCGGATCCGCCGGGCGGCGGAGTGGTCGGCGGCGGGGTGGTGGGCGGCGGCGTGGTCGGCGGCGGGGTGGTGGGCGGCGGAGTGGTCGGCGGCGGAGTGGTGGGCGGCGGGGTGGTGCCGCCCGCGTTCAGGGCCTCCAGCGTCGCGTTGTACGCGGGCTTCTTGTTGCCGCTGCCGTCGAAGAGCAGCGGGGTGCCGCCGGAGCGCCACGAGTCGGTGTCCCGGATGCCCCACACGGTGATGCCGGTGCAGCGGGCGACGGCAAGGCAGTCGGTGACCACCCGGCGGTACGTCTCGGCCTGCGAGGCGCCGGAACCCTCGATGTCCAGCTCGGTGATCTGCACGTCCACCCCGAGGGCGGCGAAGCTGGACAGCGTGGTGCGGTAGTTGCTCGGGTACGGCGAGTTGGGGTTGAAGTGCGACTGAAGCCCGACGCAGTCGATCGGCACGCCCCGGCTCTTGAAGTCGCGGACCAGGTTGTAGACGGCCTGGGTCTTGGCGTGGGTCCAGTCGTCGGTGTTGTAGTCGTTGTAGCAGAGCTTCGCGCCGGGGTCGGCGGTCCGGGCGGCGCGGAACGCGGCCTCGATCCAGTCGTTGCCGGTACGCTGGAGGTTGGAGTCGCGGCGGGCGCCGCTGCTGCCGTCGGCGAACGCCTCGTTCACCACGTCCCAGGAGTGGATCTTGCCCCGGTAGTAGGTGGCGACCTGGGTGACGTGGTTGAGCATCGCGTTGCGCAGCGCGGTGCCGGACATGTTCTGCATCCAGCCGGGCTGCTGCGAGTGCCAGGCCAGGGTGTGCCCCCGGACGGACATGCCGCGCGAGATGGCGTGATTGACGATCCGGTCCGCGTTGGCGAAGGTGAACTGCCCCTGCTGCGGCTCGGTCGCGTCGAGCTTCATCTCGTTCTCGGGGGTGACCGAGTTGAACTCGCGGTTGAGGATGCCGGCGTAGGTGGAGTCGGAAAGCTTGTTCGCCGCCACGGCCGCGCCGAAGTAGCGGCCCTTCTCGGCGGCCGAGGCACCCAGGGTGGTCGCGGCGCTGGCGCTGGTGGCCACCACCACGCTGGTGGAGATGAGGGCGAGACCGACGGCGGCCGAGACCAACGCGATGCGTGGCCGCAGTCGGGGAGCCGGACGCCCGCTGCCGCGGGCGAAGGCGTTGTTCATGGCATGAGCCTTTCGACGAAGCCGTGCTGATGGAAGCCGGCCCCGACTACTGCCCAGACATGGTGGCTCCCGCCGTCTGCGCGGTTGCCCGTGAGCCGCGCCGGTCGGTTCCTGCAGCCCGCCACCACGAGTAGATCGAGGCTGTTGTATCGAAAACAGTATCGAAACACGTCTGAAAGCTCAACGCGCTCCGGCACACTTTCGACCCTCCGGAACCGGACCTCAGTACGCGCCACAGCGGGATCACCCTGTGGCCAGGCCATCAGCCGGGACCGACCGGCAACTCCGGAAGTTTCGGTTACGCGTGCCGGTCCACCGTCCCGGAGAGCAGCTCCGCCAGCCACCGCATCTGGCGGCGTACGTGGGTCGCGTCGCCGTGCTCGTGACCGTTGAACGGGTACACGTGCAGGCTCCGCTGCGGGGCGGGGCCACCGGTGCCGGCACCGTACTGGTTGTAGGCGGCGAAGCCGGTGCTCGGCGGGCAGACCGTGTCCCGCAGCCCGATCCCGAAGTGCGCCGGCGCCTGCGCCCGCCGGGCGAAGCTGACCCCGTCGACATAGGACAGGGTGCGCCGGACAGCCGCCTCCGCCTCCCGGTGCACCGCGAGGTAGGTGACGATGTCGCCGTACGGGCCGGCATCGGTGATCTCGATGGCCCGCTGCACATGACACAGGAACGGCGCGCTGGTGACGAGCGCGGCGAGGTCGGGCACCAGCCCGGCGACGGCCAGCGCCAGGCCACCGCCCTGGCTGTTGCCGGCGGCGACCACCCGCGTCGGGTCGGCTCCGGGCAGGGCACGGGCGGCGTGTACGGCCCGGACCGCGTCGGTGACGAGCCGCCGGTAGTAGTAACCCTCCGGCGCCAGGATGCCCCGGGTCACCGGCGTCGGCCCGCCGGGCGTCGCGCCGTGCGGGTCGGGCGTGTCACCCAGGCCGTACTGGCCGGACTGCCCCCGGGCGTCCACCAGCAGGTGCGCGTAGCCGGCCACTGTCCAGGTGAGCCGTTCGTGCGGCAGGCCACGGCCACGCCCGTAGCCGACGTACTCCACCACCACCGGAAGCGGGTCGTCCACGCCGGACGGTCGGGTGTACCAGGCCCGGACCGGGTCACCGGCGAAGCCGGCGAGACTGACGTCCCAGGTGTCGACCAGACGCAGGTCGGTCGGCTCGGGCCGGACGTCGATCAGCACCGGTGTCGCCGCCGTCGCGTGCAGGGTGTCCTGCCAGAAGTCGTCGAAGTCGGCGGGCGCCGGCACGGCCGGAGCGTACCGCCGCAGCTCGTCGAGGGGCAGGTCGAACAGGGGCATGGCTCCTCGCAGCGGGTCGCTCAGGTGGGTGGTGGGGCGGTGCTCTCCCGGATCATCAGCTCCGCGACCAGGTCGATGCGGCTGGTCGGCAGGGCCTCCCCGCGCGCGAGGTCGAGCAGCATCTGGGTCGCCGTACCGGCCATGTCGCGCAGCGGTTGGTTGACGGTGGTCAGCGCGGGACCGATCCAGGCCGCGACGGGCAGGTTGTCGTACCCGACCACCGACAGCTCTCCGGGCACGTCCAGGCCGAGCTGCCGTGCGGCCCGCAGGACCCCCATGGCCTGGAGGTCGGACCCGGCGAAGACGGCCGTCGGGCGGTCCGGGCGGCCGAGCAACCCGATGCCGTGGGTGTAGCCGGCGTCGAGGTGGAAGTTGCCGAAGCGGACCAGGTCGGGTTCGACGGGTACGCCCATCTCCTCGTGGGCGCAGCGGAACCCCGCCGTGCGCGCCCGGGCGCACAGCACGTCCTGCGGACCGGAGATGATCGCGATCCGCCGGTGGCCGAGTGCCAGCAGGTGGCGGGTGGCGAGCAGCCCGCCGTTCCAGTTGTTCGAGCCGACCGCCGGCACCGAGGCGGCGCTGGCGCTGTCGTTGTCGATCACGACCACCGGGACGGCCTGCCGCTCGAACTGCCGTCGCTGCTGGTCGGTCAGGTTGCACATGACCAGCAGGACGCCGAGCGGACGCCGGGCGAGCACCGCGTCCACCCACGACTGCGGCGGTCGACGGGCCCCGCCGAGCTGGGAGAGCACCAGGTTCACCGGGGGCAGGGCGGCAACGGCCTCGACACCCCTGATGATCTCCAGGGCCCAGTCCGAGCCGAACTCGTGGAACACCAGCTCGATCTGTCCCTCGCCGGTGGCGCGCCGGGCACGGCGACGGTACCGGTGGCGGTCCAGGCTGGCCTGGACCCGCGCCCTGGTGCCGGCGGCGACGTCGGACCGGCCGTTGAGGACCTTGGAGACGGTCGCCGCGGAGACCCCCACCTCTCGGGCGATGGTCGCGATGGTGGTGGAGCCGAGCACGTCCGGCGATCGGTTCTCCGTCATCCGATCCTCTGCAACGATTCCGAAAATTTCGGGGAACCCTAGCATGACGTCCGCCGTATGGCGACGACGCCAGTCGATGCGGTGAAGCAGTGTTCCGACAGTTGGAAATCGCTTGCCTGCCCTGTGGTTGCCGCGTGGGCAGTCGCTTCGCGGACTCTTGACACACTCCATCGACACCCTTAGGTTCCCGACACAGGTTCCGAACCGGTTTCCGAAAATTTCGAGAATCGCCGCCCGCAGCGGCGTCCGTGTGGTCTGCCGGGACGACCTGCCCGGCGTGGCCAGAGGGGTTCGCATGACGAGTCAGCTACCTGTCGACGATCGACTGACGTCACCGGATGGCGATCGGTGGCGTGACCCGGCCCTGCGCCCCGACGAGCGGGCCGACGCGCTCATCCCGTTGATGTCGCTGGAGGAGAAGGTCGCCCAGTTGGCCGGCCTCTGGGTCGGCGCCGACGCCTCCGGCGAGGGCGTCGCGCCCCACCAGACCGACCTGGTGGAGCACACTCCACCGTGGCCGGAGGCCATCCGGTACGGCCTGGGGCAGTTGACCCGCCCGTTCGGCACCGCACCGGTCGATCCGGTCCCCGGCGCCCGGTCACTCGCCGTCTCCCAGGCGCAGATCGTGGCGGCCAGCCGGTTCGGCATCCCGGCACAGGTGCACGAGGAGTGCCTGACCGGCTTCGCCGCCTGGCGGGCCACCGTCTACCCGGCGCCGTTGAGCTGGGGCGCCGCCTTCGACCCAAAACTGGTCGAGGAGATGGCCGGGCGGATCGGGCGGTCCATGCGGGCGGCCGGCGTCCACCAGGGACTCGCCCCGGTGCTCGACGTCACCCGCGACTACCGCTGGGGACGCACCGAGGAGACCATCGGCGAGGACCCGTACCTGGTCGGCACCACCGGCGCGGCGTACGTGCGGGGGTTGGAGCGGGCCGGGGTGGTGGCGACGCTCAAGCACTTCGCCGGCTACTCGGCGTCCCGGGGCGGGCGGAACCTGGCACCGGTGCCGATGGGCCGCCGGGAACTGGCCGACGTGATCCTGCCGCCGTTCGAGATGGCGCTGCGGCTGGGTGGTGCCCGCTCGGTCATGCACTCCTACGCCGAGATCGACGGGGTGCCGGCGGCCGCGGACGAGGAGCTGCTGACCGGGCTGCTGCGCGACCGGTGGGGATTCGGCGGCGTCCTGGTCGCCGACTACTTCGCCGTCCGCTTCCTGCAGAGCCTGCACGGCGTGGCCGCCGACGCGGGGCAGGCCGCCGGCCTCGCGCTGCGCGCCGGCATCGACGTGGAGCTGCCCACCGTGGACGCCTACGGCGCACCGCTGGTGGCGGCGGTCCGCTCCGGCGCCGTCGCGGAGACGCTCGTCGACCGCGCGCTGCGGCGGGTGCTGATCCAGAAGATCGAGTTGGGGCTGCTCGACGAGGGCTGGCAGGAGCTGCCCGCCGACGTCGACGAGCTGCGCCTGGACGACGAGACCGGTCGGTCGGTCGCGCTCCGGCTGGCCCGCCAGTCCGTCGTCCTGCTGCGCAACTCCGGCGGGCTGCTGCCGCTCGCCGCCGACAAGCAGGTGGCCCTGATCGGTCCGGTGGCCGACGACCCGATGGCGATGCTCGGCTGCTACTCGTTCCCGCTGCACGTCGGTGTGCAGTATCCCGAGCACGGCGTGGGGGTGGAGATCCCGTCGCTGCGTACGGCCCTGCACCAGCGCCATCCCCGCCTGACGTACCTGCCGGGCACCGCCATCACCGGCGACGACACCTCCGGCATCGCCGCGGCGGTCGAGGCCGCCGCCGAGGCCGACGTGTGCGTACTGGCGGTCGGCGACCGGGCCGGCATGTTCGGCCGGGGCACCTCCGGCGAGGGCTGCGACGCCGTCGACCTCGACCTGCCCGGGGTGCAGGCCGAACTGGTACGCGCGGTGCTGGCCGCCGGTACGCCGGTGGTGCTGGTGGTGCTCTCCGGCCGGCCGTACGCACTCGGCGCGCAGGTGGACGACGCTGCGGCGATCGTGCAGGCGTTCTTCCCCGGGCAGCTCGGCGGCCAGGCGCTGGCCGAGGTGCTCACCGGTGAGGTCAACCCGTCCGGGCGGCTGCCGGTCAGCGTGCCCCGGCATGGCGGCGGCCTGCCCGGCACGTACCTCTCCCCCCGGCTCGGCCACCGCACGCAGGTGTCGTCGGTGGATCCGACGCCCGCGTTCCCGTTCGGGCACGGCCTGAGCTACACCACCTTCGAGTGGAGCGATGCCACGGTGGCCGGTGCCGACCACTCCGGGCCCGCGCCGTGGCCGGTCGACGGCACGGCCACGGTCGGTGTCACAGTCCGCAACACCGGTTCGTGGGTCGGCACCGAGGTGGTCCAGCTCTATCTGCACGATCCGGTGGCGCAGACCACCAGACCGGTGGTACGCCTGGTCGGCTACGTGCGGGTGCCGCTGCGACCGGGCGAGGCGGCCCGGGTCACCTTCGAGGTACCCGCCGATGTCACCTCCTTCACCGGGCTGCGCGGCCGGCGCGTGGTGGAGCCCGGTGACGTCGAGCTGCGGCTGGCCCGGTCCAGCGGCGCCCCGGAGGCGCACCTGGCGCTACGGCTGGTGGGCACCGAACGCGAGGTCGGCCACGACCGGGAACTGGTCTCCCGGGCCCACGTCGCCCCCGCCACACGGGGCCGGCGATGAGCGCCCCGGCCACGGTGACGGCGCCGGCCCCCGATCCACCGACGCGCCCGCCCGGCATCCCGCGCGCGACCCGCCGCACCTGGCGGCGGGCGCTGCGCCGGGACTGGCAGCTCTACTCGCTGGCGATCCTGCCGCTGCTGTTCTTCCTGATCTTCCGGTACCTGCCGATGCTGGGCAACGTGATCGCCTTCCGCCGGTTCCAGCCCGGCGGGAGCATCTTCGGCGAGTACTGGGTCGGCCTGCGGTACGTGAAGATGTTCCTCACCGACCCGACGTTCTGGAACGTCTTCACCAACACGCTGGTGCTGGGCGGGTTGACCCTGCTGTTCTGCTTCCCGCTGCCGATCGTGCTGGCGCTGCTGCTCAACGAGGTACGGGCCCGCCGGCTCAAGCGGTTCGTGCAGTCCGTGTCGTACCTGCCGCACTTCCTGTCGATCGTGATCGTAGCCGCCATGGTCATGCAGCTGCTCTCCATGGACGGCACGGTGAACTCGCTGGTCACCTCGGCCGGCGGCGACGCGGTGCCGTTCCTGCAACGCCCCGAGTGGTTCCGGACCATCTACGTCTCGTCCGAGGTGTGGCAGACCGTCGGCTGGGGCACCATCCTCTATCTCGCCGCGCTCACCACCATCGACGAGGACCTGTACGAGGCATCCCGGATCGACGGCGCGAGCCGCTGGCGGCAGACCTGGCACGTCACGCTGCCGGGGATCCGGCCGACCATGGTGACGCTGCTGATCCTCAACATCGGCACCTTCATGGCGGTCGGGTTCGAAAAGATCCTGCTGCTGTACAACCCGCTGACCTACCCGACCGCCGACGTGATCTCCACGTACCTGTTCCGGATGGGCTTCGGGTCCAGCAACTTCAGCTACGCCGCCGCGATCGGCCTGTTCGAGGCGGTGATCGGGTTGATCCTGGTGCTGTCGGCGAACCTGATCGCCCGTCGCACGGTGGGGACGAGCCTGTGGTGACCGTCGAGTCCACCGCCGCCCGGCCGCGTCCCCGTCGAGGCAGGGGCATCCGGCAGACCCGGGGGTACCGGGCGTTCCAGGTGGCCAACGCCGTCGTGCTGACGCTGGTCGTCCTGGTGACGCTCTACCCGTTCGTCAACATCGTGGCCCGCTCGCTGAGCACCGAGGCGTACATCATCGCGGGCGAGGTGGACCTGGTGCCGCGCGGGTTCACCGTCGACACGTACCGGCTGGTGTTGTCCGACTCGCTGTTCTGGACGAACTACCGCAACACCCTCGTCTACACGGTGACCGCGACGCTGATCTCGATCGTGCTCACCACCTGCTACGCGTACGTGCTGTCCAAGAAGGACCTCAAGGGACGCGGGGCACTGGTCGGCATCGCGGTGTTCACCATGTTCTTCTCCGGCGGCCTGATCCCCAACTACGTGCTGGTCACCAGCCTCGGCCTGAAGAACAGCGTCTGGGCCATCGCACTGCCCAACGCGATCAACGTGTTCAACCTGCTGGTGATGAAGGCGTTCTTCGAGAGCCTGCCGACCGAGTTGGAGGAGGCCGCCGCCGTCGACGGGCTGAACACGTACGGCATCCTGCTGCGGATCGTGCTCCCGCTGTCGAAGGCCATCGTCGCCACCATGGTGCTGTTCTACGCGGTGGCCTTCTGGAACTCGTGGTTCGCCGCCTTCCTCTACATGGACCGGCAGGAGTTGTGGCCGGTGACCGTGTACCTGCGCAACCTGATCGCCGGTGCCACCGGCGCGGAGAACGTCGGCGCGATCGCCGAGGCCAACGAGGTGCAGGCCGAGGCGACCCTCAAGTCCGTGACCATCGTGCTCACCACCCTGCCCATCCTCCTGGTCTATCCCTTCGTCCAGCGGTACTTCGTCCGGGGCATCATGCTCGGCGCGGTCAAGGGCTGACCAGCGTGTTCACCCCGCTCCCACCACCACATCGAAAGGACCGCCATGCTCCGCAGACCGTGGCGACAGGTGGCGACAGCCGCTGCCGCCCTGCTCACCGCCGCCAGCCTCGTCGCCTGTGGTGACGACCCGTCCGAGAACCAGGACCTGTCGGAGAACCGGGCCGGCGCGATGGAGAACTACGCCGTCGGTACGCAGTTCAAGGCCACCGAGCCGATCTCCTTCTCCGTCCTCTACAACAACCACCCGAACTACCCGCTGAAGAACGACTGGCTGTTCTGGTCGGAACTGAAGTCCCGGACCAACATCACGCTGGATCCCGTCGCGGTGCCGCTGAGCGACTACAACCAGAAGCGCAGCCTGCTGATCGGCGCCGGTGACGCGCCGCTGCTGATTCCCAAGACGTACCCGCCGGACGTGAACACGTTCGTCTCCTCCGGGGCGATCCTGCCGGTCAGCGACCACCTCGATCTGATGCCGAACCTCAAGGAGAAGATCGAGAAGTGGAATCTCAAGCCTGAGATCGACACGCTCCGCCAGCAGGACGGCAAGTTCTATCTGCTGCCCGGCCTGCACAAGAAGCCCTGGCACGAATACTCGCTGGCGATCCGGACCGACATCCTCGACGAGCTGAACCTGGCCGTCCCGAAGACCTGGGACGAGCTGTACACCGTGCTCAAGGCGATGAAGGCCGCGTACCCGGACGTCTACCCGTTCTCCGACCGGTGGAGCCAGCCCAACCCGGCCGGCAACCTGTTCAACCTGCTGGCCGTCTCGCATGGGCTGGAAGGCGCCGGCTGGAACTTCCAGCACATGAGCTGGAACGCGCAGGCGCAGAAGTTCGAGTACACCGGCGCCACCGAGCAGTACAAGCAGGTGTTGCAGTACCTCAACAAGCTGGTCGCCGAGAAGCTGCTCGACCCGGAGAGCTTCACCCAGACCGACGACGCCGCCCGGCAAAAGCTCGCCAACGGCAGGTCCTTCGTGATCAGCGCGAACGCCCAGGCCGTGGTGAACGACTACCGGCCGGACCTGGCGGCGACCAACCCGAAGGCCAAGATCGCCAAGATCCCGCTGCCGGTCGGACCGGCCGGTGAGATCAACCCGTCCAGCCGCCTGGAGAACGGGATGATGATCTCGTCGAAGGCGCGGGACAGCAAGAACTTCGTGGCCATGATGCAGTTCGTCGACTGGCTCTGGTACTCCGACGCCGGCCAGGAGTTCGCCAAGTGGGGCGTGGAGGGCACCACCTTCGTCAAGGACGCCTCCGGCAAGCCCACCCTGGCGCCCGAGGTCAACGTCATCGGCCTCAACCCGAACGCGCCCAAGCACCTCCAGAAGGACTTCGGCTTCTACAACGGCGTGTTCGCCTACGGTGGCAAGCCCGAGCTGGTCCAGGCGTTCTTCTCCCCCGAGGAGCAGGAGTTCCAGCAGGTGATGAACGCCCGCACGCCGAAGACACCGCCGCCGCCGTACCCGCTCAACGACGAGGAACGCGAGCAGGTGTCGCTCTGGGAGACCCCGCTGCGCGACCACGTCTACCAGGCCAGCCTCCAGTTCGTCCTCGGCCAGCGGGACCTCGGCCAGTGGGACGCCTACCTGGCGGAGCTCAGGAGCAAGAACATGGACGCGTACGTGGAGATGGCGAACAAGGCGTACGAGCGCTACAAGGAGGCGAACGGCTGACCGTCTCGCCGGTCCGGTCGTGTCGGTGCGACCGGACCGGCCCATCCCCCGCCCGCCCGCGAGCACGAGGACGAGGATGCGCATCACCGTTGCCGAACACCCCCGCGGCCGGCTATCCGAGGCATGGCGGTTCGCCGTCGGCACCGGCCGGTTCGAGTTGGCCCTGCGGCGTGACTACCAGGACTCGCTGGCGCTCGTGCAGCGCGACATCGGGTTCCGGCACATCCGTGGCCACGGCCTGCTCAGCGACGGCGTCGGCGTGTACCACCCGTACCAGCACCGGGGCGAGCGGCGGGTGCGGCACGCCTTCGGCTACGTCGACCAGGTCGTCGACGCGTACCTGGAGTCGGGTGTCCGGCCCTTCGTGGAGCTGGGGTTCATGCCCACCGCGCTGGCCAGCGGCGACCAGACGGTGTTCTGGTGGCGCGGCAACGTCACCCCGCCCCGCTCGCACACCGAGTGGGCCGACCTGGTCCGGGCCACCGTCGCGCACCTGGTCGACCGGTACGGGCTGGCGGAGGTGCGCGGCTGGCCGATCGAGGTGTGGAACGAACCCGACCTCCCCGACTTCTGGCAGGGCGCGGACGCCGACGCCTACCACCGGCTGTACGAGGTGACCGCGCACGTGGTCAAGGAGGTGGACGCCGATCTCCAGGTGGGTGGGCCGGCGCTCTCCCCCGGCGCGGACGACGGCTGGCTGCCCCGGTTCGCCGAGTACGTCACCGACCGCGCGGTGCCGATCGACTTCGTCAGCCGGCACGCGTACACCTCCGGTCCGGCCCAGCACGTGCCGTTCGGCGTGCACCAGACGTTGGCCCCGGCGGGCCGGCTGCTGGAACAGTTCGCCGCGCCGCGCCGTCAGCTCGCCGGCACCCCGCTGGCCGACCTGCCGGTGCACGTCACCGAGTTCAACTCGTCGTACCGGCCGGACAACCCGATCCACGACACCGCCTTCCACGCCGCCTACCTCGCCCCGGTGCTGGCCGGCGGCGGCGACCTGGTCGACTCCTTCGCGTACTGGACGTTCAGCGACGTGTTCGAGGAGCAGGGCGTCCCGACCTCACTGTTCCACGGCGGCTTCGGCCTGCTCACCCACCGCCAGATCAAGAAACCCACCTACCACCTGTACGCGTTCATGAGCCGCCTCGGCGGCCAGGTGCTCGCGCACGGCCCGGACCACGTGGTCACCCGGGACGACACCGGGCGGCTGGCCGTCCTCGCCTGGGCACCGGTCGACGTGACCGGCCGTGACCCGATCGACCGGCACACCGTACGACTCTCGCTGCCCGTCGCGTCCGCGCCCACCGCCTTCCTGCTGCGCTCCTCGGTCAGCGAGGAGGCGGGCAACGCCTGGCGGGCGTGGTGCGAGCTGGGCCGTCCGCCGTCGCCGACCACCCGCCAGCTCGACCTGCTGCGGGAGGCCGCCGAACCGGCCCGGCGGCACGCGGCGCTGCCGGTGGTCGCCGGCCGGGTCGATCTGGACCTGCACCTGTCCCGGCACGAGGTGACCCTGGCCGAGGTCACCCCCGTCGTCGACCACACCCCGCCCTGGTGGGACGAGGGCCGCCTGCTCGGCCAGGAGCGCCCGTGAGCGCCGTCGCGCGGCGGGAGTTCGGCGACGGGCCGCTGTCGCGGGGCGCGGCGCTGATCTACACGCTGCTGGTGGTCGAGGTGCTGCTGCTGGTCTGCGCCGCGCCCGGGCTGGTCGCCCTGTTCGCGCTGGAACGCCACCCGAGCAACCTGCCGCTGGTCGCGCTCTGCGCGGTACCGCTCGGCCCGGCGCTGTCCGCCGCGCTGTACACGCTGCACCACCAACGCCTCGACCTGACCGACCTGCACCCGTGGCGGCTGTTCTGGCGCGGCTACCGGGCGAACCTGGTCGGTGCGCTGCTGGTCTGGGCGCCGACGCTGGTGTGGCTGACCGTCATCGCGGTCAACCTGGCCAACCTGTCGGCGGCCGGGGTCCCCGGCTGGTGGGTGGTGCCGCTGGTCACGGTCGGCGTCGGCGTCGCCGTGGTCGGGCTCCACGCGCTGGTCATCACCTCGCTGTTCGCCTTCCGGCTGCGGGACGTGCTGCGGCTGGCCGGCTACTTCGTGCTGCGTACCCCGGTGGTGGCGGTCGGTACCACGTTGCTGCTGGTCGCGGCGACGGCGCTGACGCTGGTCGCGTCGGAGGCGGCGACGGCGGCGCTGGGTTCGCTGCTGGCGCTGGCGCTGGTACGCGGCGCCGCACCGATGACCGACATGGTCCGAGAGGAGTTCGTACGAAGTGTAAGGAAGGGGCCCTTCCTAACGTCTCGTGCATAGCAGGGGTCCCCTGCTAACACCTCACTGCGGGCGCTGCGTACGGGCGGCGGCGCGGGCGTGGGCGATCGCCAGCAGCCGGTCGATCTCGGGCAGCATCTGCGGGCCGGGCATGACGATGCTGGCGAAGCCCTGCCGGCCGTACGCAGGGTGCGGCAGCACGGTGTCCAGCCGGGCGAAGTCGTACTCGCGCCGCGAGCAGGTTCTCCGCCATCAGCGCGTCCCGGACCGCCACCAGTCGGGCGAAGCGTTCCTCCCGGCCCAGCGGCGCGGCGGCCGCCGCGTGGTAGCGCAGCACCGCGACCGCAGACGTGGCCTGCGCGTACGCCGCCCGCCAGCCGTCGCGCCGCCGGGGAGCGTGCAGGTACAGCTCGGTCAGCAGGTCGTCGGCGAGCACCCGCAGGCGGTGCGCCTCGGGCGTGTCGCCGACCGATCGCCCCGGTTCCCAGATCGCCGCCTGGTCGCTCCACCGGGCCTCGTCCCCCACCAGGGCGTCGATCTCGGCCGTCCGGTCCTGACCCAGGAGCTCGCAGACGCGCAGCAGGAAGGTGCGGGCACTCGGGGCACCGGTGATCTCACGTTGAGACTTTCCAGCTGGATGGCACGATGAACGTCCGGGGCACGGCCACGCGGCGAGCGGCGAGATCATGCGCGCCGTGCACCGGGGCGACATCGACACGGCGTTGCGGGTGATCGACGAGGGGCACGCCCTGCTGCGCCGCGACCGGGAGACCCTGGACGCGGTCGAGACGGCGGTGGCGGTCCTCACCGGGGCCGCGCCCGAACCGCGCCGCCGCGCGGGGGTGCCGATCGGTGCCCTGGCGCACCGGCTCGGCGTACGCCCGGCGACCCTGCGCAAGTGGGAACGGGCCGGGGTGCTGGGGCCGGGCCGTGACCTGGCGACCCGCTACCGCGTCTACTCCCCCGACGACGTGCGGGACGCCGAACTCGCCCATCTGCTGCGGCGCGGTGGATACCGGCTCGACCACATCGCCGACGTGCTCCGCCGGGTACGCGCCGCCGGGGGCGCCGCACCGCTCGCCGCGTCGCTGCACGGCTGGCGGGAGCGGCTCACCGTACGCGGCAGGCACCTGCTCACCGGCGCGGCGCGACTCGCCGCGTACCTGGACCTTCCGGCGGAGACGGCGCTGCCCGGCCGGTGAGGAGTACTCATCGACCGGGCAGTCGTGCCGGTTCCGGGTCAGGAGGTCAGGTCCCCGAGGCCCTTCATCATCTCGGCGAAGTCGGTGGTCTCCGCCGCCGGCGGGGTCTCGATGTTCACCGGCTTGCCGTAGTCGGTGTAGTCGACGGTGATGTCACCGAGGTCACCGGTGACGACCTTGGCCCGGCGGGGCTGGTACTGCTCGTCGACCCAGAGGTCGGTCTTGACCTCCTTGACGCCCTGCTTGGCCATCTCCTGCTCGACGCCCTTACGCAACTCGGCGTCGATCTGCTGCAGGTACTCCGCAATCGGCTGGGTCACGGTGTAGTGGACGGTGTCCACCCCGTTCACCTTCTCCTCGCCCACGACCGTGACGTTCTCGCTGGCGAGCAGCGCCTTGACCTGCTTGGTCGGGTCGACGTCCTCAAGCTGCTTGGTGAAGTCCATGCCGGCCTGCGCGCCCGCGGCACCCACGTCGATCTTGAGCCAGCGCTTGCCGCCCATGCTGGCGCGGTCGGCCTCCGGGACCTCGACGTACACTGCGGTCTCGATCATCCGGACGGTCGTCGGGGTGCCGTCCGGACCGGTGGTCGTCATCTCGACCTTGATCGGGTCACGCAGGTCGATGACGCCCTGCGCGGTGATCTTCTCGCCGGCCGCCGTGCCCTGCATCGACATGGTCACCGAGTCGCTGGACTCGGTCTTCTCCATGGCCTTCTGCAACGACCCCTTGAGGTCCTTGGCGAGCTGCTCCAGCACGTTCGGCTGCGCCGCGGCACCCGAGTCGGACGAGCCGGACGACGAGCCGCCGCAGGCGGTCATCGCGAAGGCCGTGAGTGCGGAGACCGCCACGACGGCGACCCTCTTGGACAGTGACAACGGACAGCCCCATTTCCCTGGACAGCTCTGGGAGCCTCCCCCAGACAGACCGCCGACACGCTACCGGAGTCGGTCAACCCCGCAGTCACCCACCGGCCCACCGGGCCTCAGTACAGCGAGCGACCGTACGCGTCCGGCACCCCGGACTTACGGTGGAAGTAGGCGTTGACCTGATCGCACCACTCCTGCGCGCTGCGCCGCTGCTCGGCCAGGCGCTCGCTCACCCGGGCGTGCACCGCCGGGTCGACCAGCCCGGCCAGCGTCGCCCAGCGATCGCTCATCGCCGTCACCTGCGCCACCCCGGCGAAGTGCGTGTCGTAGATGTGCTGCACGACCGTGCTGCCGCTGTGCAGCACATGGTCGTAGCGGACGTGGTGGAAGAAGAGCAGCAGCTCGTCGGGGCACCGCTCCGGCGACTCGTACACCCGGGACCAGGGCGGCGGATACTGGCCGGTGAAGCCGGTGCCGGTGGCCCGGGTCCGGTCCACGCCCACCCCGTCCCGGTCGGCGAAGTGGTAGGTGCCCCAGGGGGTGTACTCGTACCCGTCGACGTCCGGGCCGTAGTGGTGCCCGGGTCGCACCATGAAGCCCACCCCCAGCGGGGCGGTGTACCGCTCGTAGGTGCGCCACGAGTCGTCCATGATCTCGTGCAGCGTCCGCCGCAGCAGGTCGGGGTCGGCGCTGGCGGCCGGGTCGAAGGTCAGGTCGATCCACTCGTCGAGCACGTCCTCCGGACGCAGGCGCGGGTCCCAGGCGAGCCGCCCGTAGGCGTACAGGTTGGCCTGGGCCAGCGGGTGACCGGTCCAGAACGGATCGTCGCCCACGTTGGAGACGGCGGCCAGCCCGCCACCGTCGGCGGCCACGTCGGCGACGGTCGGCCCGCCGTCGCCCCACGGCGTGAACCGCAGCACCTCGTGCCACCAGGGCGCCAGATAGCAGACGTGCCGCTGCTGGCCGGTGTACTCCTGCATCACCTGGAACTCCACCGCCAGCCGGGTGCCGGGCATCGCCGCGATCACCGGCGACACCGGCTCCCGGGTCTGGAAGTCCAGCGGGCCGTGCTTGACCTGCACGACCACGTTGTCCCGGAAGCGGCCGTCGAGCGGGGTGAAATGGTCATGGGCGGCGCGGGCGCGATCGGTGGACCGGTCCCGCCAGTCCTGCCGGTGGTCGTAGACGAAGGCCCGCCAGTGCACCACGCCCCCGTACGGCGCCAGCGCCTCGGCCAGCAGGTTCGCCCCGTCGGCGTGGTCCCGGCCGTAGCTGAACGGGCCGGGCTGCCCCTCCGAGTCGGCCTTCACCAGGTACCCGCCGAAGTCCGGGATGCGCGCGTACACCCGGGCGGTGGTCTCGGCCCACCAGGGGCGTACCTTCTCGTCGAGCGGGTCGGCGGTGGGCAGGCCGCCGACCATCACGGGCGCGGCGAAGTTCACCGACAGGTGCACCCGGACGCCGTACGGACGCAGGTCGTCGGCGATCTCGGCGACGTCGTCGAGCCGGTCGGTGAGCAGCCGCGCCTCGGTGGCGTGCACGTTGACGTTGTTCACCGACACCGCGTTGACCCCGCACGCCGCCAGCAGCCGCGCGTACGCCCGCACCCGGGCCCGGTCCGGGTGTGCCCGGCCGTCGCGCCAGAAGATGGACCCGCCGCTGTAGCCGCGTTCGACCTGACCCATCACCGGGTGTACGTCGACGTTGTCCCAGTGGTCGAGCATCCGTCGCCGCATCACCGGCCGGTACGCCCGCGCCGGATGGGGTGCGCCGAACGCCGACTCACCGAGCCGGACGACGTGGAACAGCCCGTGGAGCAGTCCCGCCGGTTCGTCGGCCAGTACCACCGTGACCTCGTCGCGGCGGGTGACCGCGTACCCCTCGTCGCCGAGCCCCCCGGTGGCGGCCGGGTCGGTCCGCACCACGGCGGCGATTCCCGGCGTGCCGCGCAGGGCGAGGACGAGTTGTGCGGCGGGGCCGTCGGCGCAGCGACGGGCTGTGCCGCCGTACGCGGCGCAGGCGAGTCGGGCCTCGCGCAGCACCGTGTCGACGAGCGGGCCGTCGCCGTACACGAGAACGTGCCGGGAGCCGACGGCGCGGAACGCGGCCGGGGGCAGCCAGGCGGGGTGGACGTCGGTCGGATCGGGGCTGGTCACGCGCTCCGGGCGGTTCGGTCGCATTGCGCAGATCGTAACCATCTCGATCGATACGTCAAGGACCTTCCGGAACCTTTCGGACGATGCCGGGCCCGCCACCCACCCCCGCCGGCCCAGACATCGACCATGGGCGATTACCGGAATGCCAGACAAGCCAGATAGCACAGTAGTGGCAATGACGGAAGAGAGTCATCCGATCACCCCGCGTGTTCACTACGCTGACAAGCCCGTAACAATTGATGGAGGTGGATGAGTGTCCGTACTCGCTCGCTCCCGAACCGCAACCGCCGTCGCCCGCCGAAGTCTGGCCCTGTTCGTCACCACCGCCCTGGCCGCCACCATCGCACTCACCGCAACGGCGGCCCCGGCCAGCGCGGCCGTGCCCGACCGGTGGGGCTTCGCCTACCTACAGACACCGACCCCGGCCCCCGGCACCATCCTGGACACCAGCCGACAGTGGGGCGGCTGGAAGACCAGCCTCCCCGGCGCCTGGGCCACCGTCGACCAGATCGGCGTCGGCCGCTACCGGGTCTACTTCCCGGCCACCGCCTCGACGAACGGCGTCGCACACGTCACCGCCGTCGACAACGCACCGCGCTGGTGCCAGGTCGCAGCCACCTACCCCTTCGGCGCCGACCAGGCCGTCGAGGTGCAGTGTTACCGTCCCGGTGGCGGACCTGACAACGCCCGCTTCGTCGTCGACTACAGCACCAGCTCCGGCCTGCTGCCGCCCGGATCACATGCGTTCGGCTACGTCAGAGGGACACCGCCCGGTGGCATGACCGCCTCCTTCAACTCGGCCGGCGCCGCCAACACGGTGGCCCACCTCGGCACCGGCATCTACGAGGTCCGCCTCAACGGCCTGAGCACGACCGCACTGAGCGGAAACCTGCAAGCCACCGCCGAACACCCGAACCTCCCGCGCCGCTGCAAGATCGCCCGTTGGGGTGTCTCCGGTGGCGCCGTGCTGGCCTACGTGTTCTGCTTCGACCCCACCGGCGCCCACGCCGACAGCTGGTTCAACCTGACCTACCACCGGGAACGTCCGATCTTCGGCGCCGTACCGCCGAAACACTTCGCCTACGTGTGGAGCCCCGGCCTCGGCGGTCCGACCGACTTCAACTCCGCCGGCGGAGTGAACAGCATCATGGTGTCCGGGGTCGGCCAGTACCTGGTCACCCTTCCCCTGGTCGGCTACCGGATGACGACCGTGCAGGTCACCGCGTTCGGCCCGACACCCGACTACTGCAACCTACAGACCCCCTGGATCCTGTCCGGCGCCACCGCGATCATCCGTAACGTCATCTGCTTCAACAACGCGGGCGCACAGACAGCGAACCAGTTCCTCCTCACCTACTCGTCCAACGTCTGACCGAGACCCGGTCGGGGCGGTGCTCCATCCCGCCCCGACCGGGGACAACATCGGTAGGCAGCCCTCCACGATGCGCAGAGCCGACCTCCCCTACCGACATCCCGTTGGACGCGAGGGCCGGATCACCGCGCGCCCACCTTGGGCGCCGGCTCCACGTACACCGGCAGGTGATGTCCGGCTTTGGCACAGAACAGGGCGACCTCGTACGCCATGTCCCCGACCTCGGCCGAGCCGTCGATGCCGACGGTGAGGATCGCCCCGTTGCCGGTGGTGGCATGGAACAGGAACGCCCGCGACATCTGCACCACCACCTGGTGCAGCTCACCGTCACCGCACAATCGGGCAACGGCAAGGCCCAGCGCCTGAAGCCCACAGACCACACTGGACAGTTGCTCGGCGATCTCCTCGTCGATGCCCCGCGACGCCCCCAGCATGATGCCGTCCGGGGAGAGCACCACCGCGAACTTGGCACCAGGCACACGATCCACGATGTCGTCGAGCGCGGCGTTGAGGTTCTCGGCGGCGACCAGGGCATGGGTCATCAGGGCGCTGTCCTCTCGTCGAAACTCCTACGTTCGTACCAGAGAAGGCCCGGCGTCAGGTGACTGACACTCCCCCGAATCCTGTTCCCTCCTCCCCCAAACGCACGAACACCCTGGTCACCCAACCGGACGGGCCAGACACCACGGTCACACTGATGCACCATCCGTCTCACCAACAGTGACGCCCAGGTGTCGTCCGGAAATTGCAGTTGGTACGGCTCCGTGCTGCTGGCATCAGGCGGGTCTGTCAAGTTAACGGTGTAACTGGGGTTGGTTGATCTTCTACTTGCGGCCGGCGGACAGGCGTCCGTCGAAGGTGATGTCGAAGGCGTTGAGTGCGCTCTTCCAGCGGGTGGCCCAGCGTTTGCGGCCTTGCCCGGTCGGGTCGAGGCTCATCACCGCGAGGTAGACGCACTTGAGGGCGGCTTGCTCGTTGGGGAAGTGTCCGCGGGCGCGGACGGCGCGGCGGATGCGGGCGTTGACGCTTTCGATGGCGTTGGTGGAGCAGATGATCCGGCGGATCTCGGCGTCGAAGGCCAGGAACGGCACGAACTCGGCCCAGGCGTTCTCCCACAGCTTCACGATCGCCGGGTAGCGGCTGCTCCATGCCTCGGCGAACTCGAGGAATCGTTCGGTAGCGGCGGCCTCGGTCGGTGCGGTGTAGACCGGTTTGAGTGCCTTGGCAATCGCGTCCCAGTGCTGGCGGGCCGCGTAGCGGAACGAGTTCCTGAGCAGGTGCACCACGCAGGTCTGGACCACGGTGCGGGGCCAGACCTCTCCGATGGCATCCGGCAGGCCGGTCAGTCCGTCACAGACGGCCATGAGCACGTCGTCGACGCCCCGGTTCTTCAGTTCGGTGCAGATCTGCAGCCAGAACTTGGCGCCCTCCCCGCCGTCGCCGGCCCACAGGCCGAGGATGTCTCGGTGGCCGTCGGCGGTGACCGCGAGAGCGACGTAGATCGGCCGGTTGGCGACCTTCCCGTCCCTGATCTTGACGTTGATGGCGTCGAGGAAGACCACCGGGTAGACCGGATCGAGGGGCCGGTTCTGCCACTCGGTCATACCGTCCATCACCTTGTCGGTGATGGTGGAGATCGTCTGGCGGGAGACCTCGGCGCCGTAGACCTCGGCCAGATGCGCGGAGATCTCGCCGGTGGTCAGGCCCTTCGCCGACAGCGACAGCACCAGGTCCTCCACCCCGGACAACCTGCGCTGACGCTTCTTGACGATGGCCGGTTCGAACGAGCCCGCTCGATCGCGTGGCACGTCGATCTGCACCGGCCCGACATCGGTGAGCACCGTCTTGGACCGGTTGCCGTTGCGGGAGTTGCCGGAGTTCGCGCCGGCCTGGTCGTGTTTGTCGTAGCCGAGGTGGTCGGTGATCTCACCATCGAGGGCCGACTCCAGCACGATCTTCGTCAGCTGCTGCAGCAGCCCACCCTCACCGGACAGCTGCAGCCCCTGCTCACGAGCCTGGGTCACCAGCTGTGACACCAGCGCCGGGTCGACACCCCCTGGCGTCGTCTTCGTACGCGGCCGCTTGGCCTTCTCGTCACCGGGCACAGCGGCAGTGTCCACCGCATCGGTCGTGATCGTCATCAGGTGCTACTCCCTTGATCGGAGTTACACCGTTGTTTTTACAGTCCCCCTGGCTGAGGTCGAGGATGCTCCAGCCGGCGGGCAGGACGGTGGCGGCCGGCGTGGGGGCGGTGGTGGCCAGGTGCGCCTGGTGGGCGATGGCGGTGCGGGCGGCGTGGCCGAGGGCGATGTCGCCGCCTGCGGCGCGGGCGAGGACGCCGGTCTGGCGGGCGTCGTCGATGCCGGGCTCGGCGCCGAGGGGTAGCACGGTGACGGCCGGGGTGGTGGTCAGGAGGGTGAGCAGGGCCGCGCTGACCTCGCTGCTGGTGGCGGCGTACGCGGCGGCGAGGCAGGCGGCCGGCACGCCGACCGTGCGGCCTTCGTCGGCGACCTCCGCGATCAGCTCACCGACGGCGACCTGGCCGGCGACGTACGCGGCGAGGGCGGTGACGTCCAGGACGACGGCGACCTGGACGTCGTTCACGCGGCCTCGTCGAGCAGGCGCTGCCCCTCGGCGAGGGCCTCATCAGGGATGGGGGTGGCGAGGCGGTCGCGCCAGCGGGCCTTGCCGGCGTCGGTGACCTCTATGCCGGCGCGGCGCAGCACCTCGTCGAGCTGGGTGCCGGCCATCTGCGCGCGGACGGCTGCGGTGATCGCAGCGGACACGTTGCGCTGGCCGTCGAGCCATTGCGCGACGTCGTCGGGCACGCTGATGGAGCGTTTCGCGGTCATGGTGGAGAGCGTACCCCACTGGTAGCACCGGCGGTGCTACCAGAGCTGCTGCGCCGGTCTTCGCTCGGCACCGCTCAGGAAAAGGCGGGCAGTCGCTTCCTTCAATGAGTAGGCATGGCTACAGCGAGACGAAGGATGATCTCTGCAGCCGACCACCGTCTGCAATCTTCACGCTGCCGTTGTCGACGAGCGGCTTCAGTGCCTTGATGACGTGTTCTGGTCGGTACACCGTCTCGAGCAGAGCGAACCGGCGCAGGTCTTCGACGCGGACCGGACCGCTGTCACGCAGCCTCTGCTGTAGCAGTCGGGTCAGTGGTCCCAGGAGCGGCTCATCCATCGCGAACAAGGTCTCTGCCTGTTCGTCGCGGGGGTCACGGAACCCGACGCCCTGGGCTCGGTCCACCTCCCAGAGGCTGTCCTTCATCTTCTGCACACCGAGAGGGTGCCCGGTGCCGAAGACGAGATACAGAGGTTGGCCATTGCGAGGAATCAGCTCGAAGTCCAGTAGGTAGGGAAAGCCAGCCTTCTCCAGAGCTTGCCGGTAGCAGGTGAGGATGTGCCGACTCTTCGCCGCTGGCGGCAGGTTGACGACATCACGCCAGTGCGGGTCGCCGCCGAAGACGTCGTCACCCGCCTCACCCATGTTGCTCACGAATCGAACGAAGTGCTGCGGGAGCAGCGTGACGATGACCTCGGTGGATACGTTGCCGGCGAGACGCTGCAGCAGCTTGAAGGGCACCGGCGCGTTGCCCCAGGAGTCCAGGTTCGCGAATATCGGCTGTCCCCAGGCACCCATCTGGTCGAGCGCAACTCCGAGATCGTCAGCGCAGGTGCCTTTGCCCATCATGACGGGCATCGCGCTCTCCGACCGCGGTCGTACGGGAAACGCTTCCTGCAGGGTCTCCCGCAGCATCTTGACGCAGCGCTCGTCATCGTCGATGAAGACGAATCGGGTGATGCCCTTGTTCGCGGAGACCTCCTGGACAAGCGCGCGGATCGCGATGACGGGCGACCCGGCTTCTCCGCCGCTGTAGATGCCAGGCCCGGCGAATCCCTCGGCGTAGGTGACAGAGGGATAGCCGGCGAGGAGGATCGGAAACCATCGCTCAAGGTAGCGGCGGTAGATGTCGTGTTTGGCACCCGTATGCTCCGCACACGGCCATGGCACCGGACCGTCGACTGGCATTCAGCCCCCAGATGATCACGATGTGTTGCGGAGCAGTCTCTCATTGCACACCTGTGAGAGAAAAGCCTCTGATGATCGCCGTCGGCACCCGTACGGTCTGGACGTGCCGGGCCACCCCCGCTGTCATGAGACAGGCAGGCTCAGAGGCATGTCGTCCCACGTACGGCCGTTCAGCTCCCGACCGCCAGCCTTGGGCGTTCGACCTCCCCACTGCTTGAAGAAGAACGGCACCCCGGCGCGCGTGCACTGATCGCGCAGGCCTATCACCCAATCCTGGTGCAGCGGCCGAGCATTGATGCCGCTCTCGCCGCCGGCGATAACCCAGCCGATGCGGTCGAGCTTCAGGTCCGACAGCGGGCCAAGCAGCGGTTCGCATGACAGGAACCGCAGCGCCGCTGGTACGCCCCGTAGATCATCGATTCGATCCACTACATCGGCGTTCTCCACCGAGACGCCCACCCACAGGTTGGGCGGCCAGGTCAAGGAGGACCCCAGCCGACGTAGGCGGCGGGCTCGCTTGGTCAACACCTGATAGGTGTGCTGCGGAGTCGCGGCGATGACCTCGAAAACCTGACGGACGAACTCCACCGGAACCTGGGCGTGGAACAGGTCACTCATCGAGTTGACGAACACGAGCCGGGGCCGCTTCCAGGTGAACGGCAACTCAAGACTGTCCGGGTGAAGAGTCAACCCGAACCCTGGCCCGCTCGTCCGCAGATCTCCGTCTCGCTGATACCTCGGCTGCCCCATCGCCTTGAGCCGCTTGGCCAGCGTCAACGCGTAACAGTTGTCGCATCCACGGCTGACGCGGTCACAGCCCGTCGTGGGGTTCCACGTCGCCTCTGTCCATTCGATGGCACTGCGGTCACCCATATCCGATCCCCACCTAACGAAGAGTATTGATTCGAACGAAGGTTCGGCAGAGCGGACGTCGTCGAATCAGCGCAGTTGTTCACCGCCTACGCGACACGGCGTACGGGACGCAGGAGGGTGAGTGCCCGGAGGGCGTCCGCGCGGGAGATGGGCTGGTCGTCGTCGGCTTGCATGGTGAGCACGATCTCGATGGCTTGGCGGATCCAGGCGGTCTTGGTAACCCCGGCGGCCTTGGCCGCTACGGCTACCGACTCGTCGAGTTCGGTCGGTAGGCGCAGGGAGCGGACGACCATGATCTCCGAGCCTTGCGGCGGGAGTGCGTCCAGCAGTTCGTCTTCACGCTCGGCCGTTGGCGGCGCATCGAAGGCCAGGTTGTTCATCAGGTCGGCCGCCTCGTGCGGGGTGCGCGGGAGGCCCTTGTCGTTGTTCATCGCGTCTGCTCCCATCGGGTGAAGTCGGCCAGTTCGGCGGGGGTCATGTCCCGCGCTCCGATGATCTTCCAGGCAAAACCGTCGATGTGGCGGACGGCCACGATCAGGGGCCGTCCGTCCCGGGTGCGCGCCCAGACGGTGAGCACCCGGAAGCCGGCCTGGTCGGCTGCGGGGCGCGGCCACCGTTGCTTGGCGTCAAGAGCCTGGCGGACCTCGTAGGGGTGAATGCCCGCCAGGGCCCGCAGCGCCCACACTTCCCACTCGTACGGCACACCCCAAGCGTAATACGCGCGTATTCCAACAGCCAGCGGGCTGGCGGTTATCGCTCAGCGGACCTCGCTCGCCCGGCCCAGGCTGGGCTGTTGAACACCTATGCCTCTGCTGGCGCATAGGCGCTTCGTTGGCACGTACGGAACGGCTGCCGGGAAGGAGGTGAACGAGTGACAGAGATGAGCATCCGACTGCGGCTCCCCCAGACCATGGTGATCCAGATCTTCGTGATCGCGCTAGTCGCCCTGGGCCTCGGCCCCTGGAGGGGCTGACGCAAGTTCCGCCCGGTTGAGGGCGAGCGTCTCCACGGTGTTCGCTCTCAACCACGGACCACCAGGTCTTTGCTGGCCTGATCAGCGGCTTGACTCGGGTGTCAGTTCGACGGCTGCACCTGTGTCTCTAACCTCAAGCTGTGGACCGCCCTGACTGGTCATCAACGTCGCGGGCGTGCCCTCCATGGACGGCCCCGGCGGTGTTTGGGCTGGTGCCGGGCAGGACGTGCAGGAGGTTTGCTACGCCGCGTTCGTCGAGCCGCCAGCCGAGTCAGCAGACTGTCGAAGATGCCAGTCGCAGCTTGCCGACACCTCGCGTAGTGATGCATGTTGTCACCGCCTTCGGGATTTACGCGCGGCGCAAAACGCGAGACCGGCAAGCAGGCGCTCTTGTTGCGCAATTGCCGGGCGATGAGTCAAACTTTGACCACACCCCGCCAGACACAGGGAGTAATCGACGATGGCGAAAAAAGTAATCACGGTGCTGACTGACGACCTCGACGGCGGAAAGGCCGATCGGACGGTCGACTTCAGCCTCGATGGCGTGAGCTATACCATCGACGTCTCCGACGAGAACGCGGGTGTCCTGCGCAAGGCGCTGGATCCGTTTATCAATGCGGGCCGACGGCTCGGACGCGGCAGTGCCGACACCGGCCGCGGACCGCGACGCGTCGCGGCAGCGGCACCCGGAATGAACCGCGAGCAGAACCGCGCGATCCGGGAATGGGCGGTCAGCAACGGCTACCAGATTTCCGAACGCGGTCGTATCCCGGTCGAGGTGGTCGAGGCGTACAAGAACCGCTGAACAGCGTCACCGTACACACGTCGCGGGCCGCCCGGAACGAGGTTCCGGACGGCCCGCGTGTCGTTCCGGGTCAGTTGACCTGGATCCGCACCGCGTCGAAGGCGGGGGTCTGGTTGGCCCGCTCCGACATCGGGATGCGGTGCGAGCCGTCACCGGCCCAGACCGCGCACTGCGCGGTGCCGGACTCCGGCAGGCCCGGGACCTGGATGACCACGCTGTCCGGCTGGCGACCGCCGCCGCCGTCCTCGGTGGCCACGAAGAAGGCCGGTACCGGATCCGCCGCCGGCGCCTCGTCCGTGTTGTTCAGCATCCGGCAGGCGGTGTGGAAGTGGCCACGGGTCAGGCCCTCACCGTTGAGCAGCGAGCTCTCCAGGTAGTAGCCACCCTGACCGGCCGGGAGGAAGCGGTCCCGGACCAGGTTGCGGGTGCTGACCCGCAGGGCGAAGCCCTCGTTGCGGTTGATCTGCTGCGGGAACTCGGTGATCAGCAGCGACGGGTTGTTCGCGGCGGAGCCGACCTCACCGAAGGCGGTGCTGATGCAGCGGTTGCCGTTCTGGAAGCCGTCGTGCGGCTGGAGCTGGCTGTTGTTGCAGTTGTTGGCCAGCACGTCGAGGCCGTTGTTGTTGCCCCCGCCGTTGTTGCCGCCGTTGTTCCCACCGTTGCCGGGGTTGTTGCCGCCGTTGTTCCCACCGTTGTTGTTGTTCACCGGCTGCACCTGGCAGGCGGCCAGACCGGCGAGACCACGCGGCCGGGGGCCGAAGCGGTCGATGGAGATGGTGATCCGGTCGAGCGTGGCCCGCCGCTTGCTGGCCAGCGGGTCGAGGATGGCGTTGCGGATGAACGCCTGACCCTTGTTGCCCTCGGCGGCCAGGCGCTGGTCGGCCTCGGTAATCTGGGTCTGCAGCAGGGCCAGGTTGCGGTCCACCTCGGCGCGGGCGCGGTCCGGCACCTGCGGCAGGCGGCTGACCACGTCGGGACAGGCCACGGCGAACGCACCGGTGGTCGCGCCACCGTTGCCGCTGCGGGTCTCCTGGCACTCCTCCACGGACTGCTGCCCGTCACCCCAGTGGTTGGTCACCCAACGACCGTTCTGGAACGTACGGGTGGTGGTGGCGCCACGGGCGGTCGGCGCGGTCGCACCCGGGCTGGGCTCCACACACTCGGCCGAGATCGGGCGGGTCTGCTGCTTGTTCGGCCGTCGGTCACCGGCCGACGAGATCTGGGTGACGGCGACCACGCCGCCGAAGACGGCGAGCGTGGCACCAACGGCCACAAGTCGTTTGGTCCGCGTGTTACCGGCTGGTCTGCGTGACCGGGTGGACCTGCGCATCGAATTGCTCTCCTTCTCGATCCGGTACCTGACGCGTGACTCGACGGACCGAACGGAATCGTGGTGGCGCGCTCGACGGAGGCCGTTCGAACGCACCGATGGCACGTCGACAGACGACGATGCCCTTTCCGCACCGTCTCCCGCGCCGCCCGGCGCGGGTTGGGGAGATCCTGTCCATTCCTGGTGAGGTACGGCCCCGCCGTGGCGGGAGTTCAAAAGAAGGTGGACTTTTTTTCTGCGGTCCCGGCCGTGCGACAGTCGAGCAGGTCAGACCTGGTGGAGTTGGTCGTAGGCGAAACCGTTCACAAGTTCGTCGCGACGCTGCCCGAGCCGCCGGATGTCATCGAGCAGATCGGCACGCCCCACCACTGCGGGCGGGTCCGAATCCAGGGTGCGCAGGCGCTCACCGACCGCGAGCGCGGCCAGGTCCTCGGCGAGTCGCGCCGGATCCACACCGCAGGAGAACCGGTACGACCGCAGGACGACCCGTTCCACCAGGAAGTCGCCCGGGCACACCTCGACCCAACTCCACCCCTCGACCGGACCGTCGACCCAGCGCACGTGCAGTCCCCGCAGGATCGGATCCGCCAGTCGCCGCGCCACGTACGCCTCGACCGCCTCGGCCCGGGCGAGCGCGCCGAGGTCGTTGACCGCGCCGGTGCGCCCGTCCGGCAGCCGGCCGACGATGTCGCGGAACCCGACGGCCGGCACGTCCGACCCGGCGGCGCCGTCGGCGTACCGACGGGCGTCGATCACGTACCCGACGATGCCCGGCCCGTGGTCGGCGGCGCGCAGGGTGGCCGAGCCGATCCGCAGCAGCGGCAGGCCGACGCTGGCGGTGACCGCCTCGACGATCCGGTCCACCCGCCGGGCGGACGCGTCCGGCGCCGGTCCCCGGAACTCGACCGCGAACTGCGGAAGCCCGGTGTCGTCCGCGCAGACCACGTGGTCGAGCACCACCCGGGCGGCGGTGTTCCACTGATTGCCGGTGAGCCCCGGCGGGCGGCGCCGGATCACCTCACCCAGGCGTGGGCCGGCGTGTACCCGCTGCCCCTCGCGCGCCAGCACGGGCGGACGACCGCCGGCCGGAATCGTCGACAGCCACGAGTCGTCACCGGTCATCGTCGTATCCACCCAATCCTGCCGTCGACCGACCGAGTCTAGGATGACGATCATGCCCGGCGGCTCCCCCGGTGGGCCCTGCGTGACCGCCACGACGGTGACCGACCACGCCGGAGGCGAGGAGGTGGACGGATGCGGGTGGTGTCCCTGGTGCCCTCGCTGACCGAGGCGGTGGCGGTGACCCTGCCCGGTCTGCTGGTCGGGGCCACCGACTGGTGCACCGCTCCGGCCGACCTGGACGTGCCTCGGGTGGGCGGCAGCAAGTACCCCGACCTCGACCGGGTCCGCGCGTTACGACCGGACCTGGTGCTGCTCAACGTCGAGGAGAACCGGCGCGAGGACGCCGCCGCGCTGGCCGCCGCCGGCCTGCCGATCCGGATCACCTATCCGCGTACGGTGGACACCGCCCTGACCGAACTCGCCGACCTGCTGCGCGACCTGGGTGCGCGCGCCGAACCCGACTGGCTGGCGGCGGCACGGCGGGCCTGGGCCGACCGGCCGGCGGGCCTGGTGCGGCACCGGGCGGTGGTACCGGTGTGGCGGCGTCCCTGGGTGGTCCTCGGCACCGACACCTTCGCCGGTGACGTGCTCCGCCGGCTGGGCGTGGCCAACCTCTACGCCGGGCAGCCGGAACGGTACCCGCGACCGACCCTGGACCAGATGCGCGCCACCGCACCCGATCTGGTCGTGCTGCCGGACGAGCCGTACCTGTTCACCGCCGACGACGGGCCGGAGGCATTTCCGGGCGTACCGTGCGCCCTGCTCTCCGGACGGCACCTGACCTGGTACGGCCCATCGCTGGCCGAGGCGCCGTCGGTGCTGGCCGATCAACTGGCGAATCCCGTCGGCTGAGCATCAGCCGACACCCCGACACCCCGGCGCCCCGACGTACGCCCGTCGCACCGGTCCGACGGCCCGGCGGGAAGGGGTCGAAGGTCCCGGCCGGTCCGGGCCCGGTCGGCCCTGACCGCATCCGGCGCCACCGGCGTCCAATGGAGGTGTCACCGGGACAGCGGTGCGAAGCAGAGAAGGGACGTGGACATCATGACCGCGATGACGGAGCGGAACACCGCCGCCGCAGGCACCCCGGGGGCCGAGACCGTGCGGGAGCAGGCCACCCGGAAGCGGGCCACCCGTCACCTGCTCGCCGGGCTGCGCCTGGCGCTGGGCTGGATCTTCCTCTGGGCCTTCCTGGACAAGCTGTTCGGCCTGGGATTCGCCACCGAGGGGAAGAACGCCTGGATCAACGGTGGCAGCCCGACCGAGGGCTTCCTCAGCTTCGGCGTCACCGGTCCGTTCGAGGGCTTCTACCAGAGCATGGCCGGGGCGGTCTGGGCCGACTGGCTCTTCATGATCGGCCTGGCCGCGATCGGCACCGCCCTCATCCTCGGTATCGGGGTACGTGTCGCCGCCGCCACCGGTGGCCTGCTGCTGGTGCTGATGTGGACCGCGGCCCTGCTGCCCGCGAACAACCCCTTCATGGACGACCACCTCGTCTACGCCGGGGTGCTGGCCCTGCTCGCGGTGACCAACGCCGGTGACACCTGGGGCCTCGGCCGCACCTGGGCCCGGCTGCCGATCGTCCGGCGATTCGCCTGGCTCCGCTGACCTGTCACCTCCCTCCCCACACGGCGGGCGTCACCCCTGCGGGTGCCGCCCGCCGTCGTGGCCGGCACGGTCGGCGGGGCCGCCGTACGGCGTGCGACGAGCACGGCTGGCGTAGCATCCGGCAGGATTGTGCTGAACAGAACCGACGTCACAGGAGAATCCGCATGAACCAGGCAGCGAGCAAGCCCGAGATCGGTCCGATCGAGGGTGCCCCGCCCGCCGACCTCGTGATCGAGGACATCACCGTGGGCGACGGCCCGGAGGCCCAGCGCGGCCAGGTGGCCCGCGTCCACTACGTCGGGGTCTCGCACTCCACCGGCGCCGAGTTCGACGCCTCCTGGAACCGTGGGGACGCCTTCGAGTTCCCGCTCGGCGGTGGCCGGGTCATCGCCGGCTGGGACCAGGGCGTGGTCGGGATGCGGGTCGGCGGCCGGCGCAAGCTGACCATCCCGCCGCACCTGGGCTACGGCAGCCGGGGCGCCGGTGGTGTCATCAAGCCCAACGAGGCCCTGGTCTTCGTGGTCGACCTGCTCGGCGTCCGCTGAGCGCCACGTCCGGCGCCGGCCCCCGTACCCGGCGCCGGACGCGCGGTCGGCGCCGGCCGACCAGCGCACGCCACGGTGGGACGAACCCGCCGTGGCGACGTCACACCCCGGCCAGCACCCGCTCGGTGCACGAGCCGACGACCGGGATGACCCGGCGCAGGCCGGTGGCGCGCAGCACCCGCTCCACCACCGGTGGCGGGTCCGTCAACACCAGTTGGCCACCCTGCGCCCGTACCCACAGCCGGGCCGCGACCAGCGTGCGGACCCCGGCGGCGGAGAGCACCCGGACCTCGGAGAGATCCACCCGCAGCTCCGGCCGGGCCGGCGCCGCCCAGAGGGCCGCGCGGAAGGCCGCGACGGTGGCGATGTCGACGGCACCGACCACGCGGACGCACACCGCGTCGTCGAAGACCGTCGTCTCCACGTGGAACCGCTCCTCGCGCTCTGGCATGAGAAAAACCTATCGCCCACCACCGACACTTACACCCTGCGCAAAGGGGGTTCCGGGTAAGCCCAGGGCATGACCCGCAGGCGCGGCGTATCCACCCTAGGGACGATCCCCCGACCACTACCTGAGCACCCAGGCCGCTCACCGGGGACACCGGGCCGGTCACGACCCGCTGCCCCCGATCCGGACGGTCAGCCCCCGCTGGCGGAGGGCTGCGGCTCCGGCGAGCCGCCGCCGGCCACCGCGCCCGGGTCCGCCGGTGTGGTCGGCGCCGGCCCCAACCCGGCCGGTACGGGCAGCGCGCTGCCCCTGGCGAACTGGTCCCAGCCGACGTTCCACGCCGTCCAGCCGTTGCCCTCGCCGAGTTCGACCTCGGTGCCCTTGACGGTGACCAGGTCGCCGACCTGGGTGACGCCCATCAGCCAGTCGGCGTTGACCGCGGAGAGGTTGGTGCACCCGTGCGACACGTTGGTGTACCCCTGGTCCCCCTCCGACCAGGGCGCGCCGTGGATGAACTCGCCACCCCAGGTGAGCCGCTGCGCGTCCTCGACGTCGACGACGTACGGGTCGGCCGAGCCCGTGGTGTCGAACGTGGTGAAGTCGTGCTTCTCCATGATCACCATCTTGCCGCTGGAGGTCGGCGTGCTCGGCTTGCCGAGACTGACCGGGAGCTTGCGCAGCAGCTTCCCGTCCCGGATCACCGACATCTGCTTGGTCGCGTTGTCGATCTCCAGCGCCACCTGCCGACCGATCTTCGACGTGGCCCGCCGGTCGGCGTCGCCGACGTTCTCCTTGCCGATCGGCAGGCCCTCCAGCGCGGCACGGACGCTGATCGACGTGCCGGGCCGCCAGAAGTCGGGCGCTCGGTAATAGGCCTGACTACCGTCGGACACCCAGGACCAGGTGCCCGGTTGCGCCGGTTCCGTCTTCACGAACAGACGACGTTGCACATCCGCCCTGGCCTCCTTCGGAATGGGCGGGTCGAACGCGACGGTTACCGGCATGGCCGTTCCGTACGTCCGATTGCCGGCAAAATAGAGCGTACTGGTGATCGCCGGTTTGGCTGATTTCGGCTGCGTCGTGAAGGTCGTCTTCCGGGTGACCGTCTGTCCCTTCTCACCGGTCACCGTGACCTCGGCGGTGTACGTCCGCTTGGGCTTCAACACCTTGGTCGGCACCCAGCCCGTGCCGTCCTCGCGCGGCTCGGCCGCGACCTTCCCGCCCATGTCGTCGGTGATCCGCACGTCGGTGACCCGCCCGTGCTTGACCGTGGTGCCGATCTCACCGCTGATCGGTACGTCCCGCGCGCCCTCCGCAGGCGTCACGGCGAGTTCCGGAGCCGCCGGTCGCCCCTCGGCGGTCCTCCGATCGTCCGTGCACGCGCCGAGTGCCAGCGGTGCCGCTGCGACGGCCACCGTCAGCAGCGCCAATCGCCCCCTCAGGTTCATGATGCGTCCCCCCGTTTATTTCTCGCCCTCCGCCACATTCTCACCGGCTACCCACCAGCGATTCAGTAGTTCGACGAAACCGCGCGGTTATTGCGCCGGGGACATTTCCACGCAATCGCGCCACCACGGCCCGACAATGCCTGAGCGTCATATCCCGACCGCTAGTCGGCGCCCTGCGACCAATGTCCGGACACCCGCCGATCCGGGTCGGATCGCACCACCTCGGCCGCGGCCCCGGCATCCTCTCCGGACGCCCGACCCCGCGCCCCGACCCCCGACCCCCGACCCCGCGTCGATCTCTCGCCCCGACCCCGCGTCGATCATGGAGTTGTGGCAGTCATTTTGACCTTTTATGGGCGTTATGACCTCTGCACAACTCCATGATCGACGAATGCGGGGGCGGGGGGCGGGGGCGGGGGCGGGGGGCGGGGGCGGGGGCGGGGGGCGGGGTAAGGGCAGGGGCGGGCGGGGTCAGACGGCGGCGATCAGCAGCGCGGGTTGCTCGACGCAGTCGGCGACGTGTCGCAGGAAGCCGCCGGCGACGCCTCCGTCGCATACCCGGTGGTCGAAGGTGAGGCTGAGCTGCGTCACCTTGCGCACCGCCAGGTCTCCGTCCACCACCCACGGCTTGTCCACGATGCGGCCCACCCCGAGCAGCGCGGCCTCCGGGTGGTTGATGATCGGGGTGGAGCCGTCGACACCGAACACCCCGTAGTTGTTGAGCGTGAACGTGCCGCCGGTGAGCCGGGTCGGCGGCAGCTCACCGGCCCGCGCCGCGGTCGTGGTCGCCGCCAGTTCGGCGGCCAACTCGGCGGTGGTGTGCCGGTCGGCGTCACGCAGCACCGGCACGACCAGGCCACGATCGGTCTGGGCGGCGATGCCCAGGTGCACCGCGGCGGACTGGACGATCCGCTGCCCCTCGGTGTCCACCCGGGCGTTGAGCTGCGGGTACCGGCGCAGCCCGGACAGGCAGATCCGGGCGAGCAGCGCCAGGATGCTCACCGGTCGGTCCGGTCGCGCGGCGTTGATCGCGGCCCGGGTGCTCAGCAGCGCGGTGGCGTCCACGTCGACCCAGATGGTCACCTCCGGGATCTCCCGCCGGCTACGGGAGAGCTTGTCGGCGATCACCCGGCGGACACCGGTCAGGGGGATCACCTGGTCCCGCGCGTCGGCCGGAGCGAGTCCGACGTGCGACGGCGGCGGCCCGGCCAGCAGACCCGGCGTCGACCGGTCCGTCGCGGTCGTACCCGGCGTCGACCGGTCCGACGCGGTCACACCAGCCGCCGCCTCCACGTCGGCACGCCGGACCACACCGCCGGGGCCGGTGCCACGCAGCAAGGTCAGGTCGACGCCGTGCTCGCGGGCCAGCCGCCGCACGATCGGCGAGATGACCAGCGGCGGCGTCGCGGACGGGTCCGCACCGACGGGGACAGCCGGGGCCGCGCTGTTCGCCACCGCCGTACCGGTGACCGCCGCCCCCGGCGCGGAGGCGTGCGCGGCCGGGGCGAGGCGGGGGCGTCGACGGCGGCGCGTGCCGCCGTGCCCGGTGCCGTACCCGATCAGCACGTTGCCCGAGCCGGCCCGCTCCTCCTCGCGGTAGACCGCGTGACCGGCGGGCTCGGTCGAACCGTCGGCGACCGGCTCGGCCACCGTGATCAGCGGCTGGCCGACCGGACGCACCTCACCCTCCGCGCCGTGCAGGGCCACGACCCGGCCGGCGTACGGGCAGGGCACGTCCACGACCGCCTTGGCCGTCTCCACCTCGACCACGCTCTGGTCCACGGTGACGACATCGCCGACCGCGACCCGCCACTGCACGATCTCCGCCTCGGCGAGCCCCTCACCGAGGTCGGGCAACAGGAAGATCTGCTCGCTCATGCCGGCACCTCGCTGAGCCAGCGGGAGTCCGGCTGGTCGTCCCACTGCAGGCGGGCCACCGCGTCGAGCACTCGGTCGGCCGAGGGCAGGTGGGTGTGCTCCAGCATCGGCGCGGGGTACGGGATGTCCAGCCCGGAGACCCGCAGCACCGGCGCGTGCAGCGCGTGGAAGCACCGTTCCTGCACCCGGGCGGCGATCTCCGCGCCGACCCCGGCGAAACCCTGTGCCTCCTGCACCACCACGCAGCGGCCGGTACGCCGGACCGAGGCGGCGATCGTGTCGTCGTCGAACGGCACGATGGTGCGGACGTCGACCACCTCCAGGTCCCAGCCCTCCTCGCGGGCGGCCTCGGCGGCCTCCAGCGCGACCGGCACCGCCGGCCCGTACGCGACCAGGGTGGCGTCGCGTCCGGACCGGCGGACGACCGCCCGGCCGAACGGCTCGGTCCGCGTCGGCAGGGCCGCCTCGGCGCTGGTGAAGTAGAGCTTCTTGGGCTCCATGAACACCACCGGGTCGGGGTCGTCGATCGCCTCCCGCAGCAGCGAGTACGCGTCGTCGACGGTCGCCGGGGTGACCACCTTGAGGCCCGGGGTGTGCGCGTAGTACGCCTCGGAGGAGTCGCAGTGGTGCTCCACCCCGCCGATGCCACCGGCGTACGGCACCCGGATAACCATCGGCACGCTCAGCGCGCCCCGGGTACGGTTGCGCAGCTTCGCCACGTGCGAGGCGATCTGTTCGAACGCCGGGTACGCGAACGCGTCGAACTGCATCTCGACCACCGGGCGCAGCCCGGACATGGCCAGTCCGACGGCGAAGCCGACGATGCCGGCCTCGGCCAGCGGGGTGTCGAAGCAGCGCTTGTCGCCGAAGCGGGCCTGCAACCCGTCGGTGATCCGGAAGACGCCGCCGAGTTGCCCGACGTCCTCACCGAAGACGACGACCCGCTCGTCGTCGAGCAGCGCGTCGGCGAGTGCCGCGTTGAGCGCCTTCGCCATGGTCATGGTGGCCATCAGGCGTCCTCCTCCTGGGCGGCGAGCTCGGCGCGGACCTGGTCGCGCTGTTCGACGAGTTGCGGGGTGGGCTGCGCGTAGACGTGGTCGAAGAGGGTGAGCGGGTCGACGGTGGGCTGGGCGTTCATCCGCTCGCGCAGCCGCGCGGCGTACTCCTCGGCCTCCTGGGCGATCGCGGCGACGGCGTCGTCGTCGAGGACCTCGCGGGAACGCAGGTACGCCTCCAGCCGGGCCACCGGGTCGCGGTCCCGCCACGCCTCCACCTCGCCGACGTCCCGGTAGCGCGTCGCGTCGTCGGCGTTGGTGTGCGGTTCCATCCGGTAGGTGTGCGCCTCGACCAGGAACGGCCCCTTGCCGGCGCGGGCGTGCGCCACCGCCTTCGCCAGCACGGCGAGCACGGCCACCGGATCGTTGCCGTCGACCTGCTCGCTGGGCACGCCGTAGCCGACGCCCTTGTAGGCCAGCGTGGGGGCGGCGGTCTGCCGGGACAGCGGCACGCTGATCGCGTACCGGTTGTTCTGCACGAAGTAGACGACCGGGGCCTTGAACACGGCGGCGAAGTTGATCCCCTCGTGGAAGTCACCCTCGCTGGTCGCGCCGTCGCCGATGTAGACCAGCGCCACCGTGTCGCGCCCCTGGTACGTCTCGCCGTAGGCCAGCCCGGCGGCGTGCACGCACTGGGTGGCGAGCGGGGTGCACTGCGGGGCGGTCCGCCGCGCGGCGGGGTCGTACCCGCAGTGCCAGTCGCCGCGCAGCAGGGTGAGCACCTCGACCGGGTCGATGCCCCGGGCGGTCAGCGCCATCGACTCGCGGTAGGTCGGGAAAACCCAGTCGTCGTCGCGCAGCGCGAGGACCCCGCCGACCTGGCACGCCTCCTGACCTCGGGAGGACGGGTAGACCGCGAGGCGGCCCTGCTTGGTCAGCGCGGTGGCCTGCGCGTCGAACCGGCGGCCGACGACCATCCGCCGGTACATCTCGCGCAGCGTCTCCACGGGTGGCTCGAGATAGTCGGCCCGGGACGGCAGCAGGGTGCCCTCCGGGTTCAGCAACCGGACCGGGTCGGCCTGGGGCAGCAGGCCGGCCGCCGGGTCGGGCGCGGTCGGGGTGGCCGAGCGGCGCTTCCGCGGGGTTGCCCTGCGGGCCGCCTGAGGGGTGGTCGTCACGGCGGAACCTCCTGGACGTGTGGTGGCCTTATGCTCCTTTGGTCGGATGATTGACTCAAGATGGCCGGTGAAGGCGGGACATACGGCACTATGGGAGGCTTCCGTGGACCAGGAGACCGCTGACACAGCGCCCCTGCGCGGTGGTACGGGACGAACGGCCCCGATGTTGGACGAGGTAGACCGCCGCATCCTCGACGAGCTGACCCGGGACGGGCGGATCTCCATCCGTACGTTGGCGGAACGGGTGCACGTGTCGCGCACCAACGCGTACGCGCGGATGGAACGGTTGCTGCGCGACGGGGTGGTCACCGGGTTCGCCGCGCGGGTCGCGCCGGAGCCGGCCGGGCTGGGCACCTCGGCGTACATCGCCCTGACCATCCAGCAGAACACCTGGCGGGAGGTGTCGGCGGAGCTGTCCCGGGTGCGCTACGTCGAGCACGTGGCGCTGCTCAGCGGCGAACACGACGTACTCGCCCTGGTCCGGGCGCCGGACAACGCCACCCTGCGGGACGTGGTGCTGGACCGGGTCCAGCGCATCGCCGGAGTGCTGTCCACCCGGAGCTGGCTGGTCTTCGAGGAGTACGACGGTGTCCGCAGCCCGTGGGCCTGACCTCCGCTCAGCGCTCGCGACCTCGCCGGCCGGCCGGGGGGGGCCGACCCGGTGTGCTCCGGGGTCGCCGAGCCGACCCGCTAGGATCGGCGGGGGCCGTGACTGGCGCGTGGGGATGGAGCACCATCGGGAAGCGGCCCCGTCATGAGGACGCACGCCGAGCGCCTGGGCCTTCCGCACGTCATCAGGAGGTCGCATGCCGTCGAACGCCGAATCCGCCGCCTTCCGCAGCGCGCTGGAGGTCATCCGCGCCGTCGAGCCGCGGGTGGCCGACGCCATCGGGGCGGAGCTGGCCGACCAGCGCGAGTCGCTCAAGCTGATCGCCAGCGAGAACTACGCCTCGCCGGCCACCCTGCTGGCGATGGGCAACTGGTTCAGCGACAAGTACGCCGAGGGCACGGTCGGGCGCCGGTTCTACGCCGGCTGCCAGAACGTCGACACGGTCGAGGCGCTCGCCGCCGAGCACGCCCGGGAGCTGTTCGGCGCGACGTACGCCTACGTGCAGCCGCACTCGGGCATCGACGCGAACCTGGTGGCGTTCTGGGCGATCCTGGCCGACCGGGTGGAGTCCCCGGCGCTTGCGCGGGCGCAGGCCCGGCACGTCAACGACCTGACCGAGCAGGACTGGTTCGCGCTCCGCCGGGAGCTGGGCGACCAGCGGATGCTCGGCATGTCGCTGGACGCCGGCGGTCACCTCACCCACGGTTTCCGGCCGAACATCTCCGGCAAGATGTTCGACCAGCGCAGCTACGGCACCGACCCGGCCACCGGGCTGGTCGACTACGACAAGGTCGCCGAGGCGGCCCGCGAGTTCCGGCCGCTGGTGCTGGTCGCCGGCTATTCGGCGTACCCGCGCAAGGTCAACTTCCGGATCATGCGGGAGATCGCCGACTCGGTCGGCGCCACCTTCATGGTGGACATGGCCCACTTCGCCGGCCTGGTCGCCGGAAAGGTCTTCACCGGTGACTTCGACCCGGTGCCGCACGCGCACATCGTCACCACCACCACGCACAAGTCGTTGCGCGGCCCGCGCGGCGGCATGGTGCTGTGCGGGCCGGAGCTGGCCGACCAGGTGGACCGGGGCTGCCCGATGGTCCTCGGCGGTCCGCTGCCGCACGTGATGGCGGCCAAGGCGGTCGCGCTGGCCGAGGCGCGCCGCCCCGACTTCGCCGGGTACGCCCGACGGATCGTCGACAACGCCCAGGCACTGGCCGACGGGCTGCTGCGTCGGGGCGCCACGCTGGTCACCGGCGGCACCGACAACCACCTGGTGCTCATCGACGTGACCGGCTACGGGCTGACCGGCCGGCAGGCCGAGCAGGCGCTGCTGGACTCGGGCATCGTGACCAACCGCAACGCGGTGCCGCAGGACGCCAACGGCGCCTGGTACACCTCTGGCATCCGGATCGGCACGCCCGCGCTGACCACGCGCGGGTTGGGCACGGCCGAGATGGACGGTACCGCCGAGCTGATCCACACGGTGCTCAGCCAGACCTCCGCCGGGGCCAACCCGGACGGCACCGCCTCCAAGGCCAAGTACGTGCTGGACCCGGCCCTCGCGGACAAGGTCAGCCGGCAGGCCGGCGAGCTGCTCGCCGGGTTCCCGCTGTACCCGAACGTCGACCTGGGCTGACGACGGACGTGCGTCGGGCCGGTGGCACCGGTCCGGCGCGCACGCATCGACATCTGGCGACAAGCGCGACGACGCCCGGGACACGTCGTCAACGCGTTCCCGGGCGGTGGTCGAGCGATCGTCGGGTGGGCTCAGTTCAGCGGACGCTTGAGGTGGTATCGGTGCACCTCGGTGCTGCCCTGTACGTTGTTGACGTCCTCGGCGGCGGTGACCAGTTCCCAGCCTTCCCGGCCGTACCGGTTGAGATGCGCCACGGCGGTGTCGCCGTACGCGGTGATGTCCTTACGTGACCCGTCCGGGCCGTACCAGACGAACGAGACGTGAAAATTGCGGCCCTGTCCCTGGTAACGGCGGACCAGCAGGGCGTACTCCCAGGCAACCATGCCGCCCATTATGACCGTCCACGCAGGAGCGCGGTACGGCGAAGGTCACCGTTCGCTTTCCGGCGAACGCGGTGTGTCGCTGCCGGGACGCGTCGGTGGGGATCGGCCGGTCAGTCGGCGGGGAGCCAGTCCTGCCAGACCTCCGGGTTGGCGTCGAGCCACTTCTTGGCCGCCTCGTCGTAGGACAACTCGTCGACCGTGAGGTAGCGGGCCACCTCGTTCTGGTGGGCGTTGGTCCACTGGAAGTTCTTGATCAGTTCGGCGGCCGGGTTGCCGGACTCGGCGAACTCCCGGTTGGCGATCTTGTCGAGGTCGTAGGGCTGGTAGTCGCAGGCCACCTTCTCCGGGTCCACGTCGCAGCCGGGGGTGTAGGGCGGCAGTTTGACGTGTACCAGGTCGACCTCGGCCAGGAACCACTGCGGCGTGTAGAAGTAGCCGATCGCCGGCCGGCGGTCGCGCTCCGCCTTTCGGAACACCTCGATGAGCTCGTCCTCGCTGCCCACGGTGTCGACCGTGAAGTTCAGCTTCAGGTTGCGGATCAACGCCCGGTCGTTGGTCTCGTAGGAGGGATCGCCGTTGAGCAGGACGCCCCGGCCGCCGGAGGTGGGCGTCCGGAACAGGTAGGCGTAGTCGTTGAGGTTCCGCCAGTTGGTGATGCCGGGGTGCTGCTCGACCAGCCACGGCGTGACGTACCAGCCGACGACGCCCCTGTTGCCGGTCATGCCGTGCTCGACGGCCTTGCGTTCCTCGTCGATGTACCGCTTCTTCAGACCCTCACGGCCCCAGTTCTCCAGGATGGCGTCGGTGCTGCCGGCGGCGACCTCCTCCCACGCCTCCTCCGCCGTGAGGTCCTTGACCACCACCGTGCAGTTGAGCCGATTTTTGGCCAGGTAGCCGATCACCGCGAGGTTTGCCTCGTACCCGATCCACGGCAGGTTGGCGAGGGTCAGCGTGCCGCACTCCGTCCGCTCCGGCGGCCCCGGCGCCGCGACCCGGGGCTGGATGTCGGCCGCGCAGCCGGTCAGTGCCAGTGCGGCCACGCAGGCGAGGGCCGCCGCTCTGACCCAACCTGATCTCTGCATCGCTGCTTCTTCTCCTCTTCGTCGTTGCGCCCGGCCCGCTGTGCCGGAGGGGTGCTGCCCAGCCTGTCGGTCAGCGACCGGCGCCGGCCCGCGCGAGGCGTTGCGCCAGCACCACCTCGGTGAGTGCGACGAGCACCTGCTTCACCGACTCCCGCTGACGCGCGTCGCACTCCACCAGCACCACGTCGTCCGCGACGCCGAGGGCCTCCCGCACCTCGGCCAGCGCGAAGCGGCGGGTCGCCTCGAACGTGTTGACGGCCAGCAGGAACGGGATGTGATGGTCCTCGAAGTAGTCGATGGCCGGGAAGCAGTCCTCGATCCGCCGGGTGTCGATCAGGACGACCGCACCCAGCGCGCCGTCCACAAGGTCGTCCCAGAGGAAGGCGAACCGGTCCTGTCCGGGTGTGCCGAACAGGTACATCAGCAGGGACTCGTCGAGACTGATCCGGCCGAAGTCCAGGGCCACGGTGGTGGTGGTCTTCCCGGACACCACCGAGGTGTCGTCGACCCCCACGGACACCTCGGTCATGTCGGCCTCGGTGACGAGCGGCTCGATCTCCGACACCGCGCCGACGAAGGTGGTCTTGCCGACGCCGAACCCCCCGCTCACCACGATCTTGACCGCGGTGGGGACGGGCGAATGGCTAGAGAGCGCGGACACGGTCCCTGATCCTCTCGATCATGGCGACGGAGAGCTCGCCCTGTTCCTCACGGCGCAGGTAGCCCTCACTGAGCAGGTCTGCCACCAGCACCCGCGTGACGCCGAGCGGCACCCGCAGCGCCACCGCCAGATCGGCCACGGTGATGGGACGCTGGCACAACTCGACAATCCGGCGGGCCTCGAAACGCAGCGGCGCGGAGAGCGCCGCAGGTTGGGCGGAGAGCAACGTCTCCACCCGCAGCCCGTCCTGCACCGGACGGGTACGTCCGCCGGTAAGCAGGAACGGGCGTACCGCCTCCGCGTCCGGCGGCTCCGGCGTGACCGGCGGCGGCTCGGGAGCCGGGTCGGCCGGTGCCGGGGCAGCGGTCCAGTACGGGATCATCCGCGGGTCGGGCAGCCGCGGTCCGGCACCGCTCACCGGGGCAACACTCGTCTCGACTCGGAGATCAAGGCCGGCGTCAGCATCGTGCCGAACCGGTCGGCGAGCAGCGAGATCTCGTAACCGACCAGTCCCAGGTCGCAGTCCCCGTCGGCGAGCACCCCCAGGCAACTGCCGTCGCTGATCGCGGACACCAGCAGGAAGCCCCGCCGCATCTCGATCATGATGAGTTTCAGGCCGTCGAAGTCGTACTTGCGGGAGGCGGTCCGGGCCAGGCTGGACATGCTGGACACAATCGCGGCGAGTTGGTCGCCGGCCCCCCGGTTGAGACCGGCGGAGACGGCGATGAGCAACCCGTCGGACGAGACGGCGACCGCGTCCCGTATCCCGTCCGTCTGGCGGACGAAGTTCGCCAGCAGCCAGTTCAACTGGTGTGGATCACTTTGGATGTCAACCTTCACGTGTCCCCCAAGGCTCGATCGTGGTGTCGTCGCTGGACCGGGTCGGTGGTGCCGGCCGGTCGACCTGGCCGCGAAGCGTCCCGGCCCGCAACGCGGTCAACCGGTTCCGGATCTCCATCGGCGAGTCGTCCATTGCGTCCGAGCGCGGCGCGGACGCGACCGGGCCGGCCGCCGGGGCCGCCTCGCTGGCCCGCCGCTCGCGGGGCAGGCGTTTGCGCAGTCCGTTGGTGGTGCGCTCCTCCACCGGACCGACGGCGGACACCTCGCCGGCGATGGTGGGTGGCCGACCGGCGACGGGTCGGTCGTACCCGCGTGGCGCGGCCGGTGCGGCGTGTCGGGCGGGTGGCGGATCGATGGCGTTCCGCGTGCCGGCTCCGGCGATGCCGACGGCCGGCGTCGGCCGGGCGGCGGGCACCGACGGCAGGACGGGCGCCGAGGTGGGTTCGGCGGCCACCCGGGTCGTGGTGGCGGCGACCGTGAGGGTCTGCGTGGTGCCGACACCGTTCGCACCCCCGTCCGGAGCGATCGCGTTCGGGTTGGTCAGCACCGTGGCAGGCAGCAGCACCCGGGCGGTCACCCCGGTCACCGGGGAGGGCGCGAGCTGGACGTCGATGTCCAGGTCCCGGGCGAGCTGACCGACCACGTGGTGCCCGAGGTAGCGGGTCGGGGCCGAGACGTAGTCGACCTCGCCGCGCAGGCGGGCGTTGGCCTCGGCCAGGTCCTCGGGTGACATGCCGATGCCCTGGTCGGTGATGGCGACGAGGTAGCCGTCTCCGCTGCGCCGGCCCTGGATCTCCACGTCGGAGTCCGGCGGGGAGAAGGTCAGCCCGTTCTCGACCAGTTCGGCGAGCATGTGGGCGACCGCGCTGACGTTGGCCCCGACCACCCAGGCGTCGTCGATCCGGCGGATCTGCACCCGCCGGTACTCCTCGACCTCGGAGATGGCGGCCCGGATCACGTCGGCGATCGCCAGTGGCCGGGTCCACTGGCGAGGACCTCCGGCCCCCACCAGGACCAGCAGGCTCTCCGCGTTCCGGCGCATGCGGGTGGCCAGGTGGTCCAGCTCGAAGAGGTTCGCCAACCCGGCCGGGTCGGTCTCCTCCCGTTCGAGCTTGGTGATGAAGCTGAGCTGGCGACGGAGCAGGTTCTGGTTGCGCCGCCCCAGGTTGGCCAGCGACTCGGTGGTGCTGCGACGCAGCACCGCCTGCTCGGTGGCGAGGCGGAAGGCCACCGCCTGGACCTGGTCGAGGGCACCGGCCACCGCCCGGATCTCGGTGCTGGATCGGGCCGGCACCTGGACCGGGTCCGGGGCGCGGGGTTCGCTGTCCACGGTGCCGTCCTGGAGCTGCCGCACGGCGACGGGCAGCCGGTTGGCCGCGAGGTCACGCGCCTCGGCCGCCAGCATCGCCAGCGGCCGGGTGACAGACCGGGACGCGAGCAGCAGCAGACCCACCGCACCGGAGAGGAAGAACACCACCAGAACGCCGATCACGAACAGACGCCGGGTCGACTCGAACTGCCGTTCCGCGGCCCGCGCCTCGATCTCCGCGCCCACGTACTCCTGCATGTGGCGCATGCCGTCCAGCACGGTGGTCAGGGACGACCACCAGGCCTGCGGGTTGACCTGCACCCGGCGACCGTCGGCGGAGTCGAGCGCGACCTGCTCGAAGAAGCCGGCGACCCGGGCGGCGCCGGTGTCCAGCACCCAGTCGTTGGCGGCCTTCTGGCTCGGGGTGGCCCGCTCCTCGAAGTCGGCCAGCGCCGTGTCACGGGCCGCGCGCATCGCGGCGAACTGGAGGAACTCACCCTCGGCAAAGCCGCCTGCGGAGAAGACTCCGTTGAGGAACGCGCGCTGCTGGGCGGTGCTCTCCTTGATCCGGTTCAACGCGGTCAGGGTCGCCACGTGTCGTTGCAGTTCCGGGTCTGTCGCCTGGTCCAGTTCGTAGTCGAGGCGGTTCAGCGACGCGATGCGCTCGGTGAAGAAGTCGAAGGTCGCCGCTCGTTCGGCGCTGCCGCTGTCGGTGGCGGAACGGACCACGGCGAGCCCGTCGAGTTCGCGTAGCGCGGCGTCGATCCGGTCGGCCACCGGCCCGCCGTCGGCGATCGCCTCCTCGACCGCCCGGCGGCGCTCGTCCACCCGCTCGCGAGCTGGGGTGACCTCGTTGCGGAAGGCGTCGTTGCCACCGAGCAAGGCGGCGCTGAGGCCACGCTCGACCTGCAGCTCCTGGGTCAGGTCCTGCACCTTCAGGACGAGCGACACCGACTCGCTGGCCTTGCGGACGGCCTGATAGGACGACACCTCGATGACCGTCACGTAGCTGATCTGGATCAGCACGACCACTACCGGCAACGCGACGATGGCGGCAAGTCGGGTGCGGATGCTGCCGCCGCCTGTCACCAGGGACCCCGCGGTGCCCGGGTCGGGCGGTGGTCGTACGCCGGCAGGGCGCATCGGTCGGGAACCTGTGTGGACACGCGGTCTCCAATCACCGGCATGGCCACCAGGCCGGTGGTGAGGAATCGGGGGATTGATCACAGCAATATCCCGGCATACCCGGCCGCCCACAACCCTTGGACGGACTCGTCACGGCCGGAGAGCTTGGGTTCCGTCCGTTCGGACAGCTCGGGCCGCCCGATCGGCGGAACCCGGCTTCAGGCTTTGTGAAGCGTGCGGAACCCGAACGAGTGCCCGATCGTCGGCATCGGAGGATCCGCCCTCCCCGACCTGGCGGAGTACCCGGTGGGCCGGATCGTCACCCGAGAGCGAGGGCCGCGACGGTGGCGGGCGGCACGCGGACCACCCCTTCTCGACGGTCGGCAGCGAGACGCGACCGGCGGTGGCGGAAGTCGGCCGTCAGCCGGGTCGGCGGGCCGGGGTCACTCGTCGCCGGGGACCGCCGCCGCGACGGTCGGGCCGGCGTGCCGCGAGGCCGGGTCATGGCCACCGGGCTCGCCCCGGCCACCCCGGGCCCGCTCCGGGCGCTCGTCGGCGGGACGTCCGAACAGGTCGGTGGGTACGTGCCGGGTCGCCTCGGTCGGAAGGTACAGCGGGCCCGTCATGTGATCGCCACCGTCCTGTGTTGGTGCGGGCGACAGCCCACGTAGCGCGTGCCTCGGAGCGCTGCGGGAACCCTACGGCAGCCGAGACGAGCATTGCCAGATGCAAATGGTTCAAGGAGAAAGGGCGGCTGGCGGGATTGTCGGCAACCGCTCCGGCGGGCAGGATCGGATCCGTGTGTCGACTCCCGGTGCACGTGAGGTGACCGACCGTACGATCCGTCCCGATCCGATCCGGTGCGGTCACTCAGGCCGGGACCGGGGTCTGCGCGTACACCTGGAAACGCAACGAGCGGGCGTCGGTGAAACACTCCCGCATCGGCCGGACCAGATCACGGTGCTCGGAGCTGCGTTCCCACGCCTCGAAGTCGGCCAGGCTGGCCCACTCGCTGGTGATCAGCCACTGCTCCGGGTCCGTCGCCGATCGGCACACCTGATCCACCAGATGCCCCGGCACCCCGTCGGCGACCAGGTGGCGCACCGCCTCGTACGCCCGCAGGAAGTCGTCGGTGCGGTCGGTGGGGACGCGGACCAGGAACACCACCCGGGCCCGGTGCCCACCCGCCCGCTCCCCGCGCTGTCGTGCCGTCATCGCTGCTCCGTTCCGCTCGGCGGCGCGCCACGCACCACCAGCGCGCTGTTGAATCCGTCGAATCCCCGCGCGCAGACCAGCGCCAGCCGGTGGCGCGGACGCCGGGCTGCCCGCAGGAAGCCCAGTTCACAGCCCTCGGCCACGGTGTCCGGGCCGGCCGACGCGGGCAGCGTGTCGTGCGCGAAGGCGAGCAGCGCGGTGGCCACGTCGAGCGCCGGACCGCCCTGGTGCGCCCGCCCGGTCAACGACTTGTGGGTGGTCACCGGCGGCGCGAGCCCGCCGAAGACGGACCGCAGCGCGGCGGCCTCGGACCGGTCGTACCGGGGCACCCCGAGCGCGTCGGGGACCACCACGTCCACGTCGGCCGGTTCGACCCCGGCCCGGCCGAGGGCCAGCCGCATGGCGCGGGCGTACTGCTGCGGGTCACCGGCGGACTCGGCGGTGGTGTGCGCGGCGTCGTGGGTGGCACCCCACCCGGTCACCTCGCCGTAGACCCGGGCGCCCCGGGCGGTGGCGTGACCCCACTCCTCCACCACGAACACCGCCCCGCCCTCGGCCGGCAGGTAGCCGCTGGCCGCGGCGTCGAACGGTCCATAGGCTCGCTCCGGGTCGGTCTCCGCGCTGAGCAGGCCGGACCGGAGCTGACACGCCAGGGCGTACGGGCTCAGCGGGCACTCGGTCGCCCCGGCGAGCACCACGGAGGCGCCCCGCCGTACGGTGCGTACCGCGTGGGCGAGGCTGTCCAGGCCACCGGCCGACTCGGCCACCAGCACCCCGCACGGGCCCTTGGCCTGGTGCCGGATGGAGAGCTGCCCGACGCTGGCCGCGTAGAACCAGGCGATCGACTGGTACGCCCCGACGGTGCGGGTCGGCGACGACCAGAGCCGTTGCAGCTCCCGCTGGCCGAACAGGTTGCCGCCGGAGGAACTGGCCAACGTCACCGCCCACGCGTACGGGTCGGGGGCCTGCTCGGGCAGGCCGGCGTCGGCCAGCGCCAGCGCGGTGGCGGCGAACCCGAGGTGGGTCCACCTGTCGGTCTGCACCAGGGCGCGGTTGTCGGCGTACCGGGACGGATCGAAGTCGGCCACCTCCCCGCCGAGCCGGGTCGGGTAGCCGCTGGCGTCGAAGAGGCTGATCGGCCCGGTGCGACGCCGACCGGCGAGCACCGTACGCCAGTGCGCGTCAGCGCCCACGCCGCTGGGCGCGACCACGCCGATGCCGGTCACCACCGCGCGGGCTACGGTGCTGTCGCCGGGCGATCGGCCGGTCGCCGGGCCGCCGTACGCGGGCGCGGTCACCGCGTCACCTCCCGGCCGAGCCGGCGGAACAGCATCGCCGACTGGAACCCGCCGAAGCCGCTGCCCACCGAGAGCGCCACGTCCACCGGCACCTCCCGCGCCTCGTTCGGCACGTAGTCCAGATCGCACTCCGGGTCGCGGGTGGTCCAGTTGGCGGTCGGCGGCACCACCCCGAACTCGATGGCCAGCGCGCACGCGGCCATCTCGATCGAGCCGATCGCGCCCAACGAGTGCCCGACCATCGACTTGATCGAGCTGATCGGCACCCGGTACGCGGCCGACCCGAGCGCCCGCTTGAACGCGGCGGTCTCGTGCCGGTCGTTCTGCCGGGTGCCGGAGCCGTGCGCGCTGATGTAGGAGACGTCCTCCGGGGCGAGCCGCGCCTGCCGCAGCGCGTCGGTGATGGCCAGGCCCATCTCCACCCCGTCCGGACGCAGCCCGGTCATGTGATAGCCGTTGCTGCGGCTGGCGTAGCCGGCCACCTCGCAGTAGACGTGCGCGTTGCGCCGCCGGGCGTGCCCGGCCTCCTCCAGCACCAGCACCGCCGCCCCCTCGGCGAGCACGAACCCGTGCCGGTCGGCGTCGAAGGGCCGGGAGGCGTGCGCCGGGTCGTCGTTGTCCGGGCTGGTGGCCTTGATCGCGTCGAAGGAGGCCACAGTCACCGGGGAGATCGGCGAGTCGGCCGCGCCGGCCAGCACGATGTCCGCCTCGCCGTCGGCGATGAGCTGGTGGGCGTACCCGATGGCGTCGATGCCGGAGGTGCAGCCGGTGGAGACGACCTGCGCCGGGCCGTGCAGCCCGTGGTGGCAGGCCACGTCGGCGGCCAGGCTGCTGGGCACCAGCGCCGGATAGAGGTACGGCCCGCCGAGCGCCGCGTCGATCAGCCAGTGCCGTCCGCTGTCGCTGACCGTGACGTACTCCTGCTCCAGCTTCATGGTCCCGCCGACGGCGGTGCCGAGCACCACGCCGGCCCGGTCCCGCTCGGCGTCGGTGAACTCCAGCGCGCTGTCGGCGACCGCCTCGGCGGCGCAGGCCAGCGCGAACTGCACGTACCGGTCGGCGCGTTGCCGCTGCGCGGGCGTCAGCCCGGCGGCGTCCGGGTCGAAGTCGCACTCGGCGGCGATCTGGGAGCGGAACGGCGACGGGTCGAAGAAGCTGATCCGCCGGGTCGCGGTACGCCCCTCGGTGATGCCCTTCCAGAACCGGTCCCGGGTGACGCCGCCGGGAGCGACCACCCCGACCCCGGTCACCACCGTGCGGCGCCCGGTCACGACCCGCCCCGCTCGTCGGCCACCTCGGTGTCGACGTGGCCGAGTTCCGGGCGGGGGGCCAGCGGGCCGAGGTGGAAGACCACCTCGGCCGGCTCGTCGCCGGTGTTGCGCAGCCGGTGCCGGACGTTGCGGGCCACGAACAGCGCCTCGCCGGCCGCCAGCACCACCGGCTCGTCGTCCAGGTCGACGGTGATCGTGCCCCGGGCGACGTAGAGGAACTCCTCGCTGTACGGGTGGTAGTGCTCGGCGATGCGCTCCCCCGGCCCCATGGTGGCCACGCCCATGAACCCCGAGGTGCTGCCGACGGTACGCGGGCCGAGCAGCACGCGCAGCTCACCGCCACGGCGGCGGTCGGCGGGCACGTCCCGGGCGGCCACCAGAGCAAGGTCACTCATCGTCGCCTCCGGTCGCCACCGACTCGGCCCGTTCCCGGGCCAGCCGCTCGATCCGATCCTTGATCCCGGCGAGCTGCACCACGCTGTTGGTGTTGATCCGCTCGGTCATCCCCACGTTGTCCACCGGCGCGGTCGGCTTCATGGCGAAGTCCTGCACCCAGGTCATCCGCACGCCCTCCGGCTCCTCGGTGTAGGTCCAGTGGATCCGCATGTACTCGAACGGTCCGGTCTCCACCCGACGCGCCCGCACCTGCCGGGTCACCGGGTCGGGTGTGCGTTCGCTGACCCAGCTCCAGGCCACCCCGTTCTCGTCGGGGTGCATGGTGAGCCGGAACCGCACGGTGTCGCCGTCCCGGCCGAGGATCTCGGCCCTGGCGTACTCGGTGAACAGCTCGGGCCACCCGGCGACGTCGTTGGTGACCGACCAGACCAGCTCCAGCGGCGCGGCGATGACGATGCTGTTCTCGGTGTGCCCGGGCGGGTCTGCGGGCGGATCCGTCTGCTCGGCGACCAGCTCGGCGACGGCCGGGATGGTCAGCTGGGCGGCCTGCTCCGGAATGCTCACCCGCCAGCGGTCGGCGACCACGGCGGAGAGTTCGAGCAGCGCGAGCGAGTCCATCCCCAGCTCCTCCAGGGAGGCGGCCGGGGCGCGGGCGGCGGCGTCCGGGTCCAGCCCGCAGTTGGTCACCAGGATGTGGGTGATCTCCGCGGTCAGCGAGCGGCCATCGGTGACGGTCATCGGTTCCTCCTCGGATGAACGGGGGGCGGTCCGGCGGTCAGACGGTCGACCAGGCCGGTGGAGTAGCGCCCCTTGCGGAAGTCGGCGTCGTCGAGCACCCGCCGGACGAAGGGGATGGTGGTCCGCACGCCCGGACCGGTGATCTCGAACTCGCGCAGAGCCCGGTCCAGCCGGTTCAGGGCCAGGTCACGGTCGGGAGCCCAGACCGCGACCTTGGCCAGCAACGAGTCGTAGTGCGGACCGACCAGGTAACCGGCGTGACCGTGGGTGTCGACCCGGGTGAACGGGCCGCCGGGCGGCACGAAGCGGTCCAGCCGGCCGGGGGTCGGGGCGAACCCACGGTCCGGGTCCTCCACGTTGACCCGGCACTCGACGGCCACTCCGGTGAACCGGACGTCCTCCTGCCGCCAGCGCAGCGGCGTCCCGGCCGCGACGTGGAACTGCTCGTGCACCAGATCGATACCCGTGACCATCTCGGTCACCGGATGCTCCACCTGGATCCGACAGTTGATCTCCAGGAAGTGGTACCGATCCTCGGCGTCCACCAGGAACTCCACCGTCCCGGCACCGGTGAAGCCGACGTCCAGCGCGCCGCGCAGGGCGGTCCGCGCGAGCGCGTCCAGGATCGCCGGGGCCAGCGCCGGCGCCGGCGCCTCCTCGACCAGCTTCTGGTGCCGCCGCTGCACCGAGCAGTCCCGGGTGCCCAGGTGCACGCCGTTGCCGTGGGAGTCGCAGAGCACCTGGACCTCCACGTGCCGGGCGTCGCTCAGGTACCGCTCGACGTACACCCGGTCGTCGCCGAAGGCAGCCTGGGCGGCGGCCCGGGTGCGGGCGTACGCGCGGGGCAGGTCGGCGGGTGTGCGTACCACCGTCATCCCCCGCCCACCGCCGCCGGCCGCCGCCTTGACGATCACCGGATAGCCCACCTCGGCCGCGACCACCGCGGCCTCGCCCACGGTCGGCACCGTTTGCACGGCGCCCGGCGGCAGCGGCAGCCCGGCGCGGCGCATCAGCGCCCGGGCCGAGGACTTGTCCGCCAGCGCGGCCAAGTCCATCACGGCGAGCGCGCACCGGTACCGGCCGACGGTTGCGGCGCCGCAGAGCACCGCCTCGGCGAGTCCGGTGTCGGCGCGGGCGGCCGTGAGCCGGTGCGGGTACGGCAGCACGTCCACGAAGCCGATCGGGTCCACCTCGACCGCGCGGTCCGGCAGCGGCTGGAAGGACGCCGGGTCGACCAGTTGGCGTACCCGCTCGGGGGCGGCGAGTCGGGCGTGCCGCCCGCACTCGGGGCAGACGTCGAGGTTGCGTCGCAGCCGCTTGCGGTACAGCAGGGTGGCGCAGCCGCCGCAGCGTGACCAGAGCGTCCCGTCGGCCGGCGCGGTGGCGGTCACGACCGTGGCCCGTCGAAGTGGTAGAAGCAGCGGGCCATCGCGTCGCGCGGGGACCGCCAGGTCGGCAGGTACGGCGAGACGTACGGACTGAGCCGGGCGCTGACCCGCTGGAACTCGGGGTGGTCCCGGACGGCGGCGACCGCCTCGTCGCCGGGCGAGTCGGTCTCCAGCAGGTGCACGTACAGGTCGCCGAGCCGGTACAGCGACCGGTGCCGGACGCCGACCAACCGGGGCAGCTCGGTGGTGTCGGACTCGGCGAAGATCTCGGCGACGGTGGCCTCGGCGGTCGGGTCCACCTTCGCGACGATCAGCGTGCGGTCCATGCTGGACCTCCCCCTGTGGGCCGGTGGAGACGCCACCGGATGCCCGGACGAATGCGGCCACGATGTGCCGCGCCGCGTCACCCGGGCGTCACCGGAACCTCGGTCCACAAGGACGGTTGGTGACGTTCCGTTGACGCATGCTGTGCTCCACCTGAATGCCGCCGAACGCCGCGATCATCGCAAGTGCGCAGTTCAGAGCCCCATTCATGAAGCGAGTTTAGTTACCATGCCGACACCGACGTTGACTCAGAGTAACTGCGATTGATAATCTTCACCACGGAACCGACCCGTCCCGCAGGGGGTACCGCCGTGGCCGCCGAACCACCCGCGCCGACCAGCGGTGTACACCGGAACGCCGAGGTGCGACTGCACCTGCTGGGCGGTTTCCGGCTCACCCACAACGCCACCCCGGTCGTCGTCCCCCGAGGACTGCAGCGGATCATCGCGCTGATCGGGCTCCGACCCGACGCGACCCGCGCCCACCTGGCCGGTCTGCTCTGGCCGGAGGCCGGCGAGGACCGCGCCCTCTCCTCGCTGCGCACCGCGCTGTGGCGACTGCGGCAGGACCCGTACTGCCCGTTGACCACCACCGCCGACACCATCCGCCTCGACCCGCTGGTCCGGGTCGACGTCGACCGGCTGGTCGAGACCGCCGCCCGGGTACGCGACGGCCAGGCGCCCGAGGACGCGGCCGAGGCGCTCGCCGCGGGCCGGCACGACCTGCTGCCCGGCTGGTACGAGGACTGGGTGCTGACCGACCGGGAACGACTGCGCCAGCTCCGGTTGCACATGCTGGAGCAGGCCGCCGCCCAGCACCTGGCCGCCGGGCGGCACGGCGAGGCGCTGGAGACGGCACTGGAGGCGATGGCCGCCGAACCGCTGCGCGAGACGCCGCACCGGCTGGTGGTCCGCACCCACCTCGCCGAGGGCAACGCCTTCGAAGCGGTGCACGCCTTCTACGTCTATCGCGACCTGCTGCTGCGGGAGCTGCGTCTGGAACCGTCCCCGGCGATGAGCGCGCTGCTCGACGAGACGCTGGAACCGATCCGCCGGGCCACCCGGGTCCCGGCCGAACCCCGCCACCCCGGCGGCCGGGCGCGGTTCCGGACCCGCTGAGCCGCCGGCCGCGTCACCGGCCCGACCGGTCGCGTTGACGGGCAGGTGACACTCCACGCGACAGAGTGACACCGGACAGCCGTCCATGGCCCGGCGAGGTGTCCGGGCGGGAACACCGGTGAGAGGGGTCCGATGAGCCGTCTAGTGATCGTGAACAGGATCATCCCGGGCGCGGAGGGACGGGTGGCGCAGATATTCGCCGAGTCCGACGCAACCGACCTGCCCAGCCTGACCGGGGTACGCCACCGGTCCCTGTACTGCCTGCACGACCTGTGCGTACACCTGATGGAGACCGACGACGTCGGCACCGACGCCCTCGCGGCGGCCCGCAACCACCCGCTGTACCGCGAGGTCAACGAACGGCTCTCCGCTCACACGTCGCCGTACCTGCCGACCTGGCGCTCCCCCCGCGACGCGATCGCCAGCTGCTTCTACCGCTGGGACGCCGCGGACGTCCCGGCCCCCCGCGTGGCCGGCTGACCGGTGGTCGACTGATGTCCACCCGAACACCGCATGTCCTGGTCATCGGCGCGGGCGCCGGCGGTCTCTGCCTCGCGCACGGGTTGCGCCGGGCCGGGATCAGCGTCGCCGTCTACGAACGGCACCGGACCCGGGGCGACGGGCTGCTCGGCTACCGGGTGGGCATCGGGCCCACCGGCAGCCGGGCGCTGCGCGACTGCCTGCCGCCGGAGCTGTTCCGGATCTACCTGGCCACCTGTGCCCGCTCACCCCGCTTCTTCAACGTGCTCACCCAGCGGATGCGGCACACCGCGTCGTTCCCGTTGCGGCCGGACTCCGATCCGGTGGACACCGAACGGTCGGTGGCCCGGATGACGTTGCGTCAGGTGCTGCTGACCGGCATGGAGGACGTGGTGCATTTCGACCGCACCTTCACCCGCTACGCCCAGCACGACGACGGTACGGTCACCGCGCACTTCGCCGACGGCAGCACCGCCGTCGGCAACCTGCTGGTGGCGGCGGACGGTACGCACTCCGCGGTCCGCCGGCAGTACCTGCCGCACGCCACCGTCCGGGACGCCGGCACCGTCAACATCGCCACCCGGATCCCCCTCACCGCACACACCCGGGCACTGCTGCCGGAGACCGTCCGGCGCGGCATCTCGCTGATCTTCGGCACCGGCGGGGTGATGGGCGTCCTGCACGTGATGGAGTTCAAGTGGGACGGCGACGGGAGACTCAAACCGGATGTCGCGTCCACCGACGCGGCCCTGCTGACCGACTGGCCCGGGCTGCGGCACGATCCGACCCGCGACAACATCAACCTGGTGGTGTGGAGCACCGCGCGGCGCTTCCCGGCGGACGTGCTGCGCCGCCGTGGCGGGGATCTGCTCCAGGTGGCGCTGGAGTTGACCCCCAACTGGCATCCGACCCTGCGCGAACTGCTCAGGCATGCCGACCCCGACAGCGCGTTGCCGATCCGGGTGTCCACCTCGGAGCCCGTGCCACCCTGGAAGAGCAGCACCGTCACGCTGCTCGGTGACGCGATCCACACCATGACCCCGGGCCGGGGCGTCGGCGCCAACACCGCGTTGCGCGACGCCAACCTGCTGCGCCGCCACCTGGTTCGCGCCCTGACGGGCGAGACGACACCGGTGCAGGCGGTGGCCGACTACGAGGCGGCGATGCTGCCGTACGGCTTCGCGAGGGTGGCCGACTCGTTGAACCGCAGCGGCACCAACGGCGACGACCGGATGTACCGGCCGGTGTCCGGCCGACTCGCGCTGATCGGCGCACGTGGCTACTTCCGGGTCACCAGCCGGGTACCGCCGCTGCGCCGCAAGTTCGTCGACGACTTCTACACCTACCGCGGCGAGGAGGACTGATCCGTACCGACCCGACCCCGACACGGCCGACCCGTGCCGGGGTCGCGGCGCACCCCGCGCCGTCCACACCGTCCGTCCCGCGTCGGACACCTGCGGTGATCCCCGTCCCGCGGGTACGGACTGTTACATGGCCTGCCTGTTGCCCCGACCCCACGTGTGCGAAGCTGCGGCGAGCTTTTTTCGCGACGATTCGGATGTTGGACTTCAGGGAGGTTTACCGTGGGCGACTCCTTCGGGAGCTGGCTGATACTGCTCGGGGCGCTGCTGGCAGGTCTGGCGGTGGGCTGGGTGCTGATGCGCGGCCGACGGGGCGAACCTCCCGCGTCGCCCTCCACCACCAGCGAGCCGACCCCGGCCGCCACCACCAGCGAGCCGACCCCCGCTGCCGTCGAGACCGCACCGGCACCTGCCGCCACCATCGCCGAACCGGCCCCGAGCGCGGTCGAGACCGCGACGCCCGCCGCAGAGACCGAGTCGAACCCGACCGCCCCAGAGACCGCGACGGCGGCGAACGCCGAGCCGACCCCGGCCGAGGACGTCGCCACCGTGCCGACGACCGTCGACGCGACGGCGGCGGGCGAGCCCGAGCCCGCCCCGGCGGTGTCCGCCGCACCGGTGACCAGCGAGCCGGTCACCCCGGACCCCGTCGCCGCGCCCGCTGCTGAGCCGGTCGCCGAGCCGGTCGCCGCCCCGCCCGCTGCCGCCCCGCCCGCTGCCGCCCCGCCGGTCACCGCCGGAGCGGCGGACGACTTCCGGCGTATCCAGGGTGTCGGGCCGAAGATGGCCGCCGCCCTGCAGGGCGCGGGCATCCTGACGTACCAGCAGTTGGCCGAGCTGGACGAGGCCGCGCTGCGGGAGGTCATCAAGGGTGCCGGACTGCGCGCCACCGCGAGCCTGGTCACCTGGCCGCAGCAGGCGAAGGTGCTGGCGGCCGGCGGCACCGACTGACCGATCGCCCGACGGGCCGCCGACGCGGACAGGTCACCGGACCGTCCCCGCGTCGGCAGCCCGTGCCGGTGCGGTCACCGGACCGCCGGTGGCGGTCGCCGGGGACCTGATCGTCGCCGTGGCCGCGCCGGCATCCGTTTGGCCGTTGCGTCCGCATGGGTACAAGGCCCGGCACCGTGCAACCCACCGGACCGTGGAGGAAGCCATGCGTGGCACGTCGATATTCGGAGTCCTGGTCGTGATCTGGCTCATCATCGGCGCGGTCGCCGCCGGCCAGCGCGGCTACTACGACAACGAGGAGACCAACTGTGCCGAGTTGGGCACCATCCTGGTGACCATCGTCGCCGGGCCGCTCAACTACGTCGGCGCCAACCCCCAGGTCGAATGCGAGCTGCCGCAGCCTTCGCAGTGACTCTTCCCGGGTGGCGCCACAGCGCCACCCATCACTCGTCGACGCACCGGCCCCCCGCGCCCGGTCACAAGGACCAGGCGGCGGAGGGCCGGACGGAGGAACGATCAGCGGAAGCAGTGCGCCACGGGCGGACGGCTCCCGTCGCAGTTGGTGGGGTTGTTCTCGATCACGACGGTCTCGTCGTCGATCTTGAGCTGCGCCCGCTCGACCTGCACGCCACCGACATCCCCGGTCGCCCGGTTGCCGGTCACCTGGCTGCGGTAGAGCGAGCCGGTGCCGGCGGTGACGAACAGCCCGGCCCCACGGGACGCCGGCCCGACGGCGGCGTTGTCCTCCACGTCGCTGCCGCGCACCAGCAGGTTGGACTTCTCGGCGTAGATGCCGCCACCGTTGCCCCGGGTGGTGTTGTCCCGAACCACGCTGTCGTCCAACGGCAGCAGGCCCTGGACGGTGGAGATGCCACCACCGGCCACCCGGGCCAGGTTGTCGCGGATCGTCATCTGCCGCAACACCAGCACCGCGTCGGAGTTGGCCAGGCCACCGCCGGTCTCGGCGCTGTTGCCGACCACCGCGCTGTCGAAGACCTTGGTCCGCGCCGAGAAGCTGGCCAGGCCACCGCCCTGTCCGGCGTGGTTCTGCGTGAAGGTGGAGGAGTACACGTCACCGGCGGCCCGGAAGTTCGCCAGGCCACCGCCGTAGCTGACCGCGCTGTTGTGCCGGAACTCGGTGCGGTTCACGACCATCACGCCGCCGTTGAGCAGGCCCCCACCCTTGCCCTGGACGCCGGCGGCACGGTTGCCGATCAGCCGGCTGTCGCTGATCTGGAGGTTGCCGTCGTTGAAGATGCCCCCGCCGCCGCCCTCGGCCGACAGCGAGGTGCTGTCCACCACGGTGACTCCCTCGACGACCGCGGTCGCGCCGTGCACGACGTAGATGCTGCCGCCCTCTGCCTTCGACCGACCGTTGCGCAGGGTCACATCGCGCAGCGTCAGCTCACCGCCGTCCCGGACGGTGAAGAACCGGAAGTCCTCGTCGTCGACGCCGCGCACGATGGAGGAGCCGGAGCCCTCGATGGTGATGCCGTGGTAGATGGCCGGCAGCCCGGCCTTGTCGTCGTCGGGGTTGCGGGCCGGCGCCTCGGCGTCGCCCGGGTTCTCGGCGGCGTCCGCGGCCTCCCGCGCGTCGCGGATACCCCCGTCGTACTCGTCGACCTGCGCGAACGCGTGGGTCAGGGTGTAGGTGCAATCCTCGGCCAGTCGAAGTGTCGCGCCGCCCTCGGCGTTGGCGCGGACCAGCGCCGCGATGAGTCCGGCGGAGTCGCACGGCACCCGCACCGCCTCGCCCTGCGGCGGGCGGCCGTTGCGGGCCGGAAGACGGTCGGCCGACGCGTCGTCGTCGCGCCCCGCAGCCGCGTCGTCGCGCCGGCCGCCCCGCGCGCCGTCCGCGTCGCCGCCGTCGTGCCGCCACTCCGGGCGTTGCCGGTCCTTGTCGGGACCGGGCGTGGCGTCCGAAGTCCCGGGCACGGCGGTGAACATCGCGGCGGGCCGGCCGGGGCCCGGCACCGCTGGCTGATCCTCGCTGGCCGAGGCGACGGCGGTCACGCCCGTCGCTCCGACCGCCAGAGTTCCCGCAATCAGCCCGCCGGCCAACAGCCAGCGGGACCGCCGTCCGGGTCGACGCGACCCGGGGCTGCCTCGGTAGGTGGACATCACGTTGCCTGCCTCTCGTGCGAAGACACGGCCGCGCCGAACCGGGCGCGGGGTGGCGGACGTCGCCTCCGCCGTCAGAGGTCACCGTATGGCGACATAAGAATCAAATCCGTAATACATGAATAAGTACGCCACTCGCGTTCACATCAGAACAGAGCGGACTCGGGGGTCATCCGCCGACGTGGATGCCCGGCCGCCGGGCCGGGTCCGGCTCGGACTTGCGTAGGATCTCCCGGACCACCGGCGGAGTGTCGCCACGCCCCAGGATCAGGTACCGCAGCAGGTGCGCGATCGGGTTGCCCTCGGACCACTCGAAGTGCGCGTGCGGGCGTACGCCGGTGGCGTCGCGCAACGCCAACAGGATCGCGGCGATGGCGTTGGGCGCGGCCGGGCTGCTCGCCCGCAACACCCGGTACCCGCCCACCTCGACGCCGCACACCCGCAGCACGTGGCGGAACCCGGACGGGTCCACCACGTCGATCTCCAGGAACAGCACGTCGGTCGCCCCGGGGACCGGGTTCAGCCCACGCTGGGCGCGCTCCTTGATGGTGTACTCCTTGACCGCACCGCTGCGCCGCTTGTGGGCGATCACGTGCAACCGGCCGTCGTGTGCCACCGAATCGGCGACGAACCGCCGCGCCACCTCGTCGAACTCGACCCGCTCCGCCCGCAGCTCAGTGGTCCGGCTGACCCGGGAGACCAACGAGACGGCGATGATGCCGAGGACGAACAGGCCGGAGATGGCGATCCCGTCCGGCTTCTCGATCACGTTCTCCACCAGGGCGTACACCAGCACCAGGGTGAGCACGGTGAAGCCCACGGAGGCCGCGCGCTGGCGCCGGGCGACCGCGGCGATGGCCACCGCCACCGCGGCGGAGACCATCATCGCCAGGATCCCGGTCGCGTACGCGCCGGCCTGCGCGTCGACGTCGGCGCGGAAGAGGACGGTCAGCACGATGCAGACCAGCGTGTAGACGATCACCACGGGTCGCACCGCGCGCGCCCACTCCGGCGCCATGCCGTACGACGGTAGGTAGCGCGGCACGATGTTGATCAGCCCGGCCATCGCCGAGGCACCGGCGAACCAGAGGATCAGCACGCTGCTCAGGTCGTAGACGGTGCCGAACGCCTCGCCGACGTGCTCGTGGGCGAGGAACGCCAGCGCCCGACCGTTGGCGGCGCCGCCCGGCGCGAACTGGTCGGGCGGAATCAGCAGCGTGGTCACGAAGGTGGTGGAGAGCAGGTACACCGACATGATCAGCGCGGCGGCGGTGAGCAGTCGCCGGGTGTTACGGATGCGCGCGGCCAACCGGGCCTCGGCGTCCCGGCCCGCTCCCGCGACCAGCGGCATCATGCTCACCCCGGTCTCGAAGCCGGAAAGTCCCAGCACCAGCAGCGGAAACGCCAGCGCCGCCGTGAGCACCACCCCACCCGGTCCACCGCCGTCCGCGGTCAGCGCCGCCGTCCAGTCCGCCAGCGGGGCGGGATCCGCGGCAAGGTCGGTCAGCGACACCACCACGATCACCGCGTTCAGCGCCAGGAAGACGGCGACCAGCGGCACGGCCACCGCCACCGCCTCCCGGAAACCGAGCAGGAACACCCCGCCGAGGATCAGCAGCAGCACCACGGTGACCGTGACCGCCACCGTGGTCCCGCCGAACGCGTCCGGCAGGTACGGATTCTGCAACATGTGCACCGTGGCGTCGGCCGAGGAGAGCGTGATCGTGACGATCCACGAGGTGGCGACGAAACCGAGCAGCACCAGGACGAAGACCTTGCCCCGCCAGAACGGCAGCAGCCGCTCCAGCATCGCCACCGACCCCTGGCCGTGCGGGCTGTCCCCGGCCACCCGGCGGTACATCGGCAGCATGCCGAACAGGGTCAGCGCCACGATCAGCAACGTCGCCAGCGGAGAGAGCGCCCCGGCGGCCAGCGCGGCGATGCCCGGCAGGTACGACAGGGTGGAGAAGTAGTCGACACCGGTCAGACACATCACCCGCCACCAGGCGTGCGACCGGGCCTGCCCCTCCGCCGTCTCCGGTCCGACCGGCTGCACCTGGTGCACGAACAGCCACCGACGCAGCCGACTCTGCGGGCGCGCCGGTCCGGCCGGTACGGCGACCTGGTCGGGCACGGTGACCCGTCGACCGGCCCGTTCGCCGGGGCGGGTGGGGTCCCGCGCGGCACGCAGCGACGGTTCCGGTGTCCCGGACGCCGGGCGGCGCCGGTCCCGGCCCCGCCGCGCTCTGGCCCCGTCCCCCATCGCGGTCAGCCGACGCGCGGTGTGGCCGACGCGCGGGCCAGGGCGGCGGGGTCGTCGACGGTCACCGTCAGCCCAGGATGGCGCGGACGGCCGCCCGGCAGCAGCGCCGGCACGGGTCGCGCGAAGCGGACGCAGAGCCCGGTGGCGGTGGAACTGCCGAAGGTGCGCAGCAGCCAGGGCCCGAACCGCACCGCCACCGTGTCGCCGTCGACCCGTACCCAGGCGGTGGAGGGCCGTACCCCGAGCAGGGCCAGGAGCGGGCGCAGCGGCGGGTCGAACCGGAACGGGAAGCGGTGTGTGGTCATCCCCGGACCCGCCGGCCGGCCCGGTCCCCCGGCCGACTCGGACGAGGCGGTGCGGCGGGGCGCGGGCGGGGCCGTGCGGCGGGACGCCGGAAGGCAGCGGTCATGGGCGCCGCGTACCCAGCGAAGGCCGGCCGACACCCCCCTGGCCGGCCGGCCTCCTGTTCCCCCCGTGCTCACATACCGGGCGACGTCGCCCGGGCGGGTCGGATGCCCCCGTGCCTCGCCGTCGGGCGAGGCGCGGGGACCCCCCGTCCCGGCTACTGCAGGAACGCCCCGAGGGGCGACAGCAGCAACCGACCGAGCGCGGCGGCCGTCTGGTCCAGCCGCGCGCGCTCGCGCTCGTGTCGATGCGGGTCGTGCCGGCACCGCCAGATCCGCTGTGCGTTGCGCCAGGCGACATCGCGGGTGTACTCGATCAGCTCACCCTGGTACCAGTCGTCGATGTCGCCGTTGACCATGTCGATGAGCAGCTGCCACTGCTCCAGGTAGCCCCGGCGCAGGCCGGGGATCTTGTCGGCGAAGATCCGGTTGATCTCCAGGTAGTCGCGGTGCTGGTCGCTGCCCTCGACCGGCTCGGACTCCAGGTAGTCGAACGTGGTGACCAACGCGAACGGCAGGTCGAAGTTGATGTGCGCGTTGACGCCGGCCGCCGCCGACGGCAACGGCCGGGCGTCCGGGCCACGCATCCGCTCGAACAGGCAGGCCCACGCCTTGGGCGTACCGGGGCTGGAGTCGCTCCACATCCGCAACGCGTCGAAGTAGCGGGCGGCGAACTCGACGTCCAGCCGGGACAGGAAGACCGGGTCGACGAACCGGTCGGCGTAGAGGCCGTCCAACACGCTCGTGGTGATGGTGAGGTAGAGCTTGTTGAAGTCGGCCAGTGGGCAGCTGTCCAGCAGCGGTGGCAGCCGGACCAACATGTCCTGGAGTTTGGTCAGGTGGTCGACGACGGCGGGCACGTCAGCCGGGTGATCGGCGAGCAGGTCCACGATGTCCCGGTGCACTGGCCCCCAGACCGGTTCACTCACGCTGCCCCCTCGTCGCTGCTCCCGACGTCGCGGTACGACGCCGGGCACAGCCTTTCAGGCGGGGACACCGCCGGCATCAGTAGAACTACGTATCCGACACCGACACGCGACTACGCAGGAAGATGGCGCTCGCCTGCACCCGGGTGCGTACCTGGAGCTTGTCGAAGATGTGCGAGACGTGCACGCCGATGGTCCGCTCGCTGATGAACAGCCGCTGGCCGATCTCCTTGTTGGTCAGCCCCTCGGCCACCGCGGCGAGCACCTCACGCTCCCGCGCGGTCAGCGCGGCCAGTTCCTCACCCGCGCCCGGCGGCGTCTCGGCCCGGCCGGAGGTACGTTCCTCCAGCTCCACCCGGGCCCGGCCGGCGAGGCCACGGATCTCCTCGGTGAACGGCACCGCGCCGAGCCCCTGCGCCACCTGGTACGCCTGCCGCAGCAGCCGGCCGGCGGTCGCCGTACGGCGGCGGCGGGCCAGCAGCGCCTCGGCCTGGCGCAGCCGGGAGTAGGCCGCCGGGTACGGGTGGTTGCGCCGATCCCACTCCGCCGCCGCCCGCGCCCACAGCTCCGGGTCGCTGTTGTCCAGCCGGCTCACCTCGGCCGCGCAGAGCGCCAGGTACCCGTCGACCACGTCGCGCACCGGCCGGGCCGCGGGCACGCTCCGTCCGGCCACCCGGTCGGCGATGTCGCGCAGCCGGCGTACCGCATTCTGATCGACGGCGACGGTGCGGCTGGCGTGCGCCTCGGCCTCGGCGCGCAGCCCGTGCCAGACCAGCACGGCGAGGATCACCAGGTCGTCGGAGCGGGTCTCGGTCAGGCCGCGCTGCACCGCGTGCCGGGCCACGTCGTGCCGCCTCTGCCACATCGCCAGCCCAGCGCGCAGGGTGAGCAGCGGGATGACGTGCCGGGCACCGCCGCCGGCCAGCATGGTGGCCGCCGCGTCCAGATCCCGGTCGGCGGCCTCGACGTCGCCGTACCCGACCGACAGCCGGCACCGGGCCAGCAGGAGCTCGACCGCGTCCGCACCGGACGGGCGGTGCCGCAGCGCCGCCGCGATGACCTTCTCCGCCTCGGCCCACTGCCCCACCCGGAACAGCCCGTTGGTGGCGATGGCCAGCAGCCGCGTCTCGTAGGCGCGGCCCAGCCCCAGCTCGGCAACCCGCTCGGCGCCCCGGCGGGCCACCACCACGCCCTCCTCGATGACGTTCAGCGGCCCGGTGAGCAGCTCCGCCAGGTGCAGGTAGGCCCGCGCCACGTCCTCCGGGCGGCCGGCCCGCTCGGCGGTGTCCAGCGCCCGCCGCAGCACCACCAGACCGGCGTCCGGATCCTCCAGGTACGCCTCGGAGAAGCCCAACGCCGCACTGGCCAGCACCACCTCGGTGGTGGCGCCCTCGACCTGCTCCGCCAGGGCCAGCGCCTCCCGCGCCCGCTGGCCCGCGTCGGCGTACCGGCCCAGATGCAACAACAGCTCCGCCAGATGGGCAGCGGCGGTGGCCCGCTGTCCGGGCGTGCAGTCCGCGGCGTCCAGCGCCTGCTGGTACTCCACCTCGGCCAGCGCCGACCGTCCGGCGGCGGCCAGGTACCGCGCCCGCCGGATGTGCAGCTCGCAGGCGGGCGGGGCGGAGTCGGTGGCGGCGAGTTCCTCCAGCAGGGCCAGCGCCCGGGCGTACTCTCCGCTCTTGTGGGCGGCCTCGGCGGCCTGGCCCAGCAGCGCCGCCCGGTCGACCCCGGCCCGCCCCTGGCTCAACTCCACCGCCACCGACAAGTGCCGGTGCGCCTCGGCGTAGCCGTACAGCCGCTCAGCCTCCTCGGCGGCGGCGACCGCCGCCGGCAACGCCCGCTCCGGCTCACCGGCCAGCCGCCAGTGGTGCGCCAGCCGGGCCTGGTGCAGCTCGCCCGGCGCCGAGGTCAGCGCCTCGGCGTACCGCCGGTGCAGCAGGGCGCGTTCGGCGGGCAGCAGCTCGTCCTCCAGCACCTCGGCGACGAGCCGGTGCCGCAGCCGGTAGCCGTCCTCGGAACCGACCAGCAACCGGTGCGCGACGGCCGCCCGCACCGCGGCGAGCACCTCCTGCTCCGGCAGTCCGACCACCTCGGCGAGCAGCCGGTGCTCGACCGGCTCCACCCCGGCGGCGACCGCGTGCACGGCCCGGTGCGCCGGCTGCGGCAGCGCGTCCACCCGGGCCAGGAACACCTCGCGCAGGGTGTCGGACAGATCGTCACGACCGTCCCGCAGGTCCCGGGACAACTCCTCCACCACGAAAGGGTTGCCCCCGCTGCGTTGCCACAGCCGGTCGGCCGCCTCGGGGGCGAGCGGGGCCCGGACGATCGCCGCGGCGAGCTCCTCGGTGGCGGTGCGGTCCAGCGGCGCCAGATCGAACACCCGCACCGACCGCAGCCGACGCAACTCGGTCAGCACCCGGCGCAGCGGGTGCGCACCCTGCAACGACTCCGACCGCACCGCCGCCAGCACCGACAGTTGCAGGTCACCCAGACCGGCGAGCAGATAGAGCAGCAACTGGCGGGTGGTCCGGTCGACCCACTGAAGGTCGTCCAGGACCAGCACCACCGGACGACCGCCGGCGATCACGCCCAGCCCCCGCGACACCCGCTCCAGCAACGCCCCCGCGCCGTCCGGCCCGGTCGAGTCCTGCGCGAACACGCCGAGCAGGGCGCGCACCGACGCGGCGGCGGCCGGGGCCAGGTGGGCGTCGAGACGCCGCAGCGCCTGCCGCAACGGATGCAGCGGCGAGGCGTCGCCGATGTCCAGACAGGAACCGGTGAGCACCACCGCCCCACCGGCGCTCAACTGCCCGCCAATCTCGTGCAGCAGCCGGGTCTTGCCCACGCCGCTCTCGCCGGTGAGGAAGACGCCGGCCGTGTTTCCCGGCGCCACGTCGTCGAGCAGCGCGGCACGTGCCGTCGCCACCAGGTCGGCCCGACCGACGAGCGGTGTGGTGTCCACGGCGCTGGCCATGGCTCGCAGCCTAGTCACCGCCGCCGCCCCCGTTCTACCGTCGCCGCGCCGCCCCTCCCCCACTCGCGTCGACAATGCGACCGAAGGTTGCGCTCGGCCGACATACGTCGTTCGGCAGATCCGCCGTCGGACCGGGGATGGCAGTCTCCGGACATCGTTGGCACACACGGGGGGAGAGGCGGGTGCGATCTCGATGCCCATGTGGGTTGTCGCAGATGAACCGGCCCGGCGGAGGCGCTGGCCGGTAGCCGAGGAACGACGGACGGTGACCGTCCTCTTCGTCGACATCGTCGGGTCGACACGTCTGGTCGACCGGCTCGACCCGGAGGACGTACGCACACTGCAACGGGTCTACTTCCGCACGGTCGCCCGGGTGCTGCGCCGCTGGGACGGCGTGGTGGAGAAGTACGTCGGCGACGCGGTGATGGCGCTGTTCGGCGCGCGGGCCGGGGACGGCTTCGAGGCGTACCGGGCGGTGCGGGCCGGGCTGGAGGTCCAGCGGGCACTGGACCGGCGGCCGCTGGCCAGCGCGCCCGAGCTGCGGGTCCGTGTCGGGGTGGCCACCGGCGAGGCGATGGTGGACCTGGCTGCCGGGCGGGACGGCGGGCACGGTATGGCCAGCGGCGCGGTGATCACGCTCGCCGCCCGCCTTCAGGAACACGCCCCGCACGGCGGGGTGGCGGTCTGCGCGGCCACGCACCGGGCCGTCGCCGGGCTGATCGGGCTGCGCCCGGTGCCGGCGGTGACGGTCAGCGGCAAGACGCTGCCGGTGGGCGTCTGGCACGCCGTGGGCACCGTGGCGCCCCGGCCGCCGCGTCACGACACGCCCCTGATCGGCCGGCACCGGGAGCTGGCCGCCGTCCGGGAACAGCTCGCCGAGGCGGTACGCGGACACGGCGTACGGCGACTGGTGCTGACCGGTCCGTCGGGCAGCGGACGGAGCCGGTTGCTGCGCGAGCTGGCCCGCAGCACGCCCACGCTGGACGGGATGCCGGTGCGGTGGTGCCTGACCGCCTGCCCACCGTACCCGGACGGGCCGCTGGCTCCCGTCGTGGACCTGGTCCGGGCGCTGGCCGGCACCCGTACCCCGGTCGCCGCCGACGTGCTCCGCGACCGGCTGGCCGCCGCGGTGGGCGGCGCGGTCCCCGGCGACCGCCTCGCGGCGGCGCTGGACACAGTGGACGATCTGGTGACCGGCACCGGTGGGGCCGCCGCTGCCCGGGCGGCGTTGCACTGGCGGGACGTCCTGCTCGGGCTGGCGCGGCGGCAGCCGGTGGTGGTGGCCGTCGACGACCTCGACCGCGCCGCCCCGGCGCTGCGCCGTCACCTGGACGCCCTGGTCGACCTGGCCACCGCCGACGGCCTGCCGCTGGTGCTGGTCGGCACCGGGGCGGGCGTGCACTCCGCCCGGCCGACGACCCGGGTACGGCTGCGTCCGCTCGACGCGGTGACGAGCGGCCGGCTGCTGCGGCGCCTGCTGCGCCGGGCCGGTCAGCCGGCCGGGCTGGTAGGACGGCTGATCCCGCTGGTCGGCGGCAACCCGGGACGCGCGGTGGCGTACGTGCGATCGCTCGCCGGGGCGGACCCGGCCCGGCTGCCGGTGCCGGAGAGCATCCGGCGGGCCGCCGAAGCCCGGCTGGACCGGTTGGACGGCACCCGACGGGCTGCCCTGATGGCGGTCGCCGCCCTCCCGCCCGGTAGCCCGGTCGCGGACCTGGCCCGGGCACTCGGTTGGGCCGGAGCGCAGGTGGAGGCGGCCCTGCGCGCCCTGACCGGGGCGGGTCTGCTCGTCCGGCCGCCCACCGGTGGGCACGCGTTCGTCGACCCGGCGCTGCGGGAGGTCGCCGTCGCCCGGCTTCCCCGGGCGACGCGGGCCACCTTCACCCGCCGGGCCGGTGTCCCGGTCCCCGACGCATGCCCCGAGCCGGCGGCGGGACCGGTGCGGTCGGGGTCAGCGACCGGCCAGGAAGGACAGCACGCGCTCCCAGGCGAGCGCGTCGGCGGCCGGGTCGTGGTCGGCCACGGCCGGGTCGGTGAACAGGTGTCCCGCCCCCGGGTAGCCGTACACGGTGACGTGGGCGCCGACCGCGGTCATCTCCCGCCGCCACTGGTCGACCTCGGCCGGCGGGTCGTACGGGTCGGGATCGGCCAGGTGCAGCTCGACCGCCAGACCGGGCCGGACGTCGGCGGGAGCGCCGCCGGTGCCGTGCCACAGCAGCAGGCCGCCGGTGTCGGGGCGTTCGGTCAGCATCGCGCCGGCCACCCCGGCGCCCATCGAGAACCCGGCGAGCACGGTGTCGGGCGGCAGCCCGTCGAGCGAGGCCCGGGCCCGGTCCAGGACGGTCTGCTGCCCGACCCGGTCGAGCAGGGCGAACCCCTCCTCGACGGTGTCGACGGCGGGCACCCCGTACAGGTCGGGCGCGTGCACCTGGTGTCCGGCGGCGCGCAACCGGTCGGCGGTGTCCCGCACCGCGGGCCGCAGCCCGTACACGGAGTGGAAGAGAGCGACGTGTCCCATCCGCTCATCGTGCCCGACGGCGCCGACCGTCCCGGGCCGCCGCGCGCGGGCACTCCGGTCAGTCTCGGCCGGCCCCGACCGGTCCGCCGGCCGGTGCCCCCTGTTCCGGTCCGCCGTCCGGCCGCGCCGGAGCCGTTACGCCATCCCGGGCACCGGCGTCCGGCCGGAGGACCCGGCTGTGCCCTCGGAACTCGGCTACCACCTGCCCGTCCGCGCGGCTCACCGTGACGTCGTAGATCCCGCTGCGGCCGTACCGGGTCCGTTCCGTGGCCCGGGCGACCAGCAAGTCCCCCGCGCGGGCCGGGCGGACGAAGGTGATCTCGCCGCGGGCCGCGACGGTGGCCGGGCCGTGACTGTTGCAGGCCAGCGCGAAGGCGGTGTCGGCGAGCAGGAAGACGAAGCCGCCGTGCGCGATGCGGTGGCCGTTGACCATGGTGTCGGTGACCGTCATCCGGGCCACTGCGGCGCCGCCCGCGGCGCTGACCAGCTCGATGCCGAGCCGGTTCGACGCCACGTCGGCCTCGAACATCTCGTGCGCGGCGGTGCGGGCGTCCACCTGGCTCCCGACGGTGATCGGCGGGGCCCTGCGCCCCGGGGACCGCCATCATGCCACCGCCGACCGGGGCGTCCGGCGCGGCGGGTCCGCGACGACGACCGGGCCGGATCGGTGTCCCCGATCCGGCCCGGCGCTGATCATCGCTTCGCCACTCTTTCGCAGTCACACATCATTGGCAACAAGCCTGGACCGCAGCCCACCGCGGTAAGCGGCCTGCCCGTGATGAGTCCTGCGCTACGCCTCCGGCCGGGGGGCACCAGCCCGCTCCGCCCCCGTGGCGCCGGAGACGGGCGGGCGGGTGACCCGTACCAGCAGCAGGGTCGGCAGCAGCAACAACGGCACCACCAGCAACGCGTGCAGCGTGCCGATCCGGTCACCGAGCAGACCCAGCAACGGCGGCCCGGCCAGGAACGCGGTGTAGCCGATCACCGCGACCACGCTCACCCGGACGTGGGCGTGCTCCTCGTCGTCGGCGGCGGCGCTCATGCCGACCGGGAAGCCCAACGAGGCGCCGATCCCCCACAGCACGACGCCGACCACCGCGACCGGTCCGGAGCCGGAGAGGATCGCCACCCCCGCGCCGACGATGGCGAGCAGGATGGTGACGGTCAGCACCGGCACCCGCCCCCACCGGTCCAGCGCCACCGTGCCGAGGGTGCGGCCCACCGTCATGCCGGTCACGAAGACGGCGAAGACCGCTGCCCCGGCCGCCTCGCTGAAGCCGTATCCGTCGATGAAGGCGACCGCGATCCAGTCGTTGGCGCTGCCCTCGGCGAACGCCGCCGCCAGCACCACCAGGCCGATGAGCAGGGTGCGCGGTTCCCGCCAGGCGGCGAGCAGGGACTTGCGGCCGCCGCCGGAGCCCTCGCTCTCCGTGCCGGGCACGGCGGGCAGGAACGCGCGGGCACCCAGCAGTGTGCCGGCGAGCACCACCGCCGCCAGCACCCCGAGGTGAACGGCGACCGGCAGGCCGAGCCGGGCGGCCCCGGCGCCCAGACCGGCACCCGCCACCGAACCGAGGCTCCACGCCGCGTGGAAGCGGGGCATCACCGTCCAGCCCAGGCGGCGTTCGACGATCGCACCCTCGATGTTCATCGCCACGTCGCAACTGCCGGAGCCGTACCCGAGCGCGAACAGGCCCACCGCCACCCCGGGCAACGAGCCGGCCACGGCGGAGACCCCCGCCACGGTGAGGCCGAGGGCCACCACGGTGGTGGAGAACGCCACCGCGCGGGCCGCGCCGAGGCGCTGGGTGAGCAGGCCGGCGGTGGGCATCGCGACGATCGCGCCGATGGACATGGCGAGCAGGAGCAGGCCGAGACGCCCGGGGCTGAGTTCCAGCCCGTCGCGGATCGCCGGCACCCGGGAGAACCAGGTCGCGACGGCCAGCCCGTTGAGTGCGAACACCACCGCCACGCCGTTACGGGCGGCCAGCACCGCCCGAGGCGGACCCGAGGTGACCGGCGGTGTCGCGGGGGTGCTGATGGCGGGATCCATGGAACTTCCCGGTCCTCTCGACGGTGGTGGGGCGCAGGCAACGATCACACACCTGGGAGCGCTACCACCACAATCCACCTCCGGTCCTTACCCCTGGACCGTCGGCGAGGCATGATGCGGGTGGGAGCCCGCGTACCAGGCGGGCCGAGGGCAACAGGGAGACACCATGACCACGGCACGCCGGCCGGCAACCCTGGACGACGTCGCCCGTGCCGCCGGAGTCTCCCGCTCCACGGCGTCCCGGGTCATCGCGGGCAACGGGTTCGCGTCACCGACCGCCCGGGAACGGGTCCGCACCGCCGCGGACGAGCTGGGCTACGTACCCAACCCGGCCGCCCGGGCGCTGGTGCACGGCACCGGCGTACGGCTGCTGGTGGCGGTGGCCGGCAACGACCCGGCCGTGCTCGACGACAGCTACGTCGACCAGGTGCTCGGCGCCACCGCGCGGGTCTGCGCACCGTACGGCCTGGGCGTCACCGTCGACTGGGTGCCGCTGCACGCGCCGGAGCGACTGGTCCGACTGACCGACGACCGAGGGGTGACCAGCCTGATCCTGGTCAACACGACCGCGGAACTGTTGGAACTGGTGCCGCGCCGGCTGCGCGGGCGGGCCGTGTCGATCGGAGTCGGCTCGGCCACCGTGCCGTCGGTGGACATCGACAACGGCGGCGCCACCGAGGCCATCGTCCGTCACCTCTACTCCGGCGGTCGCCGCCGGATCGCGATGGTCACCGGCCCCCCGTGGTTGACCTGCGCCAACCGCTCGGTAGACGCGTACCGGGGGCTGATGCGCGACGCAGGCCTGCCGACGCGCGAGGTGGTCGGCGACTTCTCCGTGGAGCGGGGCCGCGCCGCCGCCCGCGAGGTGCTGCGCCGCTGGCCGGACACGGACGCGATCGTCGCGATCAGCGACGCGACCGCGCTGGGCGTGATCGGTCGGCTCCGCGCCGACGGCGTGCAGGTGCCCGGCGACGTCGCGGTGACCGGCTTCGACGACATCCCGCTGGCCGCCGTGACGGCACCGGCCCTGACCACCGCCAGTCACCCGGTCCGCCAGATCGCCAGCGCCGCCGCCACCATGGTGCTGGAACACCGGCACGCCCCGATGTGCACCCGTTTCCCGTCCGCACTGGTAAGCCGCGACAGCGCCTGACGGCCGAACCTTTCAGGATATCCATTTCGGCGGTGTGCGACCTCGGTCGAATGTGACCGGAAATCGGTAAGATCGGCGACCGCCATCTGACTGATCGCTGACTGATGGTTCGGGTCGCGAACGCACAGACTGAGCCCATGAAATCGGGGCCCGGCCGCACCAGGATACTCCACGGCGCGGCGTGTCTCGTCCTACTGGCGGCCCTTTCCGGCTGCATGCAACTCAACACCGGACTGACCGTCAACGCCGACGACACGGTCAGCGGACAGCTCCTGCTGACCGCCGAACGCAACGTGCTGACCGTGAACAACAAGACGCTCGAGGCCGGCTTCGCCGAGCTTCGGCAGAACATCCCGGCGCTTCCCGAAGGCACCGAGACCCGGTACGAGGACGTCACCCACTACGGTTCTCAGATCAACTATCGGAATGTTCCGCTCGATCGATTCGACAGCGAAAGTCTGAGCATCGTCCGGCAGGGTGACGACCGGTACGTATTCACCCTTCCGCTTGATCCGAAGAAGTACGGCGGAAAGGTTGCCGAACAGGATCCGGCGAATCAGGCGCGATTCATGACGCTGATGTCGTTCGAGATCTCGGTGACGTTCCCCGGACGCGTTCTGGACGTCAGCACGGGCGGTCAGGTCAACGACCGTACGGTCACCTGGCGGGTCGCCCGCAACCAGCCGAAGCCGCCCGAACTGCGGGCCGTGGCCGAGGCGCCGCCCCGGCCGTCCGCCCCGGCGGACGAGGAGGACACCGGCGGGGACTTCCCATGGTTGCTGGTCGGAGCCGGTGCGGTGATCCTGCTGTTGGTGGCGACGCTCGTCGTACTCCTGTTGCGGCGGCCGAAGGGCCCGGCAGCCGGCGATTCCCCGACCTCCGGCGCACCTCCCACGCCCGACAGCCCGGGCACGCCCGGCGGCTCGGGCATCCCCGGCCCGGCACCGCGCACCACCACCGGTGGTGCGTCGGGCTCCGGCTGAACCTCAGCCGGCGCCGTCGCCCGCCCCGGCGGGCGGCACCACATCCCACCTCGCACCACGCGAAACCGAAGGGGGATCGGCGATGAACGATCTCTTCACCTGGGCGGCACTGGGCAGTCTCACCGGCGCGAGCGCCGCGACACTGCTGGCCACCAACGTCATCGGCGGGCTGATCGGCCCGAGTGCCGACACCGCACGCAAGTGGATCGCGCTGGGTATCGCCCTGCTGCTGTCGTACCTCACCGCGGCCTTCGCCACTGAGGCGGGCGCCGAGAAGTGGATCATCGCCTTCTTCAACGGGCTGGTCATCTTCTCCGCCGCCCTCGGCGTCAACCAACTGCCCCCCGGCAACCGGCAGGCGACGCCCACCCGGCTGGCGCAGGGCAACGAGCCCCGCTTCATCCGCTCCTGGGCCTGAGTGGAGTCGTCATGATCGGCGTCTACCCGCACGTGTGGAACGAGGCCATCGCGTACCGGATCCAGGGGACGCCGCCGCGATGACCGGAGGCGGTCCGATCGAGGCGGCCACCGCCGAACTGGCGCGGTGGCTGGCCGGGGCGGCGGGCGACGCCGTCCCGGTCGGCCCGCCCGCGCCCGGACCGGCGGCGGACGGGTTGACCCTGTGGCCGCTGGAGTTGCGCCCGGCCCGGCAGACCCGGGGCAGCGGCGGACCCGAGCCGTACCGGCTGATCGTCCGCTACCTGCTCGCCGCCGACGGACCGAAGGCCCTGGCGAAGCTGGACCGGGTGCTGGTCGAGGCCACCAGTCCGAGCGGACACACGCTCGTGCTGGAGGCCGGGGACCCGGCGCTGTGGGTGGCGCTCGGCGTACCGCCCCGGCCCGCCCTGCTGATCGACGTACCGGTGCAGGTCACCCATCCGCACGAGCCGGCACCGCCGGTGCTGCGCCCGCTGCGGCTGCGGCAACTGGAGATGCTCACCTTCGACGGCCGCGTCGTCGGTCCCGCCGACCAGCCGCTCGCCGCGATGCGGGTGGAGGTCGTCGGTCAGCCGTACGCGACCCGCACCGACCCGGCGGGACGCTTCCGGGTCGTCGGCGTGCCACACGACCCGGAGCAGCCCGGACCGGTCCGGCTCCGGCTCACCGGTCGGGGTCAGGTGCTCACCGCCGAGGTGGACCCGACCGACCCCGACATCGTCATCGTCTGCGCGCCACCGACCCGCTGACCCGACCAGTACGGGAGGACCGATGCCCAGCTACTTCTCACCCGGGATCTACGTCGAGGAGGTGCCTGCCGGTGCCCGGCCGATCGGACCGGTCGGCACCAGCACGGCAGCCTTCGTCGGCGTGGCACCGGACCGCACCGCCCGCCTCGGCGAGGCCCTCGCCGTGAACAACTGGACCGAGTTCCTCCGCCTCTACGCCGACGGCGACGAGTTCGAGAGCACCCCGCTGGCCCGCGCGGTCTTCGGTTTCCTCGACAACGGCGGCACCCGCTGCTGGGTGGTCAACGTCGGCGAGGGCGGCGCGCTCACCGGCAACGGCCGCCAGCGCGGCGGGTTGGACCTGCTGGAGGCGATCGACGAGATCTCCATCGTGGCCGCGCCCGGTTTCCACGACGCGGTCGCGCACGAGGCGCTGCTGAGCCTGGCAGAGCGCACCCGCACCATGGTCGCGATCTGCGATCCGGCTCCCGACATCGACGACATCTCGACGTTGACCCGGGTGGCCACGGCCGGCGCCGGCCGGGCGGCGAAGCCCAGCGAGGGCGGCGACACCCCGGCCAGTTCGGGTGGCTCGGGTGGCTCCGGCGGCTCGGGCGGTGGTACGACCGGGTCGAGCGCTAACCCGACGGCGCACCGGCCCCGGCAGTCGGACTTCGGCGCGCTGTACTTCCCCTGGCTGCGGGTACGCGACCCGCTCAGCGGCGACCTGGTGCTCACCCCGCCGAGCGGGCACCTGGCCGGCATCTGGGCCCGCACCGACGCCCTGCGCGGCGTGCACAAGGCACCCGCCAACGAGCCGGTACGCGGCGCCGTCGACCTGGGCCACCTGGTCACCCGCTCCGAGCACGACGTGCTCAACCCCAGGGGCGTCAACGTGATCCGGTACTTCCCCGGCGAGGGCATCCGGGTCTGGGGCGCACGGACGCTCGCCGCCGAGGCCAGCGAGTGGCGGTACCTCAACGTCCGGCGGCTCTCCATCGCCATCGAGCAGGCCATCGCCAACGGCACCCGCTGGATGGTGTTCGAGCCGAACGACTACACCCTGTGGCGCTCCATCCGCCGGGACATCGGCGCCTTCCTGACCCGGGTGTGGCGCGACGGCGCGCTGCTGGGGCGTACGCCCGAGGAGGCGTTCTTCGTCAAGTGCGACGAGGAGACCAACCCGGCCGACGTGCGGGACGCCGGGATGGTGGTCGCGCACATCGGCATCGCGGTGGTCAAGCCGGCCGAGTTCGTGGTGTTCAAGCTGAGCCAGTGGTCCGGCGACACCGAGACCGAGACGATTGGAGGCTGACATGCCCACCACGGCCACTCCGCAGCCGGGCGCCCCGGTCGACCCGTACCGGGCGTACAACTTCAAGCTGCTGGTCAACGGGGTCACCAACGGCCATTTCACCGAGGTCAGCGGGCTGGAGGTGAACATCCCCGCGCAGCCGTACCGGGAGCAGGGCAACGACCGGATCCGGATGATCCCCGGTCAGGTCGAGTACGGCCCGGTCACGCTGCACTTCGGCCTGACCGCGTCCCGGGAGCTGTGGGACTGGGTGCACACCATCGCGCGGGGCACGAGCGACCGCCGCAACGTGTCGGTGGTGCTGCTCGACTCCGTCGGCACGGCCGAGGTGCTGCGCTGGAACCTGCTCAACGCCTGGCCCACCCGGTGGCGCGGCGCGCACCTCAACACGCTCGGCCAGGAGATCGCCATCGCGGCGCTGACGCTGCGCTACGAGAGCCTGGAACTGGAGACCGGCGGTGCCGCGCCCACGCCCGCGTAGCTGGATCGCCGGTCGACTCCGGTCCGCCGCGCGCGCCGTGGACCGCGTCGCCAGCCTGGTCGACGCCGCGCCCGACCCCGCGGGCGGCGCGGGCGATGCGGGTGGCGCGCCCAACGCGGGTGGCACGGGCGGCGGGACCGACGCCGTGGGGTCGTCGGGCGCGAGCGTGGAGTCGCGCGCGTACCGGCAATCGGGCCGTCTCCCGGAGCACTGGCTGCGCGTGGTCGCCGCCCACGCCCCGGGGCTGCTCCGCGACCTCGCGGCCGAGGGGCCGGTGGACGTGACCGGTCCGTGGACCGGACGACGGGCGTCCGATGGCGACCGGGGCGCGAGAGTTCCGTGGGCCGACGCCACGTCGCCGGAGACCGACCGGTCATCCCCCGCCCCCTTTGCTCTGCTTCAACCGACGCAACCCCCGGGATACCGCACGGCGGCCGTTGCGTGGAGTGAAGCAGAGCAAAGGCGCGGTGCGGGGGCAGGTGTCGGCCCGGCGACGGGCGCGGCGGACGCCCCAGGGGCGGGCACATCGGACCGACCACGGCGGGATGGCGGCAACCACCCCGGGCACGCCGATGCCGCTCCGGACGCCGTCGGCTCGGCGCACGGTCTCAGGTCGACGATGGATCGGTCACGACCAGCGACGGATCCGCCGGAAGCGCCGCGAGCGCTGCCGGAACGCACCAGAGCGGTGCTGCGCCTGGTGAGCTCGGACCCGGACCCCTCGTCCGCGCGGGCACAGCGGTGGGGTTCACACCAAGCGCCGCCGGACACCTCGACGGCCGGCACCGCCGCCAGGCTCGGCCCGAACCCGGACGGCAGCGGGATCCGGCATCCGGCGCGGTGGGGTGGGACCGGCCCGGACGGCGCCTGGCATCCCGCGCGGTCGGATGGGACCGGTCCCGACGGGGCGCGGTACCCGGCGCGGTGGGGGGCGGCCGGACCGGCAGTCGGTGGGGACGGCCTGTCCCGGCCGGCGGCGGGCGGGGACTACGCGGACCGGACGACGGTGGGTGGTGACGACCTGTCCCGGCGGGGCGATGCGGTCGGCCGGCGGCGCGCGGACGGCGCGTTCGGTGACGGGCTCTGGCCCGGTGCGGGGCTGCCGGCCCGTGGCGGGCACCGGCCGAGCCTCCCGCGCGGGCCGTGGCCGGACCTCGCCGGTTCCGGGGCCACGGACGTCCGGTCGGGCGACGGGCGGGAGAGCGCCGACCCGTGGCCGGTGCTGCCGGACGACCGGTCGCTGTGGGCGGTTCCCGATCCGGAGGCCGCCGCCACGGCCCACCTGCGCCGGCTGGACCGGGAACAGGCGGGCGGCTGATGGAACGGGTCGCCTTCCTCGTCGACGCCACCGGTGAACGGGTGGACTGCCTGCTCAACCCGGAGACCGTCCAGGTCAGTCGCCTGGCCGGAGTCCGGCACCGGAGTAGCGCCGGCAGCCTGCTCACCGGTGCCGGGCTCCCCGACGACCCGCTGGTGTTCACCGGTGGTGGGCGTACCGAACTCGTCCTCGACCTGCTCTTCGACACCGACTTCGCGGAGGGGCAGGTCCGGCCCGCCGACGTCCGCGCGCTGACCCGTCCGCTGTGGATGCTGGCGGAGAACTCGGCGGTCGAGCACGGTTGGGTCCGGCCACCACTGGTGCGGCTGGTCTGGGGCAAGACCTGGAACGTGCCCGGGGTGATCGTGGCCGTGGCGGAACGGTTCGACGCGTTCACCGCGACGGGTTCGCCGCGCCGCTCCTGGCTGCGGCTCAAGCTGGTGCGGGTCGCCGAGGACGCCACCCGGGCCGAGGAGGGCTTCGCCGAGGAACTGGCCGAGGCGCAGACGCCGGCCGTCGCGCCGGGCACCGCCCTGGTGGCCGCCGGCGACGGCACCGCCACGGCCGACTCCACCGGCGTACGCTTCGACCTGCTCGCCCACGACGCGCTCGGCTCGCCGCTGCGCTGGCGGCTGCTGGCCGAGCACAACCGGATCACCGACCCGCTCGCCGTGCCCGCCGGAACCGCCCTGGCCGTGCCGCCGTTGCCGGGCACCGCCCCCGCCACGGGCGACGGGACATGAGCGGCGGCGCGCCCCGGGCGCTGACCGTACTGCTCGACGGCGGCCCGCTCGACGGCCCCGGGCGGGTGCTCTCGGCGCGGGTGGCCGCCCGGCTGGACCGGCCCACCCAGTGCGAGGTGGCACTGACCACCGGGCCGGGCAGCGCCACGCCGGCCGCCACGGCCCGGGTCGGCGCACGCCTGGAGGTCCGCCTCGACGGACACCCGGCGGCAATGTTCGGCGGTGAGGTCACCGCCGTCGAGGTCGAGTACGCCGCCGACGGCGCGGCGATCCTGCGGATCCGGGCGTACGACGCGCTGCACCGGCTGCGCAAGCGGCAACGGTTGCGGGTGTTCGAGTCGGTGACCGCCGCCGGGCTGGCCGCCGAGCTCTGCGCCGACCTGGGACTGCGGGTCGACGCCGAGGTCGACGGGCCACGGCTGGAGCGGTTGCCGCACCACCGCCCGAGCGACCTGGACCTGCTGCTGGAGGTGGCCGGCCGGGCCGGGCTGCACCTCAGTGTCGATGACGACGTGCTGCGCCTGCTGACGCTCGACGGGTACGGCACACCGCTCCCGCTCACGTTCGGCCGCGACGTGCACGGCCTGCGCCTGTCGGTGAACGCCGACACCGCCGTGGGCGAGAGCGCCGCGCTGGGCTGGCACCCGCAGCGGGCCGAACCGCTCGCCTCCCAGGCCGGGGTGCCCCGGTGCGGGCGGGAAACGCCGGTGGACCCGGATCCCGCCGACGTCGGCGCGGACGGCACCCGCACCGCCCTGGACCAGCCGGGCCGCAGCGACGACGAGATCGCCGCGCTGGCCCAGGCCCGGCTGGACGTACGCGCGGCGGCGCTGGTGACCGCCGAGGGCACCGCCGAGGGTGATCCCGCGTTGCGCCCCGGCCGCCGGATCCGGTTGACCGGGGTCACCGAGCCGATGGCCGGCACGTACGTGCTGACCGAGGTGGTGCACACCGTCGACGCCGACGGGTACCTCAGTCGTTTCTCCACCGTGCCGCCTCCGGCGCCACCGGCCGGGCCACCCGCCCCGGCGGTGGTCACCCTGGGCACCGTCACCGACGTGGCCGACCCGGACGGGCTGGGCCGGGTGCGGGTGGAACTGCCGGCGTACGGCGGGGCGGACGCGGGTTGGCTGGCGGTGCTCTGCCCGGGGGCCGGCCGGGGCAAGGGACTGGTGGCGCTGCCCGATCCGCAGGACCACGTGCTGGTGGCGCTGCCCGGTGGCGAACCCGCCTCCGGTGTGGTGCTCGGCGCGCTGTTCGGCGCCGTCCCGCCGTACGACACCGGGGTGGACGACGGGCGGGCCCGACGCTGGTCGCTGCGGACCTCGGGCGGGCAGCAGGTGGTGGTCGACGACGTGGCCCGCAGCCTGCGGCTGAGCACCGACGGCGGTAGCTGGCTGGAGCTGACCCCGGAGCTGGTCACCCTGCACGCCGCCGCCGACCTGGTGCTCTCCGCCCCGGGTCGGGCGATGGTGGTGCGCGCCCGCAGCGTCGACTTCCTGCACGCCGAGGCGACCGAGGACCCGGGCACCGCCGCCGAGCGGGCCCGCAGCCTGGCCCGCGCCCATCACCAAGGAGGTGGCTGATGCGCTGGATCCATCGCGACTCGGTGATCAGGTGCGACCACGACGGCCGGGTCCGCAACGAGGAGTCGCAGCGCTGGGTGCGGGTGGTCGGCGTACCGGTGCTGGTGGCCGACGACCCGAAGGGCCGAAAGATCGTCGCGTGCCCCAACTACGGCGCGACGGTCAAGCCGTGCACGAAGACCGAGCCGGTACGGGTCGGCTACAGCGACTTCGTGCGCGTGGACGGTGACCGGGTGGTGCTGTCGCACCTGGAGGGCTTCACCGACGGCAGCCCACCGGGCCAGTTCCGGTACCGGGTGCGCGATCCCCGGCAACGGTTCCTGGGGGCCGACCGGTGAGGGCGATCCGGTTCCTCGGCGCGGGTTTCAACGCCGGTCGCAGCGGTGGGCTCGGGCTGACCGCGGCCGGCGGGCTGGCCATGACCGACGGCGACGAGACGGTACGCCAGGCGCTGTTCCTGCTGCTGTCCACCACGCCGGGCGAGCGGCTGATGCGCCCCGGGTACGGCTCCCGGCTACACCGGTTGGTCTTCGCGCCGAACGACGACACCACCGCCGGGTTGGCCATCCACTACGTCCGGGCGGCGGTCACCCGCTGGGAGCCCCGTGTCGACGTGCTCGACGTGGACGCCGGGCCGGACCCGGACGATCCGTGGCGGCTGGTGATCCGGCTGGACTACCGGATCCGGGCCAGCCTCACCCCCGGACAGTTGGTCTTCTCCGTGGACCTGCTGCCGACCGACGACGACCCGTCGGGCCCGACCCCGGATCCCGGCGCCGACGCTGAGGAGGGGCGATGACCCTGCCCGTGCCGCACCTGGACGACCGGACCTTCCTCGACCTGGTGACCGAGGCCCGGGAGCGGATCCGGCAGTCCTGCCCCGGCTGGACCGACCTGTCCGCGCACGATCCGGGCATCGCCCTGCTGGAGGCGTTCGCGCACCTCACCGAGGTGATGATCTATCGGCTGAACCAGTTGCCGGAGAAGGCGTACGTCTCCTTCCTCAACCTGCTCGGGGTGACCCGGCACGCCCCGTCGGCGGCCTGGGCGGACGTCCGGTTCACCCGCACCGGCGCCGACGACGCGCTGCGGATCCCGGCCGGCACCCGGGTCGCGGCGGCGCGCGGCGCGGACCTGCGACCGGTCGTCTTCGTCACCTGCGAGCCGGCGCTGCTCGCCGCCGGCCAGCGCGAGGTGACCGTGCGGATGCACCACTGCGAGCCGGTCGAGGCGGAACTGCTCGGCGTCGGCACCGGCGTGCCGGGGCAGGTGCTGCGCGCCGGGCGGGCCCCGCTGGCCCGGACCGCCGAACCGCTGGACCTGCTGCTCGGCGTCGAGGTGCCGACCGGCTCGGTGGAGTTGGGCGCGGCGGCCCGCGAGCACGAGGGACGCACCTTCGAGATCTGGCGGGCGGTGGACAGCTTCGCCGGCCTCGGGCCGCAGGACAAGGCGTACCTGGTGGACCGGTGCTCGGGCACGGTGACCTTCGCCCCGGCGCTGGACCTGCGCGGGCCGGACTCGTCGGGCGACGACGACCCGGTCGCGGCGGTGCCGCCCGCCGGGCGGCAGGTGCGGCTCTGGTACCGCGCCGGTGGCGGCACCGCCGGCAACGTGGCGGCCGGGACGCTGACCAGCCTGCGCGACCCGCTGCCCGGGGTGAAGGTGGTCAACCCGTCACCGGCGGCCGGTGGCCGGGAGATGGAGGCGATGGAGTCGGTGCTGCTGCGCGGCCCGTACGCCTTCTTCGCCCAGCAGCGCGCGGTGACCGCCCGCGACTTCGAGGTGCTGGCCACCGGCTCCGGCGGGGTGAGCCGGGCGCGCGCCTTCACCCGGGCCGCCGTCTACAGCTTCGCCCGGCCCGGCGAGGTCGAGGTGGTGCTGGTGCCGTACGTGCCGGACGACTCCCGGCCGGGCGGCCGGCTGCCGGTGACGGAGCTGCGCGGGCACGAGGTGGAGGAGGCCCGACTGCGGGTCGAGGCGGATCTGGAGCGCCGCCGCTCGCTCGGCACCACCTGCCGGGCGAGCTGGGCGCGGTACAAGGCGGTGTCGATCCGGGCCCGGGTGGTGGTCCGCCGGGAGGAGGACGTGGAGGCGGTCCGGCGGCGCATCCACGACCGGCTGCACCAGACGTTGAGCCCGCTGCCCACCGCGCTGAACCCGGCCGGCTGGGCGTTCGGCGAGCCGCTGCGCGCGTCCAACGTGTACCGGCTGCTGGAGCACGCCGAGCCGGGGGTGCGCTACGTCGAATCGGTGCGGTTCGTCGTCGACGAGGCCCCTGACCAGCAGGTACGCACCATCGCCGCAGACCAGTACCAGCCGCGCACCTGGTACGCGGGAAGCGGCCCGGTGCTGTTCCGCTCCACCAACGCCGGCGCCGGCTGGGAGCCGGCGGGCCGTTTCGACGGGGAGACCGTGCAGCGGGTGGCGCCCGCGCCCGCCCCGGTCCGGCCCGGCATCGTGCCCCGGCCCGGGTCGGTGGCGGTGGCCACCGTCCGCTCCGGTGGCGGTTCCCGGGTGCACCTGAGCACCGACCTCGGCGAGAGCTGGTCGCTGCTGGCCGATCTGGACTCGCGGATCAGTGACCTGGCCTGGATCGACCGGGACGGCGCGGGGGCACTGCTGGTCGCCACCGACACCGGCCTGTACGAGGTGTCGCTGCTGCCCGGCGCGGTGCCGTTGCAGATCCTGGTCGACCCGGCCGACGCCGACCGGGGCTTCTACGCGGTGCGGGCGTACGTCTCCGAGCGCGGCGCGCCCGGGGTGGCGGTGGCCGCGCAGGCCGGATTCGGGGTCTACCTGTCCGCCAACGCGGGACGGCCGGGCAGCTTCACCCACGTCGGCCTGGCCAACGTGGACAACCGGCTGCTCGCCGTGCAGTACGACGGCCCGGCCACCCTGCTGTGGAGCGGCGCCGGGGAGCCGGACCCGAAGCGGCCCGGTCAGGGCTGCTTCCGGGCCCGGCTGTTCGAGTCCGACGTGAAGTGGCAGACGATGCAGTCCGGCTGGATCGGCGGCACCTGCCGGGACCTGACCTTCAGCGGCACGCTGGCGCTGGCCGCCACGCAGAGCGGCGGGGTGTTGCGGCTGGACACCGTCGCGGCGCAGCCGCAGTGGTCGTCGGTGTCGGTCAACTGCGGGCTGCCGCTGCGTGACCGCACCCGGTTCGTGCCGGTGGACGCGATCGCCGCCACCGCCGGAACGGACCGGCTAACCGCCGGAACGGACCGGCTAGTGCTCGCGGGCGGTGAACGTGGCGTGCACCGCAGCGGCGACGCGGTCGACTGGTCGGCCAGCGCCAACCAGGCCACCGCCGACGTGGTCACCGTCCCGGACACCTGGCTGCTCTGCTCCGGCGAGCACGACATCGAGGTGGTGCGGCAGGATGCGTCGACCGGCCATTGAGCGGCTGCTGCCCGCCGCGTACCAGCGGGCCTGTGTGCCGGGCAGCGTGCTGTGGGCGCTGCTGGACGTGATGGAGGCGCTGCATGCGCCGGACGAGGCGGTGCTGGCCGAGGTTGACGCGCTGTTCGCGCCGTACCGCGCGCCGGACGGCATGGTGGCGTACCTGGCCCGGTGGGTGGCGATGGACCACGTGGTCGCCGCGCCCCGCCGGGACGCCCCGCTGCCGCTGCCGCGGAGCCGGCTGCGTGACCTGGTGGCGCACGGTGCGGCGCTGGCGACCTGGCGGGGCACCCCGGACGGGCTGCGGACCGCCCTGGAACTGGCCACCGGGGTCACCGGTTTCGTCCTCGACGAGCCGGCCGACCGGCCGTTCCACCTGGTCGTCCGGGTGCCGGCGACCGCCGCCGACCAGCTCGACCTGGTCAGCCGGATCGTGGCGGCGGAGAAACCGGCCGCCGTCACCGCCGACGTCACCGTCACGGAGAGCGCACCGGCGGTCGGCCGGGCCACCGTGCCATCCCCCGCCCTCGTTCCCACCCCGCCCGATCCCGCTCCGGAGGAGCCGTCATGACCACCGAATGGACCGTCGTCGCCGCAGCCGAGCAGTTCACCCTGGACGCCCGGAACACCGGTGAGCTGACCTTCACCGTCTCCAACCCGGGGCTCGCGCCGGACACGGTGGTGTTCGACGTGGCGCCCGGCGAGGGGACGCAACGCTCCTGGTTCACCGTCACCGAACCGCAGCGGGTGGTGCCCGGGCAGGGCTCGGTGTCCTTCCTGGTCCGCCTGGCCGTGCCGGCGGGGACACCGCCGCGCCGCTACGACATGACCGGGTTCGCGTACTCGGCGAACACCGCGCCGGAGGAGAGTTCCCGGTCCAGCGGCCGGGTCACCTACGAGGTACGTGCCGTGGCGCCGCCGACGCGTACGCCCTGGCCGTGGATCGCCGCCGCGGCGGCGCTGGTGCTGGTGGTCTCGGCGGTGGTGGTGTTCCTGGTGGCCCGCGACGACGATCCGCCGCCACAGGCCCGGGTGGTGACCGTGGAGGCGGAGACGCTGGTGCCCGGTGCCCGGGTCGAGTCGCCGACGGGCGCCGCGCCGACTGTGGCGGTGCAGCCGAACTGCTGCGAGGTGACCTGGTCGCAGGACAACCAGTTGTTCTTCCTGGCGCGGGCGGTCAACGACCGGGTGACCGTGACGGTGGAGCTGCCGGCCCAGGCCACCTGGCAGTTCTCCGCCGTGCGGACCACCGCCCCGGACTACGCCAACACGGTGTTCCTGATCGACGGCCGGCAGGTCGGCGACCCCTTCATCGGCTTCTCCCCCACCGTGCGGGTCACCGACTGGGTCGACGTGGCGCGGGTGCCGCTGGCGGCGGGCCCGCACCAGATCACCCTGGTGGCGATCGGCAAGACGCAGAGCACCGACCGCTACTTCGCCGGCCTGGACGCGATCCGTTTCACCGAGCTCCCACCCACGCCCTGACCTTGGTTGATCAAGAGCTTTGCGTCAGCTCAGTGCCTGTTCCCGACGCAAACTTCTTGATCAACGCGGTGAGAGCAGCGATGGCGACGCGCGACGGAGTGGGGTGAGGGTGTGAGTGGGCGGCAGAAGGTGCTGCTGGCGGTGCTTGGCGTCCTGCTGGTGGTGTTGTTTGGGGTGGCGGTGGGGGCGGGGCGCGGGGACCGGGGGGATCCGGCAGGGCGGTATTCGCTGGTCGACCTGCTGGGGCGGGCCGGCGGTGGGACGCAGGCGGTGGAGCCGGCCACGGTCGACGCGGACTGCGTCGAGTCATCCGGGCTGCTGGCCGTCAGCGGCGACTGCGAGCTGCGGGTGGCCGACCCGGGTGGGTTGCGCACGCTGATCCTGCGCAGCCCGGAAGCGTTCACCGTCGAGGCGCCAGCACCGGGGGACGCCGAGTTCACCATCGAGGACGACGTCACACCGGCCGACGACGGCACCGGCGCGGTGGCCCGGATCGCCGTGGACCGGGCCACCACGGTACGGGTGAGCTGCCCCGGCGGCTGCCCGGTCACGATCGCGCGGGACTGAGGCGGGGAGGCCGGGATGGGTGCGCTGCGCAGGCCGTTCCTGCTGCTGGCGATGCTGGCGCTGGTGCTGGCGGTGGGCGTCGAGGTGGGGGCCGGGCTGCTGCTGGGCGGCGGCGACGCCGGTGCGGCGCTGACCGGTAGCGCCGGTGACCTCGGGGTCGAGGTCGGTGACGTGAGCGGGGTCAGCGAGCCGTCCGGCCGGGGCACCGGCTACCTGGTGCTCGTCGACGCGGTGGCGCTCTGGACCACCGGGCTGTTCTGCCTGGGGCTGGTGCTGCCCGAACGGATCCACGGCCGGGTGCAGGGCGTCGCCACGCTGATCTTCTCGATCGTCCTGATCATCGTGGCGTTCGTGGCGTTGATCGTGGCCTTCGTCGAGCTGATGGTCATGGTGTCGTTGTTCCTGGCCGTGCCGTTCGGCACGCTGGCGTACCTGGCGTTGTGGGGGTTCTTCCCGGTCGGTGACGCCGCCGTGCTGCTCGGTCTGGCGCTGCTGCTCAAGCTCGCCTGGGCCGGGCTGCTCGTGCTGGCCCAGCCGAAGTTCCTGCAGAACAAGGGTCTGGTCCTGCTGATCCTGACCAGCCTGTTCTGCACGGTGCTGCTGGAGTTCCTGCACAACCTGGTGCCGGTGATCCTGGTGAGCATCCTCGACGACCTGGGCGCGCTGATCTTCGCGGTCATCGCGATCGTCTGGGCGCTGGTGCTGCTGATCGGCGCCATCCCGGCGATCGTCAAGGCGGTCCGCGCCACCGCCGCCCTCCGCGCCGAGCCCGATCCCGACCGCTAGGCCCGACACACGGGTTGCGGGGTGCGCGGGGCGGATATGGTGGTGCCGTGATCGGGCTCGGCATGATCTGGTACCTCGTCGGCGTGCTCGCCGACGTCGGTGCCTCCAGCATGCTGTCCGGCACGGCTGCGGCGACCGGCGTGCTGCTGACCGTCGTGCTCGCCGCCGCCAACCTGGTCCATCGGGTGGTCACCGCCCCCGACCTGCGGATCACCCGCCGGCTCCTGCGGGAGCGGGCCGGGCGCACGGGCGTGCCCCGACACCGCGATCCGGACGCCGCAGGCCGGGCCCGCCCCAGGGCAGCAGCGACTGATGCTCTACGGCATCCCGTTCTCGCTGCTGGTCTCGGGCCTGATCTTCCCGATCGGCGTGATCATCTACTGGGTGACCACGAACCTGTTCTCCCTCGCCCAGCAGACCTGGGTCCTCCGGAAGTACCCGCCGCCGGTCACCGGCAGCGCGGCACCGAAGGCGGCGGCCCCGCCGCCCGCCGACCCGACGCGCGTCACACCGTCCCCGGCGCGGTCGCTCGCGCCCCGGCCGGGCGCGAAGCCGACCACCGCCCGCAAGGGCCCGCCGCGCGGCCGATAGCCGCCGGGATCCTGGTACGTCGCCGCCCTTCGCGGGGCCGCGACGCACCAGGATCCACAGGGGCGGCTGTCAGCGCACGTGGGTGGTGGTCCAGCGCGGCGACGAGTTGGTCACCGGGGTGGTGTCGCCGACCAGGATGGTGCGTGCCTCGGCGTCCCGGCGGACACTGCTGCCCACCCAGAGGTCGACCTCGCCGGGCTCCACCACGCGGGTGAGGCTGCGGTCGGTGAAGGCCAGGCGGGTGGTGGGCACCGTCAAGTCGACGGTGACCGACTGGCCCGGCTCCAGGTGCACCCGGTGGTAGCCCAGCAACTGGGCCACCGGCCGGGTCACCGAGGCGACCAGGTCACGACCGTAGAGCTGGACCACCTCGGCGCCGGCCACCGCACCGGTGTTGGTGAGCCGGACGCTCACCGGCAGCGCACCGTCGGTCGGCACCGTGGCGGGGACGGTCAGGTCGGCGTACTCGAACGTGGTGTAGGACAGGCCGTGACCGAAGGGTGCCACCGGGGTCGCCGGCAGGTTGGTCACCTCGTTGCCTTCGCCGAGGGTCGGGTGCAGGTACGAGAACGGCTGCGCCCCGGCCGAGCCGGGCAGGCTGACCGGCAGCCGTCCCGACGGGTTGACCCGGCCGGAGAGTACGCCGGTGATCGCGCCCGCCCCCTCCTCGCCGGGGAAGAACGCCTGCACCACGGCCGCGCACCGGGCCAGCGCCCAGCCGAGCGCGTACGGCCGGCCGGTGAGCAGCACCAGGACCACCGGCGTGCCGGTCGCCAGCACCGCCTCGACCAGCTCACGCTGGACACCCGGCAGCTCCAGGTCCTCGCGGTCGCAGCCCTCGCCGACCGTGCCGCGCCCGAACAGGCCCGCGTGGTCGCCGACCACCAGGACGGCCACGTCCGCCGCGGCGGTGGTGGCCACCGCCTCGTCGAACCCGGACCGGTCCTCGGTGTCCACGTCGCAGCCCCGCGCCCAGCTCACCATGTCGGCGCCGAACTCGGCCCGCGCCGCCGCGAGGACCGTGGGCACCTCGATGCCGGTCTCCACGTCCGGGTGCTGGACCAGCACGTGGTTGAGGAAGGAGTAGCAGCCGAACAGCGCACCCTCCCGGTCCGCGTTCGGCCCCACCACCGCCACCCGCCGACCGACCGACAGCGGGAGTACGCCCTTGTTGGCGACCAGCACGACGGACTTCTCGGCGAGCCGGCGGGCGATCGACCGGTGCTCCGGCGAGTCGAGGTCGACCGGCTCGGGCTCGTCGTCGAAGGTGGCGTCGAGCAGCCCGAGCGCCTGCTTCTGGCGTAGCACCCGCAGCACCGCCCGGTCCACGACCGCCTCGTCGAGCCGGCCCGACCGCACCGACTCGGCCACCGTCAGGTACGCGTCGCCGGTCGGCAGCTCGATGTCGACACCGGCGGTCAGCGCCTGCACCGCCGCGTCGGCGTGGTCGGCCGCGACGTGGTGCAGCAGGTGCAGGAAGGCCACGCCGAAGTAGTCGGCGACCACCGTGCCGTCGAAGCCCCACCGGTCCCGCAGGATCCCGGTCAGCATGGTCGGGTCGGCAGCCACCGGTACGCCGTCGATCTCCGCGTACGAGTGCATGACCGACCGCGCGTCGCCGTCCAGGATCGCCATCTCGAACGGCGGGATCAGCACGTCGGCGAGTTCCCGGGGACCGGCGTGCACCGGGGCGAAGTTGCGTCCGGCGCGGGAGGCGGAGTAGCCGGCGAAGTGCTTGAGCGCGGCCAGCACGCCCTGCGACTGGAGTCCCCGCACGTACGACGTGCCGAGCGTGCCGACGAGGTAGGGATCTTCGGCGATGCACTCGTCGACCCGCCCCCACCGGGGGTCACGGATCACGTCGAGCACCGGGGCGAGCCCCTGGTGGATGCCGAGGGCCCGCATGGACGCCCCGATCGCCTCGGCCATCGCGGTGACGAGTTCCGGATCGCAGGCGGCGCCCCACGCCAGCGGGGTGGGGAAGGTCGCCGCCCTCCACGCGGAGAGCCCGGTGAGGCACTCCTCGTGGACGATCGCCGGGATGCCGAGCCGGGTGCCGGTCACCAGGTCCGACTGGAACTTCCACAACCAGGACGCGCGGGCGGCAGCGTCGACGGGCCGGGTGCCGTACGCCCGGGTGAGGTGGCCGAGTCCGTGCCGGGAGAAGGTCTCCAGCTTGCCGACGTCGGCGAACTCGCCCTGCAACGGCGCGACGGTCTCGCCGTCCTCCTTCTCCCAGAAGCCGACGAGCTGGGCGACCTTCTCCTCGATCGTCATCCGCCCGAGCAGCTCGCGGACCCGTGCCTCGTCGTCCGGTCGGTCGGACCGGTCGTGCCGGTCGTGGCCCGGCCCCGGTTGTGCCGGGACCGGTGCGCCGACCACGCCGTGGACCTCAGTCATGCTGTGCTTTCCCCTTTGCGTTGTGCTGGTGCCGCGTCGGCTCTGGTCGTGCCGCGCCGCTCAGCCCTTGACCGCGCCCTGCAGGCCACCGACGATCTGCTTCTCGGCGAACGTGAAGAAGAGAAGTGCCGGCAGCATTGCCAGCGACGTGAAGGCGAGGATTCCGGCCGTGTCCGAGGTGTACTGGCTGGAGAAGTTCTGCACGCCCAGCGGCAGGGTGTGCAGGCTGGCGTCACCGAGGACGAGCAACGGCAGGAGGAAGGCGTTCCAGCTCGCCACGAACGCCAGGATGCCGACGGTGACGAGGGCGGGACGCGACAGCGGGAGCATGATGCGCCAGAGGAACCCGAGCCGACCGGTGCCGTCGATCGCGGCGGCGTCCTCCAGCTCGCGCGGGATCGCGGAGAGGAAGGGCCGCAGGATCACGATCGTCAACGGCAACGAGAAGGCGATCTGCGGAAGGATCACCGCGTAGTACGAGTTGATCAGGTTCAGGTCGCGCAGCATGAGGTAGAGCGGCAGGATCGCCGCGCCGGCCGGGAAGAGCAGGCCGAGCGTGAAGAAGGTGTAGAGCACCTCACGGCCACGGAAGGTGTACCGGGCCAGCACGAACGCGGCGCAGACCCCGAGCAGGACGACGCCGAGCGTGGTGCCCAGGGCGATCACCGCGCTGTTGAACGCCTGCGCCCAGAAGTCGCTCTGCGTCAGCACCCGGGCGTAGTTGTCGAAGACCCACGGGTCGGGCAGGCCGGCCGGATCCGCGACGATCTGCGGGGTGGCACGAAAACCGCCGATGATCACGTACAGCACCGGGACGATCGACACCGCCGCGACCGCGAGGGCCAGCGCGTAGGTGAGAGGGTTGCCCCACGACACCGGGCGACGCCGGTTGGGCGGGGACAGGGTGGCGTTCGCGGTCACGTCAGTTCGCCCTTCCGGTCATGGCGCCCTGGATGTCGCGGCGGAGCAGGAACCGCTGGAACAGCAGTGCCGCGACGAACGAGATGACGAAGAGGATCACCGCCACGGCGTTGCCGTACCCCCACAGCCGGGCGAAGAACCCGTTGTCCACCATGTACGTGGCCATGGTCGCGGAGGCGCCGAGCGAGCGTACGGCGGGCACCGAGGTCACCCAGATCACGTCGAAGACCTGCAACGAACCGATCATCGACAGGAACATCCAGATCCGGATGGTGGGGCCCAGCAGCGGCAGGGTGACGTGCCGCTGGATCTGCCACCAGCTCGCGCCGTCGATGGCGGCGGCCTCGTTCAGCTCCTGCGGCACGTTGGACAGGCCGGCGAGCAGCAGGATGATGGCGAAGCCGACGTACTTCCAGGTGAGCACGAACAGCAGCGTCCAGATGACGATGTCCAGGTCGGCCAGCCATGCCTGCACCAGGCCGCCCATCCCGATCGACTGGAGCAGCGCGTCGAGGCTGCCGCCGGGGGTCAGGATCAGCTTCCACATGATGCCGACGGTGACCTCGGCGAGCACGTACGGCACGAACGCCAGCAGGCGGAACACGGTGCGGCCACGGAAGTGTCGGTTGAGCAGCAGGGCCACGCCGAGGGCGATCGGCCCCTGCACCAGCAGCGAGCCGAAGACGATGATGGCGTTGTTGCGCAGCGCGTCGAGGAAGATCGGATCCTGGAACGCCATGACGTAGTTGTCGAACCCGATGTACTCGGTGGGCGGTCCGACGCCACGCCAGCGGAAGAGGCTGTAGTAGACGGCGAAGCCCATCGGCACCAGTACGAACGTCACGTAGACGACGATCGCCGGTGTGGTGAGACCGATGATCTCGTACCACTTGCGTCGCGTCTCGGCGGCCCGGTCCCGCGAGGCGCGCCGGACGGGCCGGAGCCCCGCCGGCGGCGCGGAGGCGCCGCCGGCAGGGTCCAGTGTGGTGGGGTTGGTGGAGGTCACTTGCGCGCGGCCGCCTTCATCGCCTCGACGACCTGCTCGGGCGTCCCGTTGCCGGCGAAGATGGCGACGATCGCGTCGTTCATCGCGTTGCCGACGGTGCTACCGAACGCGGTGTCCAGCCAGAGCTGCACGTAGGTCGCGCCGGTGGTGGCCTCCAGGATGGAACGCAGGGCCGGGTCCTCGACGCCGGCCTCGGCGCCCTTGGCGACGGGCAGGCCGGTGCCGGTCTGCGCGTAGCCCTTCTGCACCTCGGGGCTGACGATGTACTTGAGGAACTCGACGCACTCGCCCGGGGCGTTCTTGGCGCAGGCGAAACCGTCGCCACCGCCGAGGGCCGCCTTCGGGTCACCGGCGGAGCCGGAGATCGCCGGCACCGGGAACCAGCCGAGGAACTTCTTGAGGGCCTCCTCGTCGGAGGCCACGGTCTCCAGCGTGCCCTTGTTCCAGTCGCCCATCAGCTCCATGGCGGCCTTGCCGTTGGCGAGCAGACCGTTGGCGCTGGTCGGGTCGTTCTGGCCCGGGGTGGCGATGAAGTTGTCCTGGAACGGCGTGGTGTCGATGAAGGTCTTGAGGTCCTGGCCGGCCTTCACGAAGCACGGGTCGTCGAAGACCGTCTCGGTGCTGGCCTTCTTCAGCGTGTCCACGGAGCAGGCGCGCAGGGCGAAGTTGTACCACCAGTGGGCGGCGGGCCACTTGTCACCGGCGCCCAGCGCGATCGGCACGACGTTGATCGCCTTGAGCTTGGTGACCGCGTCGTTGAGCTCCTCGAACGTGGTCGGCGGAGCGGCGATGCCGGCCCGCTGGAACATGTCCTTGTTGTACCAGATGCCCTCGATGCCCATCCGGTACGGCAGACCGTACTGCTTGCCGTCCACCTGCCAGATCTCGGCGGCGCTGCCGATGTTGCCGACCTCGGTCTTCACCTGCTCGGTGATGTCCTTGAGGTAGTCGGCCTCGACCTGCTCACGGATCTCGCCGCCGCCCCACGCCTGGAAGATGTCCGGCGGGTCGTTGCTGAGCAGCGCGGCGGGCAGCCGGGTGCGCTGGAGCTGGTTGGTCTCGATCGCCTCGATCTCGATCGTGACGGTCGGATGGAGCGCGGTGAAGTCGTCGGCGACCTTCTGCCAGTAGGTCTTGCCGGGCCCGTCCTGGGAGGCGTTGTGCCACCAGGTCAGGGTCACCGGGTTCTTGAACAGCTCACTCTCGGGAGGAGCTTCGGACTCACCGCCGCCGCCACACCCTGCGGCAAGCAGTGCTGTGGTGATGGACAGCGCTATGGCGGTGGTGACGCGGCGCTTTATAGCCATCGGTATCTCCTCGACATCAGTCGCGGTGCTCGGCCTGCCGGCGAGTTTTACAGCCGTGTAACTCAGTGTCAATCGGTGTCGATAACGTTTTCGAATCGCCGTCCGCGGCTCTCGTCGAGCCCTCTATCATCGTCGGCGTGGCGTTCCCGCAGCGTGTGAACATGTCGGACGTGGCCCGAGCGGCCGGCGTCTCGGTCGCGACCGTATCCAAGGTGGTGAATGGCCGATACGGCGTGGCGCAGGCGACCGTGGAGCGGGTTCAGCAGGTCATCCACCAACTCGGCTACGAGGCCAGCCTCGGCGCGCAGAGCCTACGCAGTCACCGCACGAACGTGCTGGGCATCCTGGTGGCCGAGTTCGAGCCGTTCTCCACCGAGTTGCTCAAGGGCGCCTCGTCGGAGGTCACCGGCACCGGCTACCAGTTGCTGGCGTACTCCAGCGGTGACGTGGCCGGCGCCGCCGTCGGCTGGGAACGGCGGTCCCTGGCCCGGCTCTCCGGGACGCTCATCGACGGCGCCGTGATCGTCACCCCCACCGTGGTGGAGACGAAGCAGGGCTTCCACGTGGTGGCCGTCGACCCGCACACCGGCCCGTCCGGCCTGCCCACCGTCGACTCCGACAACTTCGCGGGCGCCGTGCTCGCCACCAACTACCTGCTGTCCCTCGGCCACCGCCGCATCGGGCACATCTCCGGCCGCGCCGACCTCGAGTCCTCACGGCTGCGCGAGGCGGGCTTCCGGCAGGCCATGGCCGACGCGGGCGTGACCGTGGACGAGCAGCTCGTCCGGGTCGGTGGTTTCCGCATCGAGAGCGCCGCCGGCACCGCCGCCGAACTGCTCGCCCTCCCCGACCGGCCGACCGCCGTCTTCGCCGGTAACGACCTCTCCGCCATCTCGACGATCGACGTGGCGCGGAACATGGGCCTGTCGGTACCGGACGACGTCTCCGTGATCGGCTTCGACAACGTCCCCGAGTCGGCGCTGGTAAACCCGCCGCTGACCACCATCATGCAACCGATCCAGCGGATGGGCGCCGAGGCGCTGCGGCTGCTCGTCGACCTGATCGCCGGGGTGGAACGCGACATCCACATCCGGCTCCCCACCGAACTGGTGGTCCGCGCCACCTGCCGCCCGCTCGGCCCTTCCTGAGCTCACATGGGTGGGTGGGTGGATCCGTCAGCCCACCAGAGCGGCGGCGGTCTCCCGGTCCAGTGCCCCGTCGGCGACGATCACCCGGTAGCGGCCGTGCCGGCTGGTGCCGGCCGGGATGGTCGCGGTCTCCTCAAAGGCGAAGGCCACGCAGACCCCCGGATACATGGTGGTCCGCACGAACCACCGGTCCCCCGGCCCGAGACCACTGAAGACCAGGGTGTACGCCGCACCCCCCGATGCCCGCCCGCACAGCGCCACCCACGGCTCGTCGCAGCCGTTGACCGCCTCCTCGCCGTCCAGCGCGGCGGTGAACACCTCGGGCACCTCGTCCGCCACCGCCCGCCAGAAGAACCCGCCGTAGCCGGCCCCGCCGGGGCGACCGTTGGTGGCCGGGCTGCCCAGCGTCACGTCCCGGTCGGCGGGAGCGGTCAGTGTGCTGCCGACGTCGAGCCGCCAGGCGTTCGCGTGACCGGGCAACGCCGAGGCGGTGAGGGTGCGCCGCTCGGTGAGCAGCACTGCACCGGCCGGGTCGCACCAGTGCAGCCGGTGGTCGAGCCGGTCGGGTGAGCGGTGCTCCCATCCGGCGTGCGCGATCCGGCCGTGGTCGGCACGCCAGGTGTAGCCGACGTCGCGGACGTAGGTCCGCCCGCCCCAGAGATTGGCGCCGTCGACGTCCTGCACCGCCAGCGAGGCGCCGAGGTGCCAGACGTGGTCGGCCGGGAGCGCGTCGGTCACCGGCACGCCGGCCAGGGTGCGTACCGGGTGCAGGTAGGGCCGGGGTCCGTGCTTCGCGTCGAGCTCGGGGGCGAGCACGTACCGGGCGACCGGCGTACCGCCGACGGTCAGGTGCGGATCGTCTCCGGTCGGCGTACCGGCGGGCGGCGCGTCCGGGTCGGCGGCGGTCACGACAGCTCCGCCTCGACGACCGGCCGGCGGCGGGCCACCGCGTGCACGGCGGCCAGCGCGTACCCGGCGAGGATCGGCACCGCGACCGGGGTGACCAGCACGCCGAGCAGCGCGGCGACCACGGTGGTGCCGGCCAGCGCGGCCCAGTGCGCGGGGTGGTCGAGGCAGACCCGGGCGGCCCGGCCGGCAGCCGACCGCCAGCCGGTGCCGCCGGTACGGCCCACCTCGACCACGACGGCGGCGGCGTACCCGAGCAGGCCCGCCGCGACGACGGTGGTGACGCTCAAGGCCAGCGCCCCACCCGGCACCCGGCCGGTGGCCAGCGCGACCAGGTCGACGGCGAGCAGACCGACGGCGACGAGCCCGAGCACCGCCACCGGCAGGCCCGGCAGCAGTCCCCGACCGAACCGGGAGAACGTCTGCCGGGCCGTCGGCCAACTGCCGGTGGTGAGCCAGTCGTGCACGGCCGCGCTGGCGGTGCCGACCGCGGCACCGGCGGTCAGCACCGGTATCGTGGCGAGCACCGTCAGGATGCCCACCAGCGCCAGGTCGGAGGCGTCCCGGAGGGTGTCCCGCCAGTCGCGGCGCGGCGCACGCCGGTCGTGACCGTCGTCAGCCCTTGAGTCCACTGGTGTTGATCCCCTCGACGAGCATCCGTTGGAAGGCCACGAAGAACACGAAGACCGGCAACAGGGACAGCACCGACATGGCGAACATCGGTCCCACCGCGCTCTGGCTGGTCGAGTCGATGAACAGGGTCAGCGCCACCGGCACCGTGTAGTCGCTCAGGCTGGACAGGAATACCAGTTGCCGGAAGAAGTCGTTCCAGGTCCAGATGAACGAGAAGATCGCGGTGGTGACCAGCGCGGGCCGGCTCAGCGGCAGGATGACGTGCCGGAAGATGCCGAACGCGTTGGCGCCGTCGATCCGGGCGGCCTCGTCCAGCTCGCGCGGGATGCTCCGCATGAACTGCACCATCAGAAAGACGAAGAACGCCTCGGTGGCCAGGAACTGCGGGATCAGCAGCGGCAGGTACGGCCAGTCCCCGCCGACCAGGCCGAGGCTGCGGAACAGGATGTACTGCGGCACGATCAGCACGTGACCCGGCAGCAGCAGGGTGCCGATCATGACGGCGAACCACATCCCGCGCAGCCGGAACTTCAACCGGGCGAAGGCATACGCGGCCAGCAGGCAGCTCACCGCGTTGCCGACCACGGTCAGCAGGCTGACCATGGCGCTGTTGAGGAAGAACCGGCCGAAGCTGACGTCGAAGTTGCCCCACCCATTCGTGTAGTTGCCCGGGGTGAAGTGCTCCGGCAGCAGCCCGATGTTGTTGACGATCTCCTGTTGAGACTTGAACGAGGTGCCGATCATCCAGAACAGCGGGTAGAGCACCACCGCGACGATGGCCAGCAGCACGATCAGCCGCAACCAGGAGCGGTTGCGCGGGCGTTGCGGGCGGGCCGCCACAGGAGGGGCCACGGTGCTCACGACCATCAGCGGTCCTCCCCGTCGGAGTAGTGCACCCAGAACCGGCCGGTGCTGAAGAAGACGACCGTGATGAGGGCGATGGCGATCAGGAACACCCAGGCCATCGCGGAGGCGTAGCCCATCTCCAGGTCGGTGAAGCCCGTGATGTAGAGGTTCAGCGTGTACATCAGGGTCGAGTCGACCGGTCCGCCGGTGCCGTTGCTGAGCACGAACGCGGCGGTGAAGCCCTGGAAACCGTTGATGGTCTCCAGCACCAGGTTGAAGAAGATCACCGGGGAGAGCATCGGCAGCGTCACGTTGACGAACTTGCGGAACCTGCCGGCGCCGTCCACCGACGCGGCCTCGTACAGCTCGGTCGGCACCTGCTTGAGGCCGGCCAGGAAGATCACCATCGGTGCGCCGAACTGCCAGATGGCCAGCACCATCAGGGTCTCCAGGGCCCAGTCCGGGTCGTTGACCCAGGGCTTGCCCTCGATGCCGAACAGCGCAAGGAAGGAGTTGAACGCACCCTCCCGGTTGAACATGTTCACCCAGACGATGGCCAGCGCCACGCTGCCGCCGAGCAGCGACGGCAGGTAGAACAGGCCCCGGAACAGCCCGACCCCGCGCCAGGCCCGGTTGAGCAGCAGCGCCACCCCGAGGGCTGCGGCCAGTTTCAGCGGTACGGCGATCAGCGCGAAGCTGAGCGTGACCCGGACCGAGTGCCACCACGACGGATCGCTGGTGAACATCCGTTCGTAGTTGGCCAGCCCGACCCACTCCACCTCGGACCACGGGGTGAGGATGTCGTAGTTGGTGAAGCTGAGGTAGAGCGACAACAGCATGGGCATCGCCGTGATGGCCATCAGACCGATGAGCCAGGGCGACAGGAAGACGTAGCCGGCCAGACCTTCCCCGTGCCGGATCCGTCCGGTCCCGCGCCGGGTGGCGTCGGGCCGGACGGATCCGGTGCCGCGGCGGGTCGGGTCGGGCGCCGTGGTCAGGGCCACGAACTGCTCCTCTCCGGGTATCGCGGCGGCGTCAGGAGGCGATCGCTGCCTTGCACGCCTCGACGAACTGCGCCGCGGCCTCGGCGGGGGTGACCCGCCCGTACTGGGCGTTCTCGGCGGCCTTGGTCAGCTCGGCGCGGACCTTGCTGTGGCCCTTGATCGGCACCTGCGGCGCCTCACCGAACGTCTCGGCGAGCTTGTTCTCGACCTCGATGGACTGCTTCATCGCCGGGTCGGTGGTGTCGTCGCTGACCACGCGGCGCAGGTCCATGTTGGACGGCAGGCCCCGGTCGGTGCCGAGCAGCTTGACCGCCTCCGGGTCGTTGGCCAGGAAGTTGATCACGTCCACTGCGGCCTCGGCTTTCTTGCTGCCGCTGAAGACCGACCAGTACATCGAGGCGCGTGCCCACTGGCCGCTCGGGTCACCGGGGTACGCGATGACGCCCAGCTCGTCGGCGGTGTTCTTCTTCAGCTCCGGCATCTGGTTGACCCAGACCCAGGAGGTGCCCGACTTGCCGGTCACCACGAGCTGCTTGGTGATGTCGGTGGCGTTGCCCTCGTGGATGATGTCGGGGGTCGGGGTGGCACCCCGGTCCCGCGCGCCCTTCCACAGCTCGAACCATTTGGTCACATCCTCGGCGGTGAAGCCCAGGTCGCTACCGGAGTAGAGGTCCTTGCCCTGCTGGCGCAGCCAGACCCAGAACGCCTTGTAGTCGGCGCTGGGGTCCTGGGTGCCGGGCACGCCCGTCTTCTTGCTGACCTCCTCGGCCCAGGCGATGTGCTCCTCCCAGCTCATCCCGGTGGTCGGCTCGGGCAGCCCGTTCTTGGTCAGCAGCGTCTTGTTGTAGACCAGTCCCTGGGTGTTCTCCCCGGCGGCCAGGCCGGCGAGCTTACCGTCGACCTCGCCGTACTGGAGCAGGCTGGGCGGGAACTTGCTGGTGTCGAGGTCGCCGGAGTCCTGGTACTTCTTCAGGTCCAGGGTGGCGTTGCGGGCGGCGTACTCGGCGAGGAAGTTGTCGTCGATCTGGAAGATGTCCGGCGGGTTGCCGCCGGCGGTGAGCGTGGCCAGCTTGTCGAAGTAACCCTGGTTGGCCTGCCACACCTTCTCGAACGTGACGTTCGGGTTCTTCTGCGTGTAGAGGTCGAGGGCCTGCTCGGTGAGCTGGGCCCGGGCCTCGCCGCCCCACCAGAAGATGGAGAGCTTGACCGTGCCGTCGGATCCGGCCTCGTCGTCGCCGCAGGCGGCGGCCGCGCCGACCAGCGGCAGGGCCACGATCGCGGCGAGCATGCCGCGCAGCAACCGGCGGCGGAGCAGGGGGGTACGGTAAGTGCGCCCGTCGGACGCGTTCGCGGTGGGGTGCGTTGCGGGGTGCATGTGCGCTCACTCCTTGGCGTTAGGAGGCGACGATGTCACCGGCGGCCACGATCGGGCTGCCCGGGTCCGCACGGCGATGCGGGCCCGGGCCTACCGCAGCGGCGCCGGGACGTTCCCGGCCGGCGTAAGGTCCCGGCCCGGTGGAGTCGCGGATGACCAACTCGGTCTGGAGCATTACCTGTGCGGTGGTACGACGGACGCCGACTGTCGCCCCGGCACCGCTGCCCCGCCCGGTGCGCGGGAGATCGGTGTCCTGTTGCAGCAACATGTCGACGGCCGTCCGGCCGGCGGCCGCGGTCGGCGTGGCCACCGTCGTCAGCTTGGGGCGGGTGAGCCGGCTCAGGGTGATGTCGTCGACCCCGACGACACTCACCTCCTGCGGCACCCCGACCCCGAGTGCGTCGAGCCCCTCCAGGAGCCCGATCGCGATCAGGTCGTTGTAGGCGAGCACGGCGGTGACGCCGGCCCGGCGGACCTGCTCCGCCTGGGCGAGACCGCCGTGCTCAATGGGCGGATTGGGGCCGAGCACGGTCAGGTCCGCCCCGGCGGTCCGGGCCGCAGCGCTGGCGGCGCGCCGGATCTCCCGGCTGGTCCAGGAGCCGCGTGGCCCGGCGAGCAGGGCGATCTGGCGGTGGCCGAGGCCGGCGAGGTGCTCGATGGCGGAGCGTGCGCCCTGCCCGACGTCCATCAGGACGCAGGGCAGACCGGCCAGTTGGCGGTTGACCACCACCAGCGGCACCTCGCGGCTGAGCTGCTCGATCAGGCTGTTGCTCATCCGCGGGCTGCACAGCAGCACCCCGTCGACCTGCTTGGCCAGGGCGTGCACCAATTCCTCCTCCGCGGCGGCGTCCTCGTTCGTGTCGGCGACGAAGACGTGGTAGTCGCGGTGGCGGGCCTGGCTCTCCGCCGCCTTGATCAGCGGCGGGAAGAACGGGTTGGCGATGTCGGCGATGATCAGGCCGATGTTGTGCGTACGGCCGGTGATGAGTGCCCGGGCTGCACGATTGGGCCGGTAGCCCAGATCCTCGGCGCACGCCAGCACCCGCACCCGGGTCTCGGGGTTGACCAGGTGGGGTGCGGAGAAGGTGCGGGAGACGGTGGAGATGTGCACGCCGGAGGCCCGTGCGACGTCCCGGATGGTGACTGGCACTCAGGCCCCCTTCATTGATGTGTCGGCGGTCACGGTGCCGACAATTAATGCAAACGGTTGCTCCACTGTCAACGGCGCGAGGTTACAGATCTGTTTCGGCCGCGCTCCCACCATGCGCTCTAATGCCCCTAAAAACGACCAAAAGCCGCCGATTCTGGGCCCTTCGTTGACTCCGCCCGATCGATCGTGGTTACTTCACTGCAAAGGTTTGCACAAAGATCGAGGAGGATCGGTCTGTGTCACCGCAACCCGGCAAGCGCGCCCGGTACGCCGTGGTCGGCACCGGCGCCCGCGCCGAGATGTTCGTCCGGGCCCTGGTCCGCGACCACGCGGACACCGCCGAACTGGTCGCGTTCGCCGACGTGAACCAGGCGCGGATGGACGCCCACAACCGGTGGCTCGGCGAGCTGGGCCACCCTTCCCTACCGACCTACCACGCCGACGACTTCACCACGATGCTGGCGAAGGAGCGGGTCGACGTGGTCCTGGTGACCTCGGTCGACGTCACTCACGACGAGTACGTGGTGGCCGCGCTGGACGCCGGCTGCGACGTGGTCACCGAGAAGCCGATGACCACCGACGCCCCCCGCTGCCAGCGCATCCTCGACGCGGTACGCCGCACCGGCCGGCGGGTGACGGTGGCGTTCAACTACCGCTACAACCCGTTGCACGAGCAGATGCGGCGGCTGCTCGCCGAGGGCGCGGTCGGCGAGATCGGCTCGGTGCACTTCGAGTGGCTGCTCGACGTCCGCCACGGCGCCGACTACTTCCGGCGCTGGCACCGCGACAAGGCCAGCTCCGGCGGGCTGATGGTGCACAAGGCCAGCCACCACTTCGACCTGGTCAACTGGTGGCTGGACGCCACACCGGTGCAGGTGTACGCCGCCGGTCGGCTGTTCTTCTACGGCGACGACGGCCGACGGCACGGCTACGCCCGCGACTACGACCGGGCGCACGCCGCCCCCGCCGCCGCCGACGACCCGTTCGCCCTGCGCCTGGCCGAGCACCCCCGGTTGCGCGAGCTGTACCTGGACGCCGAGGTCGAGGACGGCTACCACCGTGACCGCAACGTCTTCGCCCCCGGCGTGACCATCGAGGACGACATGGCGGTGCTCGCCAGCTACTCCAGCGGCGCGACGATGACCTATCACCTCACCGCGTACGCGCCGTGGGAGGGCTATCGGGTGATGATCAACGGCAGTCGGGGCCGGTTGGAGCTGGAGGTCACCGAGAGCGAGTTCGTCAGCCCGGCCGCCGCCGGTGCGCTCAAGGGCACCGCCCTGCACGGCACCGAGGCCGCCGCCGAGGGCGGTCAGGCCACGCTGACCCTGCGGCCCTTCTGGTCCCCGCCCCAGCGCATCGAGGTCGACGGGTACACCCGACACGGCCACGGCGGGGCGGACGCCCGGATGACCCAGGTGCTGTTCGGCGGCGTACCCGATCCGCTTGACCGCGCGGCGAGCGCCCGCGACGGCGCCCTGGCCCTGCTCACCGGCCTGGCCGCCAACCGGTCCTTCGACACCGGCGCCCCCGTACGGGTCGCCGACCTGCTCACCCTCGACTGACCTCGACCCCAGGAGCCGAACCCCGTGCCCACCTCGACCCGTTCCGACCTGCTGTTACCCGCCGAGCCCGGCCAGCGTGCCCTGGCCCGGGAGCTGTACGCGCTGGTAGCGCGGCTGCCCGTCATCTCGCCGCACGGGCACGTCGACCCGGGCCTGCTCGCCGACGACCAGCCGTTCCCCGACCCGTCCCGGCTGCTCATCGTGCCCGACCACTACCTGACCCGGATGCTGTTCAGCCAGGGGGTGCTCCCGGCCGAGCTGGGCGTGCCCACCCGCGACGGCAGCCCGGTGGAGACCGACGGGCGGCGGATCTGGCGGCGCTTCGCGGAGCACTGGCACCTGTTCCGGGGCACCCCGTCCCGGCTCTGGCTGGAGCAGACCTTCACCGAGGTCTTCGGCCTCGACACCCGGCTGTCGCCGCAGACCGCCGACGAGGTGTACGACGCGCTCGCCGCCCGGCTCGCCGAGCCGGACTTCCGGCCCCGGGCGCTGTTCGAGCGGTTCAACATCGAGGTGCTGGCCACCACCGAGTCGCCCCTGGACGACCTGGGTCGGCACGCCAAGCTGGCCGCCGACGGCTGGGGCGGGCCGGGTGGCCGGGTGGTCACCACCTTCCGGCCGGACAACGTGGTGGACCTGGCCTTCGAGGACTGGTCGGCGAACGTCGACCGGCTCGGCGAGATCACCGGCGAGGACACCGGCACGTACCCGGGCTATCTGGCCGCGCTGCGCGCGCGCCGGGAGGCGTTCATCGCCGCCGGTGCCACCTCGTCGGACCACGGGCACCTCACCGCCCGCACGGCGGACCTCGGCGCGGACGCGGCGGCGCTGTTCGACCGGGCCCGCCGGGGTCGGGCCGAGCCGGGCGACACCGAGGCGTTCCAGGCGCACATGCTGCTGGAGTTCGCCCGGATGTCGCTTGACGACGGGCTGGTCATGCAGTTGCACCCGGGCGCGGTGCGCAACCACAACCGGTGGCTGCACGCCCGGCACGGGCGCGACGTGGGCGGCGACATCCCGCAGGTCACCGAGTACGTGCACGCGCTGGCCCCACTGCTGGACGCGTACGGCAACGACCCCCGGCTGCGGGTGGTGCTCTACACGCTGGACGAGGACACCTTCACCCGGGAACTGGCGCCGCTGGCCGGCGGGTACGCCGCCCTGCTGCTCGGCGCGCCCTGGTGGTTCCTGGACTCCCCCGAGGTGCTGCGCCGGTTCCGCGAGACGGTCACCGAGACCGCCGGGTTCTACAACACCGCCGGGTTCGTCGACGACACCCGCGCGTTCTGTTCCATCCCGGTGCGCCACGACGTGGCCCGCCGCGTGGACGCCGGTTTCCTGGCCCGCCTGGTCGCCGAGCACCGACTGCCCATGGACGAGGCCGCCGAGACCATCGTCGACCTGGCGTACCGGCTGCCGAAGCAGGTCTACAAGTTCGGGGAGAAGCAGAAATGACCACCATCACCGACGTCACCGTGCACGACGTGCGGTTCCCGACCGCTGCCAGCGGCGACGGCTCCGACGCGATCAACCGGGGCGACTACTCGGCCACCTACGTGGAGTTGAGCACCGACGACGGGCCGACCGGCGCCGGGTTCACCTTCACCAACGGCCGCGGCAACGAGATCACCTGCGCCGCCGTCCGCGCGCTGTCGCACCACGTGGTGGGGCGTACCGTGGAGGAGATCACCGCCGAGCCGGTGGCGTTCTGGCGCTCGCTCGTCGCCGACGTGCAGTTGCGCTGGCTCGGCCCGGAGAAGGGGGTCATCCACATGGCCACCGGCGCGCTGGTCAACGCCGTGTGGGACCTGCGCGCCAAGCTCGCGGGCAAGCCGATGTGGCGCTACCTGGCCGAGCTGTCCACCGACGAGCTGGTGGCCAACGTCGACTTCCGGCACATCACCGACGCGCTCACCCCGGACGAGGCCGCCGCCATCCTGGACAAGGGTCGCGACGGGCTCGCCGACCGGCTGGCCCTGCTGGAGCGGGACGGATTCCCCTCGTACACCACGTCGGTCGGCTGGCTGGGCTACCCGGACGACAAGGTCCGTGCGCTGACCCGCGACGCGTACGCGCAGGGCTGGCGGGCGATGAAGATGAAGGTCGGCGGTCCGCCCGAGGACGACCTGCGGCGGGCCCGGATCATCCGGGCCGAGATCGGCCCGGACGCGCTGCTGATGATGGACGCCAACCAGGTGTGGGACGTCGACGAGGCGATCACCAACATGACGACGCTGGCCGAGGTCGACCCGTACTGGATCGAGGAGCCGACGCACGCCGACGACATCCTGGGCCACGCCCGCATCGCCCGTGCGGTGACCGAGCTGACCGGCGGCCGGTGCCGGGTGGCCACCGGCGAGGTGGCCGCCAACAAGGTCATCTTCAAGCAGTTGTTGCAGGCCGAGGCGATCGGCGTGATGCAGATCGACGCCTGCCGGGTGGCCGGGGTCAACGAGGTGCTCGCCGAGATCCTGCTGGCCGCCAAGTTCGGCGTGCCGATCTGCCCGCACTCGGGCGGGGTCGGGCTCTGCGAGTACGTCCAACACCTGGCGATCTTCGACTACCTGCGGGTGGGCACCAGCCTCGACGGCCGGATGGTGGAGTACGTCGACCACCTGCACGAGCACTTCGTCGACCCGGTACGCACCCGCGACGGGCGGTACCTGCTGCCGACCGAACCGGGCTACAGCGCCACCATGCGTCCCGAGTCGATCGCCACCTTCCGATTCCCGGACGGCCCGACGTGGCGGTGACCGTGGGCGCGTCCCGGCTGGACCTGGGCGCACTGCGCCGGCTGCCGACGCAGTCCCGTCCCCTGATCCGGCCGGGCACCGTGCCGGCCGGTGTGGCGCACCTCGGGATCGGCGCGTTCCACCGCGCCCACCAGGCCGTCTACACCGAGCAGGCGCTCGCGCTCGCCGGGGGCGACTGGGGCATCGTCGGCGTCGCGCCGCGCAACGCCGAACTGGTGCGGACCCTGACCGCGCAGGACAACCTGTTCAGCGTGAGCACGCTCTCCGCTGCCGACCAGCACACCCGCGTGATCGGGGCGCTGGCCGACGTGCGGCTGGCCGCGGCCGACCCGCAGGCGGTGGTGGCGTTGCTGGCCGACCCGGCCATCCGGGTGGTGACGTTGACGGTGACCGAGAAGGCGTACCAGTTGGACCCGGCGGCCGGGACGCTGCGCCCCGATCCGGAGCTGGTCGCCGACCTGACCAGCGACCGGCCACCGGCCACCGTGCCGGGGCTGCTGGTCCGCGGCCTGCTGGCCCGGGCCGCCGCCGACGCCGGACCGATCACGCTGGTGAGCTGCGACAACCTGCCCGCCAACGGCCGCCGGCTACGCGGCCTGGTCACCCAGGCCCTGGTGTACGCGGGCGCCGGGCAGTCCACGCTGGACTGGGTCCAGGCGCAGGTCGGCTTCCCCGGCACGATGGTCGACCGGATCGTCCCGGCCAGCACGGCGCAGACCCTGGCGGCGGCCCACCGGGCGCTCGGCGTCGAGGACCTCGCGGCGGTGGCCGCCGAGCCGTACACCCAGTGGGTGATCGAGGACGACTTCCCCGGCGGGCGGCCCGCCTGGGACCGCGCCGGTGCGGTGCTCTGCGCCGACGCCGGCCCGTGGGAGCGGCTGAAGCTGCGCGGCCTCAACGGAGTGCACTCGGCCGCTGCGTACCTCGGCGCGCTCGCCGGGTGCGAGACGATCGCCGACGCCCTCGCCCTGCCGCACCTGACCACCGTGCTGCGCCGACTGATCGCCGAGGACGTGGCGGCCAGCTTCACCCCGCCCGACGGGGTCGACGTGGTCGGCTACGGCGAGCAGGTGCTGGCCCGCTTCGGCAACCCGGCGATCCGGCACCGCACCCTCCAGGTGGCGATGGACGGGTCGCAGAAGCTGCCGCAGCGGATCCTGCACACCATCGCCGACCTGCGCGCGGCCGGCCGGTCCGCCCGGTGGGCGGCGCTGGTCGTGGCCGCCTGGATCCGGTTCGCCCAGGGCACCGCCGACGACGGCCGCGCGCTGCCGCTGGACGACCCGCTGGCGGAGCGGATCCGCGCCGCCCTGGCCGCCGCGCCGCAGACCCCGGCCGGGGCCGTCGACGCGGTCCTCGCCCTCGACGAGGTCGTCCCGGCCGAGGTGGCCGCCGACGCGCAGGTCCGCGCCGACGTGACCGCCTGGCTCACCGACCTGCACCGCCACGGCGTCCCCGCCACGCTGGCCGGCGCCCGATGAGTGAAAGGAAGGGCACCTTCTTAACGCCTCAGGTAGAGCAGGGGTCCCCTGCTAACACCCCGGCAGCCGCGACGCCGGCCACGCCCGTGCCACGGGTCGCGCTGATCGGGGCGAACGGGCACGGGCGCTGGCACCGGCGGGTGCTCGGCCCGCTGCACGACGCCGGACGGCTACGGCTGGTCGCGCTGGTGGACACCCGGCCGCTGGAGGACGAGCCGGCCGCGCCGGTACCTCCCGACGCCCGGGTCTTCACCGACCACCGGGCCATGCTGTCCGCCGTCGCGCCGGACGTGGTGGTGATCTGCACCCCGCCGCACACCCACCTGCCGATCGCCCGCGACGCGCTGACCGCCGGTGCCGACCTGCTGCTGGAGAAGCCGCCGGTGCTCTGCACCGCCGAGCACGAGGAGTTGGCCGGGGCGCTGGCCACCACCGGCCGGGTGGCGCAGGTGGGCTTCCAGGCGCTCGGCTCGGCCGCGCTGAGCGCGCTGACCGACGCGGTGGCCGCCGGGCGGCTGGGTACGGTCACCGGCATCGCCACGGTCGCCGCCTGGCAGCGCCCGGACGCCTACTACGCCCGCGCACCGTGGGCGGGGCGGCGGCAGCTCGACGGGCGACCCGTGCTCGACGGCGCGCTGGCCAATCCGCTGGCGCACGCGGTGATGCAGTGCCTGGCGGTGGCCGAGGCGGTCACCGGCGGTCCGGTGGAGCCCGCCGCCATCGAGGTGGAGCGCTACCGGGTCCGGCCGATCGAGGTCGACGACACCGCCGTGCTGCGGGTACGCCTCCGGCAGGGCCCGCCGATCGTGGCCGCGGTGACGCTGGCCGGGGAGGACTTCGTCCCCGGCGAGGTGATCGTGACCGGTGACGCCGGGCGGGCCGTGCTGGAGTACCCGACCGACCGTCTGCTGCTGCCCGGCGAGGCCGAGCCGCGCCAGGTGCCCGGCCGGCGGGGACTGCTGGAGAACCTGATCGACCACCGGGCCGATCCCCGGGTGCCGCTGATCGCACCGCTGGCCCGGACCGCCCCGTTCACCGCGGTGCTGACCGCGGTGCAGGCGGCGCCCGAGCCGACGCTACTCGACGGCGGGCTGGTCGAGGCGGTCGGTGACGGCCCGCAGCGGGTGCGACGCATTCCGGGCGTCAACGACGTGCTGCGCCGGGCCGCCGAGGGCGGCGCGTTGCCCACCGAGCTGGGTGTGCCGTGGGCGGTCGCCCCGTGGCAGCCCGATCCGGCCGGACGAAAACAGGAGGACACCGCAACGCCACTGCAACATCGCCGGTCCGAGCAGGACTGAGCACCCCGCGATGACCAGCGGTTTCCCGACCGGGATAGGTCGGGGCGATGTCGGCCGAAAGCATTTACTGCAACAAAGCTGCACACAATTAATATTGACCACAATAAAAACACAACCGTAACCTTCGTCACATAGAGAAGCAACGACGAGGGATCGGAACGAGCTGATGCGCAGAGTTGCCGCCAGTGCGGCATTGATCATTCTCACCCTGACCGCCGCCCCCACACCGGCGGCGGCACACCCCGGCCCGGCGGGCGGCGCGGAGACCCTGTCCCCGCTGGCCCGCCACCTCGGCCGACAGGCGTTGCCGGCGAACGACGGGTGGGCGGCGGCCGGGCCGGGCACCACCGGCGGTTCCGCCGCCACCGCCGACCAGGTCCACGTGGTCGACAGCCGCCAGGACCTGGTCGCCGCGCTCGGCGGCGACAACGCCACCAACGCGACCAACGCCACTTCGAAGATCATTTACATCAAGGGCGAGATCGACGGGTTCGAGGACGCCGACGGGCGGTTGCTCGGCTGCACCGACCTGGCCGACCCCGGGTACTCGCTGGAGGCGTACCTGGCCGCGTACGACCCGGCGGTGTGGGGCCGGGTCGCGCCGAGCGGCCCGGTGGAGGAGGCCCGGGTCCGGTCGGTGACCAACCAGACCCGCCAGACGCAGATCAACGTCGGCTCGAACACCACCATCGTCGGGCTGCGCGGCGCGCGGCTGACCGGCCTCACCCTGATGATCGACCGGGCGACGAACGTCATCGTCCGCAACATCACCTTCGACGACGCCCGGGACTGCTTCCCCGCCTGGTCCCCCACCGACGGCGAGACCGGCAACTGGAACTCCCAGTACGACCTGGTCTCGGTACGCCGCAGCGAGAACGTCTGGATCGACCACAACACGTTCACCGACGGCGACAACCCCGACAGCGGCCAGCCGATCCACTTCGGACGGCCGTACCAGGTGCACGACGGCGCGCTGGACATCACCCACACGGCCAGCCTGGTCACCGCCTCCTGGAACCGGTTCACCGGACGGGACAAGCTGATGCTGATCGGCTCGTCCAACACCGTCGGCCCGGACGTCGGCCGGCTCAACGTCACCCTGCACCACAACCTGTTCGACAAGGGCTTCCAGCGGCTGCCCCGGGTCCGCTTCGGGCAGGTCGACCTCTACAACAACCAGTACCGGCTGGCCGGCGACGGCTTCGAGTACGCCATCGGCGTCGGTGTGCAGTCCGCCGTGTACGCGGAGAACAACCACTTCACCCTCGGCGCCGGCATCACCGCCGCCGACCTGCTCTACGACTGGAGCGGCACCGCGATAACCACCCGGGGCAACTGGGTGAAGGCGGCCGGCGCGCTGCCCCGGCCGGTCGACCTGGTGGCCGCGTACAACGCCGCGCACGACCCCGACCTGTCGCCCGACGCCGGCTGGACGCCGACGTTGCGGCACGGTCCGGTGCTCCCGGCACCGCTGGTGCCCCTCGTCGTCGGCCCGCTCGCCGGTGCCGACCGCCTGCCGCTCTGACCGTCCCTCAGGCGTCCCGGCGACCACACCCGGCTGTAACCCGTACCACCACCGATAGCACGGAAGGTAGGCAAGGATGAGACGAACAGTGACACTGCGACTCCTCGCGGGGCTGTCCGCGACGGCCATGGGTGCCGCGGGCCTCGTGGCCCTGACCACCCCCCAGGCGTCGGCGGCCGTCGGCAGCGCCACCGGCTTCGCGTCCCGCAACGGTGGCACCACCGGCGGCGCGGGCGGCCAGACGGTACGCGCCACCACCGGCACCCAGATCCACGCGGCCCTGTGCAACCGGGCCAGCAGCAGCACCCCGATCACCATCCACGTCGAGGGAACCATCAACCACGGCAACACCACCAAGGTGTCCGGGTCGAGTTGCAACACCGCCGCCGACGTGATCGAGCTCAAGCAGATCAGCAACGTCACGATCCTCGGGGTCGGCAACGGCGCCGTCTTCGACCAGCTCGGCATCCACATCCGTGAGGCCAGCAACATCATCATCCAGAACGTGACGGTCCGGAACGTCAAGAAGTCCGGCTCGCCCACCTCCAACGGCGGTGACGCGATCGGCATGGAGGCCAACGTCCGCAACGTCTGGGTCGACCACGTCACCCTGGAGGCGTCGGGCGGTGAGTCGCAGGGCTTCGACGGCCTGTTCGACATGAAGAACAACACCCAGTACGTGACGCTGTCCTACAGCATCCTGCGCAACTCCGGCCGTGGCGGCCTGGTCGGCTCCAGCGAGAGCGACCTGTCGAACGGCTTCGTCACCTACCACAACAACCTGTACGAGAACATCGACTCCCGTACGCCTCTGCTGCGCGGCGGCGTGGGCCACGTCTACAACAACCACTTCGTCCGGATCAACGAGTCCGGCATCAACTCCCGGGCCGGCGCACGAGCCAAGGTGGACAACAACTACTTCCAGAACTCCAAGGACGTGCTCGGCACGTTCTACACCAGCCAGGCCGGCTACTGGCAGGTCAGCGGCAACACCTTCGACAACGTGACCTGGTCGAGCCGCAGCGGTGACACCAACCCGGCCGGACCGAACCCGACGTCCAACACCAGCGTCAGCATCCCCTACTCGTACCGGCTCGACGCGGCGAGCTGCGTGCCGAGCATCGTCCGCGAGACGGCCGGCGCCAACAAGGGCATCCGGACCTCGAACGGCAACTGCACGCCGACGAACCCGACGCCGGGACCGACCAACCCGACGCCAGGACCGACCAACCCCACGCCGGGGCCGACCAACCCGACGCCGGGACCGACCAACCCGGGCGGCACCAACCTGAGCATCGGTGCCGGCTCGGACGGTTCCAGCAAGGCCAGCGGCACCAGCTACGGCGACGTCCGCGACGGCAACATGAGCACCGCCTGGTCGCCGTCCGGCACGACGGGTTCCATCTCGATCAAGTGGGACGCCGCCAAGCGGATCTCCCGGGTCAACATCCGTGAGGCGTCCGGCGCGGTGGGCAACGTCCGTGGCTGGCGCCTGCTCAACCACGACAACGGCGCGGTACTGGCCTCCGGCACCACCGCGGGGGTGATCAGCTTCTCGGCGACCACGCTGCGCAAGGTCACCTTCGAGATCACCAGTGCCAGCGGTACGCCGAGGATCGCCGAGTTCGAGACGTACGCCTGACAACCGACCAGGTGGGCGGGAGCCGTCGGTCTCGACGACTCCCGCCCATCGCCGTCCGTCCCCACCCGGTGCCGTCACGCTCCTACGGCACTCCCCCCCCCTGCAATATCGCTTCGCTGCTGCACGGCGACGCGCCCCCGCCTCAGCCCGCCGCCTTCCGCCGCTCCTCCGCCGCGCAAGTCGACGCGACCGGCGAGTTACCGCAGATCGGGGCACGCGGGCGGGCGGCCGGGACGGCGTACGGCAGAATCGGCGGGCGATGCGCGCGGCGACGATCCTGACCGCTCTCGCCGACCTGGCTCCGGCCGGGGCGGAGCGGGTGTTCGACGTGTCCGGGACCGGACGGCCGCTGGTCTGGTTGCCTGAGCCGCACCGGGGTCCGCGTACCGCCCGGCTGGACCGTCTGGCGGCGCTGGACGCACTGCACCGCGACGAGCGGATCCTGCGTCTGGGCCTGACGTTCCTGGTCGGCGGCACCGACGTGGCGGGCACCAGGCGGCGGGTCCGGCTGCCGCTGTTGGCCCAGCCGGTACGCCTGGAGCGCGGGCGACGTGCCTATCGGGTAGTGCCCGCCGGTGACCTCGAACTGACCTCGCTGATCGAGGATCGGGATCTCGCCGCCCGGCTGGAGGCCGCGCCGGGGCTCGCCGGTCCGGGCTGGCTGACCGCGCCCGGCACCGCCGCCTGGGTGACCGCGGCGGCCCAGGCCGCCGGCCTGGCGGTGGAGCGGGTCGTGCCGAGGCCCCCGCGCAGCGTCGACGAGGCGATCCTCACCGGCGTGGCCTCGGCGGCGCTGTTCGTCACCCGGGACGTGTTCGCCGGCCGGCTGCGGGACACCCTGCTGAACTGGGCGGGCCGTCCCGGGCTGACCGAGACGGCCCTGACCAGGATCTACCTCGGCCCGAGCGGAACGCCCGCCGACACCGGCACCAGCACCGACACCGGTGGCAGCGGCGGCGGGAGGGACGAGGACGACGTACTCTCGCCGCTGGCGCTCAACGCGGCGCAGCGGGACGTGGTCCGGCGGACCCGGACCGAACCGGTCGTGGTGGTCTCCGGGGCACCTGGCAACGGGAAGAGTCACGCCCTGGTCGCCGCCGCGCTGGACACCGTGGGTCGGGGCGGGTCGGTGCTGGTGGCGACGCAGTCGGCGCACGCCGCGGAGGTGCTGGGCGAGTTGCTGCGCCGGCATCCCGGCCCGTCACCGGTCCTCTTCGGCGACGCCGAACGGCGGGAGACCGTCGCGGCCGACCTCGCCGGAGGGATCGCGGTCGGCGTCGACGACGCCCGGCTACGCGACGACGCCGCCGCCGTGGCCGCCGCCCGGGACCGGGTGGCCGCCGTCCGGTCCGGCATAACGGCGGCCCTGGAGCAGGAACGACTCGCCGCCACCCTGCCCGGCTGGCAGCCGCTGCTGCCCGCCCTGGGCCACGACGCCCCGGCGATCTTCGCGCCCGACGCCGACCTCGCCGCGGTCCGGCGGGCCCTGGCCGACACGGGCCGGGGGGATACAAGCTGGTGGCACCGACTGCGCCGGGCCCAGGCCACCCGGCGGCTGCGGCGACTGACCGGCGCCGGCCCCGAGATCCCCGCCAAGCGGCTGCGGGCCGCGGTGGACGCCGCCGAGGCGGTACGGGCGGCGGCGCGACTGCCGGCGAGCGGCGGCACCGACCTGTCGGCCGCCTGGCAGGCGCTGGCCGAGGCGGACGCGGCACTCGCCGAGGCGGTCGGCACCGCGCTACGGCACCAGGCCACCAGCGCGCGACGGTGGACCGGCGACGCCCGCCGTGCCGCCGGTGCCCTGGGCGCGTCCCTGCGCGCCGGTCGCAACCGCCGACGTGAGATGCTCGCCGGGCTGGACGCCCAGGCGCTGGTACGGGCCCTGCCGCTGTGGGTGGGCACGGTAGCCGACGTGGAGGACCTGCTGCCGCCGGTCTCCGGCATGTTCGATTTGGTGGTGCTGGACGAGGCGGCGCACGTCGACCAGTTGCGGGCTGCCCCGGTGCTGGCCCGGGCCGGGCGCGCCCTGGTCGCCGGTGACCCGCGCCAGTTGCGGTTCGTCTCCTTCGTCTCCGACGAGGACGTGACCGCCACCCTGCACCGGCACGGGCTGGACCGCTTCGCCGACCGGCTCGACGTACGCCGGTCCAGCGCCTTCGACCTGGCGGCCGGCGCGGCACCGGTCACCTGGCTCGGCGAGCACTACCGCTCCACGCCCCACCTGATCGGGTTCTCCGCGCGGCGGTTCTATGGCGACCGGCTCAAGCTGGTCACCCGGCACCCGCGCACCGAGCACACCGACGCCATCGACGCGCTGACGACCACCGACGCCGCCGTGGTGGACGGCGTCAACCAGGCCGAGGTGGACGCCGTACTCGACCTGGTCGGGAAGCTCGCCGCCCAGCCACCCGGCGGCGGCATCGCGGTGATCAGCCCGTTCCGCGCGCAGGCCGACGCGGTGGAGGCGGCCCTGCTGTCGGCGTACGACGTGGACGAGATCGAACGCCTCGGCCTGCGCTCCGGGACGGTGCACGCCTTCCAGGGCAGCGAGGCGGACGTGGTGATCGTCTCGCTGGGCCTGGTCGACGACGACCCGCCGGGCCGGCACCGTTTCCTGGCCGACCCGAACCTGTTCAACGTCATGGTCACCCGGGCCCGCAAGCAGCTCACGGTGGTCACCTCGCTGCGCTCCCCCGACGGCATCGTCGCCGACTACCTCCGGTACGCCGCCCAGCCGCCGGCGTCCACCATTGCCGACACACCCGCGTCCGAGCCGTGGGCCCGCGCCCTCGCCGTCGAACTCGACCGGATCGGCGTGCCGGTACGGCCCGGCTACCCGGTCGGCCGCTGGCGGATCGACCTCTGCATCGGCGAAGACGCGGACGCGGTCGGGGTGATGTGCGGGGTGCACCCGGACGGGGTCGCCGCCCACGTGGAGCGGCAACGCACCCTCGTCCGCGCCGGTTGGCGCCTGCACGACGTGTTCGCCAGCCGCTGGGCCGACGACCCGATCCGCGCCGCCCTCGACCTCACCGCCCGGATGGGGAAGGTGCAGTAGCGCTCGGCAGCGGAGCGGCGTCGACGCCCCTCCGAGGACCACTCACAGATGGACGAAACAGGCGGGCTCTCGAAGCACCGCGGCAGCGGACCCGACGTCCGCCAGCCTCGCCGCGAGAGTGGCGTGAGCCAGCCGTTCGGGAAGCGCGGCACTGAACTTGAGCCCGGCGAGCGCCTTCTCAGAGTGAGGAGCGTCCAGCCCTGTTTGAGGCCATACTCCGTCCACTCGTCGTCGCCGGTGAACTGGCCATCGGCGGCGAAGACGTCGGAGACGAGGTGCACGATCCACCCAGCCTTGATCAGCGCCTTCGGGGCGCCCTTACCCAGGCAACGGTCGACGAAGAACTCAGGCGGCGACTCGGACGACGGCTTCGACCTCGTCAACGGTCAGCCCGTACTCGTCGGCAACGACTTCGGAAGACTCACCAGCACGCCACATCCCCACAACCGCCTCGACTGGGACCTTGGTGCGTGCGACGACGGGAGCCCCCCAGCCGAACCGTGGATCGATGATCACCTGCGCGTTGTCGGGATACTGCCGCAGCCGCAGACGCGCCGGGTAGGCGTCAGACGGCTCCCAGACGATGCACTTCAAATAATCGGAGATCACTTCGCGGATCGGCATCTGCTGATCACCGGCTCGGGCAAGCTCATCCGTGTCGACGTAGTGGACAAAGACATCGATGCCGTCGGTGGCGATCCGCTGATCGGCCAAGCCGTATGGACTTCCGAAGACACGTCGGATCTCCGCCGCTGCGTCGCGGATCTTGTCCTTCCCCAGCTTGAGATCACGCAACGACCGCAGGACGTACGCCTCGATGACGGCGACGAACGGCACGGACGGCCACCCGCGCTTCACCGGCGGCACGCTGTGCACCAGCGGTGCTCCGGCCGCCTTCTCCGCGAGCCAGGAATACATGGTGCTGCGGGGAATGCCGAGGTAGCGGGCAGCATCACTTGGGGTCAGAAGCGCGTCGTGCAGCTTGTCGATCATCTTGCGCCTCCTCTCCCATGACCGGCCCAGCATCGCACTGCGCCCACCGGTTTACACGATCCGTGGAAGCTCCGCTACCCCGTGTTGCCCTCAGGGTTCCCGCATCCAGGTCTTCGGGTCGGTCACGAAGACACCTTTCCCCTGCTGCCGCCGGATCACCCGCAGGGCTTCGAGTCGGGCGTAGGCCATCTGCACGGTCCCGTGACTGACGTCGTAGGTAGCGCGCGTGTCGGCGATCGAGGGCAGCCTGTCCCCCGGCCTCAACTTCTTGGACTTGACGTCGGCGATCACATCGTCGGCGATGCGCCAATAGTCCGGCACGTCTCGCATAACACTCCTCGCGTGGCAATCCAATTCGATCACACCGCGACGCGCCTAACAAGCGACGTTGACTCATCTGACATATCTAGTTATGTTGGTTAGGAGTCGTTCCTCGCGTGGCAACGAGTTCGGCTCATCCCCCTGGTCGGGGCGGGTGCGCGTGCCCGTCCCGACCCTGTGAGCTGCTCTGTCGTCGTACCGCCGAACTGGGCTGCGGCGGCCGAGCGGGCGGGCCGTGCGGACGCCGGCCACGCACGGTCCGCCCTTCCACCACCGCACCGACCCTCCGCGCTCCCGCCTGCCTTTGAGGAAAGGACCGTCGTGGCCCAGGTGTATCGAGGTGGCCAGCCCTACGGGACCGGTCGCCCGACCCGACTGACCCCACACGAGGTACGCAACCGCACGTTCGCCCCGCGTCGCCGTGGGGTCGACCCCGATCAGGTACGCGAGTTCCAGGCTACGGTCGCCGACGAGCTGGCCGACCTGCACCGCCAGGTCCACAAGCTCGCCCAGGAGAACGAGCGGCTCAAGCGGGCCCTGCGCGACTGGCAGTCGATGCACGCCCGGCACTGCCGGCCACCGAACCAGGGCCGCTGGTGACCGCCCGCCCGGTCCCCGGCGACCTGCTCCGGATCGACGGTCGCGCCTCGGTGCAGTTCGCCGGAGACCGGGCGCTGACCCTGCGCGTCGTGTCGACCAGCGACCGGCAGGCGTACGACGGCTGGATCTGGCTGACCGGGTACGTCATCGACCGGCACGGCAACGCCACCGCCAAACGCGAGATCTACGTCCAACTCGCCGGCCTCCGTCCCGCCTCGGTGCCCGCTCCCCCTCGCCAGGTCAGCCGGCGCGGTGAAGCTGGTGGGCCGCGCGGAGTGTCGGCACGACCGTCCCGTCCAGGTACGGCGCCGAGGTGAGTCGCCCCCAGTGGTCGGTGAGGCGCATCGCCGACGGATGGGTGAAGGCGACGGTTGTCGGGCTCAGCCCGTGATGTCCGCTGCGAGCACCGCCGGTGCGTCGAGGTCGTTGACGGGTACGCCGAGCCATCGAAACCGGCCATTGCTGCCGGATAGATCGGTGTAGTCCCGCCACCTGAGGATGTAGTCGCCGGTCAGGTCGCGTTGGTTCGGCAGATGGTGGCTGCCGTCGTGTCCCCACCGGAGAGTGCCGGTGAGCCGCCTGCCGTCGTGGAGACGGAACTCCTGGTCCCTGGTGGTCCGGGTGGGCGGCGGCGCATTCCACAGGGTGCGGTCGTTCGTCAGGAGGATCGCGAGGCCGTTCGTGGCCGTATCGCCGGAGCGACAGAACCGTTCCAGCCTCGCGAGGTCGAAGACGAAGTTGCGCCGCGCCAGGTCGGTGGCGGCATGGCCACGCAACCGGAACTCTTCGTCCGTCCCCGGGTCGGTGCCGACCCAGCCGGCCGTGAAGTACTTGAACTCGATCGCGGTGCGTCCGTTCGGGCCAAAGCACAGGAGGTCCAGGTATTCGGCCTTCTCCTGCCGCACCTCCTACCGGACCGATACGGCAGCGTCGATCCGGTGGACCGCCCAGGCGAAGGCGTGCTGGAAGTCAGCCTCCGAGTGGAACACCCTCCGCTTGGCCCGCAACTCCTCCATCACGGAGTCCAACGACACCGCTCCCGCGATTCGCACCCGCGCCCTCCCCTGTCCCACCGGTCCGACCACAATGGTCCGGCCACGACGATCCGGATGGACATGGTGACCGAACGCAGCCACGCTACGGAACAACCGATCAGGCAGGGGCCTCCACCAACCGCACCGGTCAGCCTCGACTGAGCGCCTCGCGGAGCACGATGGTCTCCTTCGCACTCGGCGGCCCGGCCGCAGCCGCGTGCCATTCGACCACGAGCCGTTGGCCGGACGGCAGTGCATACAGGCGTACCGCCCGGCTCGGCACCACTGATCCGTAGTCGACGCCGCCGGCACCCAGCCTGCCCAACTCCGGCAGCCCGAGCGCCTGAGCGACGCCGTCCCACGGCCGACCGAACGCGAAGACATCCTGCACCGGCAGCTCCGCGATCGGCTGCCACACGAACTCCTCGATGATACGCGGAGGCGGTTTCAGCGGGGCGGTGATGGCTTTCGAGTGCCACGGGTAGCACTCGAAGATCAAGAGGTCACGGTGGTCAGCCGCCGGGTCCTGGAGCCAGCGCCGGGTGAACTCCAGGCGGGCGCAGTAGTACTTGTTACGCCCCATCTCCTCGGGCAGTGTCCACGGCGGCCGGTTGTAGGGGCAGGTGGTGGCCCACGTGCTGTACGCGCCGAGCTGCCTGATCTCCTCGGCGAAGATGCCGTCCCGTCCCTGGAAGCGGGGCCGGAACTCACCAGGGTTCAGACCGAGCACCACCATCCGCGGCGTGTGCTCCAGACCGAGCAGGTCACCGTGGTACGGCTCCGGGAAACCCGCTCGGGTCACCTCGCCAGGTCCGGCACCCACGTAGGAGTCGAACCATTCCTCGATCTGCTGCGGCAGGTGGTCGTCACCGCCGAGCCACGCCTCGACATGGGCATCCCAGAAGGCCGCGACGCGCTGCTGCGCGGAGGTCGCCATGGCCGAGACGGTAGCGACATCGCACGGACAGAGCCAGAGGGCTCCGGGGATCATCGTGGCCGTCGGCTGGCCAGGATGGCGAGGGTTTCCCGGCGTACCGCCTCCGGCTCGAACACGAGCCGACGATGCGCGAAACGGACTACCAGGATGCCGAGCGCTGCCAATTGGGCGTCGCGGCGCAGATCGATCTCGCGCTGTCGTGGATCGCCGTGGGTGGTGGCACCGTCGAGTTCGATGTTGACGCGTTCCGGTTCGGCGTAGAGGTCGAGGTAGACGTTGCGGCGGCCGAGCTGGATTCGCACCTGCCGCTGGAACGTCGGCATGCCCGGGCCGGTGAACACCCGCTCGTGTCCCCAGATCTCCAACGGGCTGCGGCAGCCCTGGGCAAGCCGGGTCAGCAGGGTGCTGAGCACTGCTCGGCCGGGCACCCGCGTCGTGCCGTCGAGCGCAGCTTGCAGCCGCTCAGGCGTGGTCAGCCGGTTGTTGACCGCGCTGATCATCGGCGTCCGTTGCTCGCTCCGGGGCAGCATCGGCCAGGAGTCGAGCAGGGCACGCTCGATGGTGGTCACCGGCAGGCCCTGACGTATCCACGACGCCGGTGGGGCGATGCTGAGGTGACGGCGTCGGTGAACCCGCACTCCGGGCCAGCTTCGCAGGCCGCAGGCAACCGGCGTGCTCACGTGCAGCAGGTCTCCGGGCAGTTGTCGGCGCAGCCCCCACACGTCGAGGGCGGTGAGGTGGCTGAGTGCGCCGCGCCCGCCCACCCAGGCGGCGACCGCGCGGCGGCCGAGGGTGGGGCCGATCCGGGTGAGCGGCGAGGTGGCGGCGCGTTCGATTCGGGCATTGAGCAGGTGCGCTGCCGCGAACACCTCGGGGAGCACCCGCACCAGGTCGCCGTTGGCGCACGCCCGTTGCAGAATCCACGCTGGCACGACCTGCTCGACGACGGATCGGGTCACCAGCCCTCGGCCTCGCTCCACGAGTTCCGCCAACACCGCATCCACGCCACCGACCGTGCCGCCCAACGCCACGGTCCCGCAACGACGAAGCGCCACACCTGTGGACGAGGAAGCCGCTGTGGACAACCCCCACCGCCCACCATGATCTGCTATGGCGCGTGCATCTCGCGGGCGTCATCGTGGCGGTGTGGCTGTTCACGCGTCGGCGTGTCGAGCAGCTACACCGCCACGATCGTAGGAACCGCCAGGGTCGGGGCGCAGCCACGATCGGGCAGGGGAGCTGTCAGGCCGGGGCTGTGCTGCGGTGGGCGTTGACGGCCCAGGCGTCGGGAAGGGCGATCCATTCGTTGTCGCCCACCGGGACCACCGCGCCGTCCAGCTTGGGCAGCGTGCCCGGGTCCTCCATCGGGCAGAGCAGCCACAACTCCCCTGCCCCGCCGCGTGCCGCGTCCGCCAGGTCGTGGAGCCGCTCCATCGCCCGGTAGCGCGCCAGCATCGCCGCGTCGTGCAGCAGCACCGGTCCGGCGTCGGCGCGCAACTCGGCGTGCAGCAACGGCACCGCCAGGTGCCACGCCTGCTCGACGTACTCGCCGAGCTTGATGGCGCTCCGGGAACCCGCCTCGGCGACGTCCGCGCCCAGCACCGTCTCCCAGGTGGGCTTCGGCCGGGCGTCGACCAGGCCGCGCAGCTCACGCAGGAACACCGCCGCCACGTTGACCGGCCGGGCGTCGAAGCGTCGGGCCAGTTCCTGGCGGGCCAGCGCGTACCGGTTGAGGCGTACCGTCAGCGCGCGGAATCCTCCGGCGGACCTGGCGCCGGTCAGTCGCTCCTCGGCCCGCATCGCCGCCGCCAGCTCCGGAGATTCGGCGGCCCAGTGGCTCGGTGCGTTCGTGGCCGAGGGGCGACGTTGGACGATCGACATCGACGACGAGCCGGCGCGCGGTGGTGGCGGGACGTAGCGGTCGCGATTCCAGCGCAGCTCGAAGCCGGCCTCGGCGAGCAGCCGGTCCAACTTCGGATGCGGCGGCAGCGATGCCTCCAGTTCGGGGAACCGGGCGGTAACCCGCTGGACGACCTGCTCCGGGGTCAGACCCCGCTGTCCCTCGGGGCTGGCCGCCGGTGGCACCACGCCGGCCTGGGCGAGCCGCAGCGCGCGGACCGGGTCGAGGTTGCGCGGGTACAGCTCCAGCCGGGCGGTCGCGGCGGCCCGCTCGGAGGCCACGGCGGCGAGCAGCACCCGTCGCCGGTCGTCGATCGCGTCGGCCGCGCCGCCGGGCGCGGTCACCGCCGCGAGGGTACGCAGCACCGTCGCCGCGCTGGGCAGCACCTCGCTGGCGGCGAGCTTGTCGGCCGCCTTGCCGAGCGCGTCGGCGTAGTCGAGCAGGGCCGGCGCGGCCGGGGTGTCCGGGGCGTCGTCCTCGCCCGCTTCGAGCGCCACGAGCAGCCGGTCACCATGCGGGTGCGGTTTGCCGTCGATGTCGGCCCGGGCGTGTCGTCGCAGCAGCAGACGCGGCTCGTCCTCCAGTGCGTCGACCTCGACCGCCGCCCGCACGGCGGCGACCGCCACCGCGAGCCGCAACTCGTCGCCGGTACGCACCGATCCACGGCTGACGAGCAGGGCCGCCGCCAGCTCGGCCACCCCCATCACCCGTCCACCGTCGCGCAACAACTCGATGACCTGGGTACGCAGGCTGCCCACCACCGGCAGGTCGTGCCACCGCCTGCGCTGCTTGCCGAGGATCTGCGCGATCCGTCCGGCGCTGACCCCGACGGCGGTGGCGACCTGTGGCTGCTGCGGCCAGAGCTGCAACGCGGGCAGCGTGCCGGTGGCGTCCGGCAGGTTCAGCAGCAGCCGGGTGGCCTCCACCTCGGCGGCGTTGCGGCCGTTGTTGCCCGGTACGAGCAGGGTGGCGATCGCGTCGAGGCCCACGCGTACCAGGTCGGTGTCGCCGCTCGGCCCGCTGGTCTCGCCGGCGACCTCGACGGTGGCCGCCTTGCGGGCGGCGCCCGAGGTCGGCACGGTCTCGCGCTCCCCCAGCCGGGTACGCCACTCCTTGACCCGGCGCTGCAACTCCTTGCGTGTCTTCGCGCCGAGGCCGGGCAGCGTGGCGAAGGTGTTGTTGCCGACGGCCAGCAGCTCGCCGACGGTGGTGGCATCGACCCGGTGGGCGGCGGAGACCGCCCGGGGGGTGAGCCCGGCAGCCTCCAGGGCGGTGGCGCGGGTGGCCTTGCCGGCAGCCTCCTCGCGGGCCTTCTCGGCGGCCCTCTCGTCCGGCTCCTCGGTCTCGATCTCCGGGTGCTCGGTGCCGACCGGGGTGCTCGCGTCGGAACGGCGGAACACCTGCTGCCAGGCGTCGCGCAGGTCCTTGAGGGTGGCGAACCGGCGACGCCGGTCACGGTGCAGCGCCTCGTGGAAGAAGTCCACCAGTCCGTCGCGGATCGCCGGGTCGAACGCCTCGGCAGCCAACACCGGTGGACCCTCGGTGAGCTGCGGCTCGGTGCCGCCGTCGCCCCAGACCGGCAGCTCGCCAGAGGCCATCTCGTGCAGGGTCACCGCGAGGGCGTACCACTCGGCGTGCTTGTCGTAGACCTGCCGGCTCGCCGTGCCGAGGAACGGGTCAAGGTAGCGCGGGGTGCCGGCGGCCAACTCCTTGACGGAGACACCGGCCAGGGAGAAGTCGAAGAGCACCAACTGGCGGGTGCGGTTGGGGCGTACCCGGATGGCGATGTTGTCCGGCTTGATGTCCCGGTGGTAGACGCCCTCGCCCTCCAGGTAGTCGAGGGCACCGAACAGGTAGTCGCTGTAGGTCTCCAGCTCGTCGACGGTGAGCCGGCCGTCGTCGCGGAGCTTGCGGGCCAGCGTCAGCTCACCGGCGTGTTCGAGGACGATCACCGTACGGCCGGCGATCTGCAGCGGCTCCGGCCGGGCCAGCCGGATCACCCGGGAGTCGGTCAACGGGCGCAGGACCCGGGCCTCGTGGGCGAGCCGAGCCCCCTTCTCGTCGGAGAGACCGACCTTGAGCACCTCGTCCCTGCCGGTGCGCTCGTTGTGGGCGAGGAAGGCCCGGCAGGTCGACCCGGTGCCCAACCGCTTCCTGACCGTCCATTCGTCGACCCGCTCGCCGCCGCGCGCCTCCAGCGGGTCGACGTCCTCCGGTTCGGCCGCCGCCGGATGCACGGAGGCCAGCGGCGGGGCGGTCAGTTCCTCCTCGACCACCTGGAGCATCTCGACGAAGTCGGTGACGGTGGTGAGGCGTTGGGCCGGGATGGGAGCGGTGGCGGCCTGGATCAGCTCGTCGGCGAACTCGGTGATCCCGTCAGCCACCGACGAGGCGCGCAGACCGTTGTCGCGGGCGATCCGCGACAACAACTCCTGCCGCTTCGCCGCGGGCGGCTGCCCGGTGAGGATCAGATACGCCAGGACACCGAGCCCGAACACGTCCATCGCGACCGGGTCCGACTCCGGAGCCAGGTACGCCTCGGCCGACAACTCGATGTGCGAGGACGCGTGCGACGAGGGCGCGACCGGGTCGGCGCTGCTGCCCCCGACCGACTCGGTGGCTCGGGTGGCCGCCTGCCAGTCGCTGATCTGCACCTGAGGGACCAGCCAGGCTTCCTCGTCGCTTCCGCCCCGACGCCTGCGCCCCGGCGCGACCAGGACACTGCGGGCGGAGAGGGCACGGTGGTGCAGGCGACGGCCGTGGGCGTATGCCACCGCCTCGGCGAGCTGTCGGATCATCGCCAGGCGGGTCAGCGGGTCGAGCTTCTCGCCGTACTGGGTGATGTAGTGGTCCAGCCGCATCGACCTCGGGTCGTGGCGGAAGATCAGGGCGGGTCCGGCCTCGTGCGACTCCATCGAGTCGACCCGGACGATGCCCGGGTGGTTGATGCCGTGCAGCACCCGTCATCTCACGTTTGGCGGCCCGCTCGATGCTCGCCCGCTCGGCCTGCCCGGCGTTGCGTTCGACCAGATAGATGCGGATACGGCGGCGTTCCCGCTCCAGGTCACGGTGGCGGGCGTGGTGGTCCTGCCAGGTGGGCCCCAGGTCGAATGGTTTGGTCTCCAGCTCCCAGGAGCCGATCTGGTAGTGCTTGCGGCTGCGGGCGATACCGACCGCGCCGAGCAGATCGGGTAGTGCCCCGGACACCTCCTTGGTGACCCGGTACTTCTCGTCCTGCGGCGGACGCTGCAGGAGCGAGCCGATGGTCGGCAGCGGGCCGGGCTCGCGGCCGGGCGCCGGGTCAGGCCCGTAGATGCCGTGCAGGTGATGGTCGGAGAGCCCGATGTGCAGACCGGGCTTGGAGAGGAACACCGCCGCCTGCACGAACGGGATCTTGATCCGTGGCCCCTTGCGCTGTCCCGCCGCGACCTGGAGCAGCGATTTCAGCTTCTTGGCCTTGGCGTCCGCCAGGTGGAGCGGGTTGTCGAAGGTGCGGGTGCCACTGGGACCGTGCAGTAGCCAGTTGGACCCGCTGGAGGTGAGACGACCGTTCCAGCTCTTGATCTCGATCAGGTAGAGCCCGCCCGGCGCGGCGACGAGCAGATCCACCTCGTACGGGTGTCCGGTCTGCGCGGTGAAGGTGAAGTTCGACCAGGCGCGGTAGGGCTCGGTGTCCGGAAGCAGCGCCTGTACGTAGGCGAGGGCCTCCCGCTCGTGCGCGAACTGCGAGGGGGTGATCGTCGTCCACCGGCCTTCCTGCATGGGCAGATCCTATGCGGCACGGTGTCACAGACGAGGAGACCAGGCGGCGCGCCGGAGGGTTCGGGACGGACTGGCGGTCCCCCTGCGGGCGGGGATGATCGGCTATAAGGGACGGATGGAATTGCCACCGTACTTGGTCACCATGCCGATGCACGCGATCACCGAGATGCACGGCGAGGCCGGTCTGCGGGAGCGGTTCCGGCTGGAGATCCAGGTCTTCGACGACGACGGGCGGCGGCGGCTCGGTGAGGCGTTGGCGCTGGTCTCGCGGCTGCACCGGGACGACCGGCGGTCCCGGGAGCCGTACGTCAACCACCTGCTCCGGGTGGCCATCCGGATGGTGCACTACTACGAGGTGCGCGACGTGGACGTGATCGTCGCGGGGCTGCTGCACGACGCGGTGGAGGACCATCCGGTCGAGCTTGCCGGGTCGGGGGCCAAAGAACCGAGTGGGTCCGAACTAGCAGCGCCAGGGAAACCGAGAGCGTTCGACCAGACCGGGGCGGCGCTGGGGGTGCTCGCGGAGCGGTTCGGGCCCCGGGTGGCGCGGCTGGTGGCGGCGGTGACGAATCCGCCGTGGGATCCGGGGCGGGACCGCAACGCGCAGTACCACGAGCACGTCGCCGCCAGCCTGGAGCGGGAGCCGTGGGCGCGGGTCATCAAGATCTCCGACTTCACCGACAACGGCGTCGGGGTGATCCACTCGGTCGGGCCGAAGGTCGAGTCGTCAGCCCGCAAGTATCGTCCGATGGTGCCGGTCTATCGGGATCTCGTCACCCGCGCGGACACCCCGCTCTCCGCTGCGGTGCGGCGGCACATCCTCGACCAGCTCGACCTGGCCGAGGAACGCTTCAGCGCCATCCTCGACCAGCCCGCCCACCCGGCCTGACCGGCGCTCCGCTCCACACCGTTCCCGGCCCCCGCCCGGCCTGATCTGACCGGGCCAGGCGCCCGGCGCGCTGCACCACGACCACGGGGGCTGACCGCCGGCGTCACCGCGACCCGGCCGGTCGGTCGACGGGGGGCCGGGTCGCGGTGGGCGGGAGGTCCCGCTCGCGCAGGCGGCCCTCCAGCAGGGTGGCCTGGGCTACCGAGCCGCCTCCGACGCCCAGACCGCCCCGGGCCGCGTCGTAGAAGTGGTCACGCGCCTCGTTGGCCCGGTGCAGCAGTTCCGGCAGGTCGTCGGTGGGCGTACCCCGGGCGACGCGCTCGATCGCCCAGACCGCGTCGCGCCACGCCCGCGCGGCGGTCACCGTCGGGCCGTCGCCGAGCAGCAGCACGCTCTCCCAGGCCAGGGTGTGGCGGAAGTCGGCCTCGACGAGGTTGGCCAGTTCCCGCTCCCGGTCCACCTGCACTCCGCTCCGGCCGGGCAACAACCGGCCGGAGATGGCGTGCACCTCCTTGAGCACCCGCGCGAACTCGGCGTACGCGTCGAGCCGCCGCTCGTCCCAGCGCACTGTCTGGGTACGCCGCCAGCGGGACCGGTCGGCCAGCGAGGTGGCGACGATCGTGCCGACGGTGCCGATCAGCACACCGAGCAGGGCAGGCAACTGTGCGAGGAGGTTTCCCACCGCCCGAAGCCTGCCACCTGCCGGCAAGGCCGACGGGACTCCCGCCCGGGGCGGTATGGTCATCTTCGACAGTGGACGGACCCTGAGTACGATGTCGAGATCAACCGTAGGTCCGTCCCCCCGGACCCCGCTGACAGGAGCTCAGGAATGGCCAGCCCGGATCCCGACCTCGCCGCGAAGCTCCAGCCCGAGGTGCCGCATGCCGCGCGGATCTGGAACTACTGGATGGGCGGGAAGGACAACTTCCAGTCCGACCGGGCCGCCGGTGACGCCGTGGCGGAGGTCTACCCCGAGATCGTGGTGATGGCCCAGCAGTCGCGCACGTTCCTCATCCAGGCGGTGCGCTACCTCGCCGCCGAGGCGGGCGTCCGGCAGTTCCTCGACATCGGCACCGGCCTGCCCACCATGCAGAACACCCACGAGGTCGCCCAGGCGATCGCGCCCGACTCGCGCATCGTCTACGTCGACAACGACCCGATGGTGCTGGTCCACGCCCGCGCGCTGCTCTCCAGCACCACCTCCGAGGGCGTCACCACGTACGTGCCCGCCGACTACCACGACCCGGAGAAGATCCTCGCCGAGGCCGCCCAGACGCTGGACTTCGACCAGCCCGTCGCGGTGATGTACATGGGCGTGATGGGCTACGAGCCCGACCTGGACGTGATCCGCGCCATCGTCGGCCGGACCATGGAGGCCACCGCCTCCGGTAGCCACCTCGTGCTGTGGGACGGCACCGACACCAGCCCCGAGGGCGTCGCCGGGGCGGAGCGGCTGGCCCAGAGCGGCGGCGTGCCGTACATCCTGCGCAGCCCCGAGCAGCTCGGCACCTGCTTCGAGGGGCTGACGCTGGTCGAGCCGGGCCTGGTGCCGATCCCGCTGTGGCGGCCGGCGGACCCGGACGCGGTGGCGATCGACGCGTATGGTGCGGTGGGCCGCAAGCCCTGATCGTCGCCCGCCGCGCCGGCGCAGTGGGTGTCCTTCCTGCCCCTACCGCCACTGTTCCTGCTGCTCTTCACCGGCCTGTGCCTGTTCGCTCTGCCGTACGCCGCCAGACGCCGCGCCGCCCGCGCGAGCTGACCTTCACGGCCAGACCGCCGGCCAGCAACGCCAGACCGGCGACGTGGATCAGCCGCACGCCGGTCGGCGCGAGGAGGGTGGCGCCGGGAAGCGCCGCCACGCACGCCGCACCGGCGACGGCGACCAGCCCGGCGACACCCCAGAACAGGGTCGGCCGGCGGGCCGGGAGCGCGAGCCCGTCCGTCTCCCGCTCGCCGCGCCGACCGAGCCGGGCCGCGAGTACGACCGCCAGCGCGCTGCCGACGACGGTGCTCGTCAGGTCCGAGACGGTCCACCAGGCGACACCGGTGACCCGGGACCAGTCGATCCCGAACAGCACCCGCAACCAGTCGTCGGTGTGCGTGAGCCAGTCCCACCCGACGTGGCTCGCCGCACCGAGCACCGCCGCGTACGCCAATGCCACGGGAAGGCACCACCAGAACAGGGCGGGCCAGGTGTGGGTGTCGGCGAAGGTGCGGCCGTCCGGCCCGGCGGCCAGGTACGCGACGTCCGGGGCGACGGCACCGGTGCTCAGCGCCACGCCGTCGCACCACCGGGGCCGCCAGACCTTGAGCGCCAGCACCGGCGCGAGATGCGCGGGAAAGGTCAACGGCACCGCCGCAGCCTAGTCCCTCTGATCGTGGCGGTGTGACTGCTCGACACGCCGACGCGCGAACAGCCACACCGCCACGAGCAGACGTGGGTCGTCCTGCGGGGGCGGAGCGTCACCCGCGACCCAACTCGGTACCAATCCGTAACATCCACAGACTTATATGTCGACCCGCGCACCGATAGCCTCCTGTGACATCGAAGATCATCCACGACGGATGGTCTGCCCCCAAGGAGGCTCCGTGTCACAAGCACGCCTACCGCGTCGGCGTCGTGCCGTGCTCGCCGCCGGCATCACCGCGACCGCCGTCGTCACCAGCCTGCTCGCGCTGCCGCAACCCGCGATGGCCGCGGGCGGGCCGTTCCGGGCCGTCGCCGTCCCCGTCACCACCCCGCAGGCGGCCGGCGACGTCGCGGTGATCCCCGGCGCGTACGTCGTCACCCTGAAGCCCGGCGCCGACTCCACCGTGCCCGCCCGTGCGCTCAAGGCCGCCCCCTCGGCCTACTTCAGCCGTGCCGTGAACGGTTTCGCGGCCCGCCTCACCACCGCGCAGGTCGCCGAGCTGGCGCACAACGCCAACGTGCTGAGCATCGAGCGTGACGTGATCCAGTACGACGTGGTCGACGCCACCCAGACCAACCCGCCAGCCTGGGGCATCGACCGGATCGACCAGACCACCCTGCCGCTGTCGCGCAGCTACACCTACAACTCGACCGGCACCGGCGTGCACGCGTACGTGATCGACAGCGGCATCCAGGTTAACCACCCCGACTTCGGCGGTCGTGCCCAGTTCTCCTACAACGCCATCGACAGCAACAACACCGACTGCAACGGCCACGGCACGCACGTCGCCGGCACGATCGGCGGGACCAGCCACGGCGTCGCCAAGAACGTCCGGCTCTACGGGGTCAAGTGGCTGAACTGCTCCGGCGGCGGCACGCTCTCCGCAGCCGTCGGCGCGGTGGACTGGGTGACCCGCAACGCCAACAAGCCCGCCGTGGCCAACGCCTCCTGGAACTACACGTACAGCGCCAGCCTCGCCACCGCGCTGACGAACATGATGAACAGCGGCGTGTTCCTCGCCGCCTCCGCCGGCAACACCGGCGGCAACTCGTGCGACCGGTTGCCCCGCAACCTGACCGCCGCGCTGGTGGTCGCCGCCACCACCAACACCGACGCGCGGGCCAGCTACTCCTCCGTGGGGTCCTGCGTGGACATCTACGCCCCCGGCTCGGGCATCCGCTCGGCGTACCCGACGTCGACGACCGCCTCGCTCAACGGCACGTCGATGGCGACTCCGCACGCCGCCGGGGTGGCCGCCCTCTACAAGGCGACCTACGGCGACGCGAGCCAGGCGACGGTGCACAACTGGATCGTGGCCAACGGCACCAGCGGCGTGGTCACCGGCAGCCTCTCCGGCACCCCGAACCTGCTGCTCAACAAGAGGAACCTGTAACGGACCACCCGGAGCCCGGTGTGGTTCCTTCCCGGCTGGACGGTGGGGCACCGGGCAGTGCCACCTCCGGCACCAGACCGCGGCGGCCGAGGTGGCCGCCTACCGGATCGCGATGGAGGCGCTGAACAACGCCCGCCGGCACGCCCGGGCGACCCAGGTGCAGGTGCGGCTGCGGGTGGCCGGCAGTCGGCTGTGCCTGCAGATCCGCGACGACGGCCAGGGTCGCCGGCCCGACCGGCCGGACGGCGTGGGCATGCACTCGATGCGGGAACGGGCTGAGGAACTCGGCGGCGCCTTCGTCGTCACCTCGACACCGGGCGCCGGCACGCTGGTGGCCGCGACCCTGCTCACCGGCACGGAGGAGACCGATGGACCAGATCCGCACACTGCTGGTTGACGACCACGCGCCGTTCCGGGCCGGGTTGCGGGCGCTGCTCGCCACGAGCCCCGACATCGAAGGTGTGCGGCGAGGCGGCCAGCGGCGAGGAGGCGCTGGCCGTGCTCGCCCGGCTGCAACCCGACGTGGTGCTGCTCGACCTGACCATGCCGGGCATGGGCGGCATCGCGGCCACCGAGCGGATGATCCGGATGAGTCCGCACGTGCGGGTGCTGATCCTGTCGATGGCCGACGACGACGATCCGCAACCACGTCTCCAACATCTTCGCCAAGCTCCAGGGCGCCGACCGGGCGCAGGCCATCAGCGTGGCCCGCCAGCAGGGGCTCTGACCGGCGGGCGAGTCACCACGAGCGGGTCACGGCGGGCGGCAGGCCGGCGGGCGGGTCAGCGGGGCGGCAGGCCGGCGAGCCAGTTCTCCAGCGCCTGTGGGGTGTCGAACAGCAGCACCGGCGGCCCGGCCGGATCTTGCTGCCAGGCGCGCATCCGCGCGCGTTCGCGGGCGTACCCGGTGAGGTGCCAGACCAGGACGGAGTCCAGAGACAGCACGCTGCCCAGCGACTCGCGGTTGCCGTTGCAGAACTCCTCCCCCGTCCGGAGCCGGTCCCGGGTGCGGCGCAGCAGCCGCCGGAAGGAGAGCCCGCGCGGGTAGTCCAGCCCGATGACCAGGTCGGCACGGGCCAGCGGCACGTCCCGCCAGCCGTGGTACGCCCCGTCGAGGATCCACCGCTCGTGGCGGCAGATCGCCTCGATCCGGCTGCGCTGCAGCGCGATCGGCACCTCCACCCAGCCGGGTTCCCAGAGCAGGTCGTCGACCGGGTGCCAGGGCAGGCCGAGCCGGTGGGCCAACTGCTGCGCCAGGGTCGACTTGCCGGAGCCGTGCACCCCGTACACCAGGATGCGAGTCGGGCTGTTCATCGCGCGGCAGCCTACCGAGTGGTCCTCGCGCGGTCGACCGGCCCCTTGGCCCACCTTGGATCTTGGTACGGAACCGCCCCTGGAGGGGCACTTTCGTACCAAGATCCTGGTCGGCGCGAACAGTCCGCCGGGCGGCCGCGCCGGTGACCGGCCGCCCGGACAGGTCGGTCAGCGCTTGTTCGCGAGGTCGCCGCAGTCCGACTCCTCGGGCAGCAACGGCCGCAGGGTGACCTTCCACTGCTTGCCGTCGGAGGTCCACGGGGTCGCCGCGTTGGCGCTCGCGGCGGCGCCGAGCAGCGTCCGCACCTCGTCGCCGGTGACCGTCACGCAGCCCAGCCCCAGGTTCTTGCTCAGGGCGGTACCGGGCAGGGCCGGGCCTGGCCAGGCCACCTCGGGCTGCTCACCGACCTGGCGGTCGGCGACCCAGGGCTCGCCGACGGCCGCGACGGCGGTCGGCGCGTACGCGGCAGTGTCGCCCAGAGTGTCACCGAGCGGACCGGACGGGGCGGTCAGCGACTCGGCGAAGGCCCGCAGCTTGTCCCGGGCGGTCTGCTGGTCGGCGTTCAGGCCGCTGTCGGTGCCGGTCGCCTCGCCGAGCGCGTAGACCTCGGACTCCTCGACGCCCTTGTCACCCAGCAGGGTGAACCGGGTCGAGGCAGCGTCCGCGACCGGTGGGGTCCCGAGGTCCGCCCCGCCGCCGACGCCGGCCGCCCGGGCCTGCGCGACCAGACTCTCCACCTCCTCGGCGCTGATCGTGCGCACCTGGAGGTTGGGCAGGGCCGGGCCCGGATAGACGAGCGTGACCGGCCCCTCGGTGATCACCCGCCCGTCGCCGTAGACGCTGACCGCGGGCAGGCGGGTGGCCAGCATGGCCGGCGTGAGGAACCCGCCGACGTGGTCCATCCGGAACACCACGGTGTCCGCCGAGTAGGAACGCTCGGGAGAGCCCGCGTCTCCCGCGCCACCGACCTCCTGCTGGCCGCAGGCCGCCGAGGTCAGCAACAGCAGAGGAAGGACCGCCAGCCGCCCGCTTCGATGAATCTTCATACCGATCCGACGTGACCGGAGTCCGATCGGTTTCCACCAGACACCGATCCACCGCGAACGGTGTCCGGATCGGCCCCCGAGGGCCCGTCCTGACGGCGGGGTGGTGGAGCGCTCCGCCGGGCTACGGACGTGAGCGCAGCACGTCAGGTCAGTGGTGGTCGCAGGAGTGGAACAGCACCGGATGCAGCCGCTGCACCAGGTCCTCCTGCCCGGTCAGTGGCGGGGTGAAGCAGAGCCGGTAGCAGGCGGTCCCGCCGCTCGGGGTGGGTATCGACACCAGCAGGCCGTACCGGTCCAGCCGCAGCGGGCACGGCAGGCAGTCGGCGGGCAGGTCGACACCGGCGGCGACCAACTGCCGCCGCAGGAAGGGATAGAACTGCGTGCCGTGGTGGTCCACCAGGTCGACCAGGAGCGGTCGCTCCATCGCCGAGATCGGGTCGGGCGCGGCGGCCCGGTAGTCGGCGAGCCGTACCGGCAGGTCCCGGTCACGACCGGTGAGCATGATGCGCTTGGGCACCACCTCCACGATGACCGTGTCCGCACCGATGTCCAGCAGGTCCGGATCGGGCCGGGTGACCGCCACCGCGTCGGCGGCGGCGCGGGCGGCGGCTCCGGCCAGTGGGGTCGCCCGGCCACCGACGCGTAACCGGCCCCAGGTCGGCGAGAACGGCAACGGCGGCACGTCCGCGATGTGCACGAGCACCGAGCCGGTGGTGACCGCGAGCGGGTCGTCCCGGTGGCAGACCAGCAGGATGCGGCCGTCGGCGGCGGCACCGTGGCGTACGTCGGTCACCGTCGGCCCGCGGTACGCGACCACAGTGGCGAGCGTCGCGCTGCTGGCCAGGGTACGGGCGATCTCGGCGCTACTCGGTTGCATGGGCGGGCTCCGTTCGGGCGGGCGGCCGGGTCGAGGTCACGGGTGCGGGTGCGGGTGGACGCAACTGGGGCAGCCGGGCTCGACGCCGAGCAGTCGGGCCAGCCCCGCGCCGACGTCGTCCGGTCCGGCGAGCGGTTCGGCGAAGGCGAGCCGGACGTCCCGGTGGCCCTCGGGCACCTCCAGGCGCAGCACGATCCCGTGCCGGTCCAGCCGCAGCGGGTGGACCCGGCCGGCACCGGCCCGCCGGTCGGCCGGCACCAGGCGGGCCAGTCCGCCCAACGCCTCCGGGTGCGCGTCGTGCAGGTGACGCAGCAGGTCGGCCTCGTACGGGCCGAGCGGATCAGGATCGGCGGCGGCCAGGTCGTCCGGGTCGACGGCGGCGTCGCCGTCGGCGTCAACGAGGTCGGCGGTGGCGAGCGCGAGGACGGCGGTCACGTCGCCGCCGTCGAGGTCGTCCAGGGTGAGCCAGCCGGTGAGCGTGGCGCGGGACCGGACCCGGTGGCGGCCCGGGATCGGCGCCAGGTCGGTGATCTCGACCAGCGCCGGCGCCTCCCCCGTGTCGAGCAGGTGTCGGGCCAGCTCGGCGTGGGCGGGCAGCGCCACCCGGAGCTGCCCGTCGGCGTCGAGGGTGTGCCGTCCGATCAGGTCCGCGCGGTGGCGGGTCGTCCGCAGGCGCAGCGAATCCGCACCGGCGAGGAGCGTACGCAGTCGCTCGGCCGGTGTGGCGGTGGTCGCCGCCAGGGGTGCCTTGCTCAAAGCCCCACCTCCCATTAGGTTAGCCTCACCTTACTAGAGAGGTGATGATGAACCAGTCCCGCCCGAAGATCAAGCGCTCCCGCCGCCTCGGCATCCCGCTCACCCCCAAGTGCGTGCGGTACTTCGAGCGCCGGCCCTACCCACCCGGCGTGCACGGTCGGGCGCGGACCAAGGAGAGCGACTACAAGGTCCGGCTGCTGGAGAAGCAGCGCCTCAAGGCGCAGTACGACCTGCGGGAGAAGCAGCTCCGGCTGGCCTTCGAACGCGCCGTGGGCCGACCGGGCAAGACCGGCGAGGAACTGGTGATCGACCTCGAGACGCGGCTGGACGCCCTGGTCCTGCGGGCCGGTCTGGCCCGCACCATCTACCAGGCCCGCCAGGCCGTCACCCACGGTCACGTCAACGTCAACGGACGGCGGGTGGACCGCCCCTCGGCCCGGTTGCGTCCCGACGACGTGATCGCGGTACGGGAGGGCAGCCGCACCAAGACGCCGTTCGTGGTGGCCGCCGCCGGGGCGCACGCTCCGGCACGCACCGCCCCCTACCTCGACGTGGACCTGGCCGGGCTGACCGCGCGGCTGATCCGGTTGCCGCAGCGCGCCGAGGTGCCGGTGCTCTGCGACGAGCAACTGGTCGTCGAGTACTACTCCCGCTGAACGGTCCGGTCCGGCCGGCACCCCTCGCGGGCCCGGCCGGACCACCCGTACCAGGGGTGGCCTGCGGCGGGCTGGTGCCGGTGCGCTAGACAGGTAGCCGTACCGGTACCCCTCGGATGGCGGGAGCACATGTCACCATCCCTGCTCACCTGGCTCTCCGGCAGCGTGCTACTGCTGGGTGCCGGAGTCCTCACCACCCTGCTTCCGCGCCTGCACTCGCGACGGCGGGACCGCCTGGTGGCCTGGTCGACCGCCCGGGCCGCGATCGACAGCGCCACGGTCAGCCGCGACGCGGCGACCACGCCCGTGCCCGAGGCAGACGGCCTGCTGGCCCGGGCCGAACGGCTCGCCGCCGACGACGGCGGCGTCACGGCGGCCCGGGAAGCGGCCGGCTACGCCCGTCGCGCCGACGAGCTGTGGCAGGCGCGGCGGTGACCGGCCCCCGCGGCATCCGTCGCGCCGAACCGCTGCGCTGGGTGTTGCTCGCCGTCGCCGTGGTCGTCCTGGCGGTCTTCGTGCTCGCCCAGCGGCAGAGCATCGACGTCAGTTACGGCCAGTCACCGGCCACGTCCACCCGGGTCGAGGAGGGCTCCGCCGGTGAGCTGAGCGATGCGACGGTGCCCTCCACCGAGGAGATGACCGCCCTGGTGGCAGCCGACCCGGTGGTGCGCCTGCCGGGTGCCATCGCCCGGTGGGACGAGGAGCGGGTGCGGGAGGCGATCGGCGGTGAGGACACCCGCATCCTGGTCGCACCGCCCGGCCTGGACGAGGAGGAACGTGACCGGGTACGGGAGGTCCGGAGCGCCACCGTCCGGGTGATCGGCACGCAGGTCAGCGGCGGCATGTTCCAGGCCACCCCGGACACGTTGCCCGGCTGGCGGGCCCGGTTCGCCACCGGCGACATCACCGACCAACTGGTCACGCTGATCACCGCGCTGCGTAAAGTGCCTCGCCCGGCCTCCCAGGACACGCTGCGCTGGCGCGACCCGAGTGGACCGGAACTCGACACCGTCGTCGCCGACCTGCGCGCCGACGGGCTGCACCTGGCCGACGGGTCCACTCTGCGGCGGGTGCCCGAGGACGCCGGCACCGCCTTCCCCGACGGCGCCTGGTACGTCGCCCTGCCCGCCCAGCCGTACGGCGAGCCGCTCCCGGCGTACGGGCCGGCGTTGCACCGGCTCTTCCCGGACCGCCCGCTGGTGGTGATGTACGGGAGTTGGATCGAGTACCACGGTCCGGGTGCGGCGGACTTCGCCGAACTGGCCGGCACGAGCTTCTACGCCCACTTCGGCGACCGGCTCAGCCGTTACGACTACCCGCAGCAGAACGTGCTCGGTGTCTACCTGGGCCGGGTGACCGACATCCGGTACGCGGGCCTGTTCGACCGCCCGCTGCCCTACCGGCCGTGGGACCCGCTACGGGTGGCGCTGCCCGCCCTGCCCTGGATCTTCGCGGCCTGCGTGGCGGGCTTCCTGGTGCTGTCGATCCGGTCGCTGCGCCGCTCCGGCGGAGCCGGCATCCGCCCCGGTGATCCGCAACGCGGCAGCGCCCGGGCCCGCCTGGCCGGGCTCACCGCGCTCGCCGTCGAGGTGTCGCTGCTCACCGACGCGCGCAGCAATCCCGCGTTGACCCGGGGCATCGGCAAGCTCGAAGCGGCCCGCAAGGCGCTCGACGACGGGCTCCCCGACCGGCACGTACGGTCACTGCTGGCCGACGCGACGGCGGAGCTGGACGACACCGCCCGCCTGACCGAGATCCCCGGTTACCGCCCCGACATCTACCTCCAGGGGAGGCTGTCGTGACCGCCACGCTGCGACGCGGCCTCGTCGCCCTGGTCGGCACCACCTTCGGTTGGGCGGTGCTGGCCTGCCTGGTGCTGGCCGGGTGGGCGCTGTGGTCGGCCGGAGTCCTGGACGGACCGATCGCCCGCCAGGTCCGCGCCGCGTCGGTGTACGTCGCCCCCGGGGTCGACCTGGACCAGCCGGCCGCCGAGCGGATCATCGGCAACCGCCGGCTGGTGGTGCTGGTGATGGCGGCCGGCGACGACCTGCGGGCCGCCTGTGACCGGACGCGGCAGGCCGCGAAGGGCACGCTGGTGTTGGCGATGAGCCGCGACGGCGACGACTGGGACACCTACGGCTGTTCGCGCATCGCCCAACGCGACAGCAAGGACTTCGGCCGGGCGATGGTCGCGGAGACGATCATCAGCCGGGGCGTCGACTCGTTCGTGGACCAGCCGCTGGAGGCGCTCAAGGTCGTCGTGGTGAACTACGACCTGCTGGTGCGGGCCGGCACCGTTCCCGACGGGGCTCGGACGATCAGCCCGTCACTGCCCCGGTATCTGCTGGCCGGCGCGGCGGTCGGCGGCGTGGTCGCCGGTGCCGCGTCACTCTGGTTCGCCGGGCGGCGGGCCGCACGGCTGGCGGCCGACCGGCGACGCCGACGCGACGAGCAGGCCGACGAGCGCAGCGCGCTCAGCGCCGCGGCGGCCGGCTTGGCGCAGCAGATCGTCGACCTCGACAAGCGGTACGGCCAGCTCTCCGCCCGCAGCACGGGCCGAGGGTACGCGCGGCTGGTCGGCGACTACACCCGGCTGCTCGTCGAGCTCTCGGCCGCCGGTGAGGCCGACTCCACCGTGCGGCGGCTGCGCGAGCGGGTGGACGAGCTCAGCACGCGGGCGACGATGCTCACCCGGGAGGCCGAGGCCCGTACCGGTGGCGGTTCCGGCTCCGGCGGCTCGCGGGCCACGGACCACCGCCCGGCGTCACGGCGTGGCGATCGGCGGGGGCGTCGGCGCGACCGGCCCGGGTCCACCGCCGGCTGACTCGCTGCCGGGGAACCGGTTCGGCGATGATGGTGCGGTGAACTTCCGGTCCATCTACCAGCACGGGTTCGTCCGGGTCGCCGCCTGCACCGGCCGTACGCGCATCGCCGAGCCCACCGCCAACGCGGAGGCCGTCCTGCGGCAGGCCCGCTGGTGCGCCGCCGAGGGCGTAGCCGTCGCGGTCTTCCCGGAACTGGGCCTGTGCGGCTACTCGATCGAGGATCTCCTGCTCCAGGACGCGGTGCTCGACGAGGTGGAGGCGGCACTCGCGCACCTGGTGGCGGAGTCGGCGGAGCTGCTGCCAGTGCTCGTCGTCGGCGCCCCGCTGCGGCACCGGGGCCGGATCTACAACTGCGCGGTACTGGTGCACCGGGGTCGGGTACTGGGCGTCGCGCCGAAGTCCTACATCCCGAACTACCGCGAGTTCTACGAGGCCCGGCAGATCGGCGCGGGGGTCGACGAGCGGGGCGGCACGATCCGGCTCGGCGGCGTCGAGGCGCCGTTCGGGGTGGACCTGCTGTTCACCGCCGAGGACGTGCCCGGCCTGGCGTTGTACGCGGAGATCTGCGAGGACCTGTGGGTGCCGGTGCCGCCGAGCGCCGAGGCGGCGTTGGCGGGCGCGACAGTCCTGCTCAACCTCTCCGGCAGCCCGATCACGGTGGGCCGGGCCGAGGACCGTCGGCTGCTGTGCCGGTCGGCGTCGGCCCGTTGCCTGGCCGCGTACGTCTACGCGGCGGCGGGCCTGGGCGAGTCCACCACGGACCTGTCCTGGGACGGCCAGACGATGATCTACGAGAACGGCGCGCTGCTCGCCGAGACCGACCGGTTCCCGGCCGACGAACGGCACGCGGTGGCCGACGTCGACCTCGACCTGTTGCGGCAGGAACGGCTCCGGATGGGCACGTTCGACGACAACCGGCGGGCGCACGCGGAGCGCACCGGCGGCTTCCGCGAGGTGCGGTTCCGGTTGGACCCGCCGACCCGGGACCTGGGGCTGCGGCGTCGGGTCGAGCGGTACCCGTTCGTGCCGTCCGACGCGGCACGGCTGGCACAGGACTGCTACGAGGCGTACCACATCCAGGTCGCCGGCCTGCACCAGCGGCTGGCGGCGACCGGCGACCCGAAGGTCGTCATCGGGGTGTCCGGCGGGCTGGACTCGACCCACGCGTTGATCGTCGCCGCGCGGGCGATGGACCGGGCCGGCCGCCCGCGCAGCGACATCCTCGGGTTCACCATGCCGGGCTTCGCGACCAGCGCGCACACCCGGGACAACGCGCACAAGCTGATGCGCTCGCTCGGGATCACCGCGGCCGAGCTGGACATCACCGCCACCGCGCGGCTGATGCTCCAGGAACTCGGCCATCCGTTCGGTGCTGGCGAACCGGTCTACGACGTGACGTTCGAGAACGTGCAGGCCGGACTGCGCACCGACTATCTGTTCCGGCTGGCCAACCAGCGCGGCGGCATCGTGCTCGGCACCGGCGACCTGTCCGAGCTGGCGCTGGGCTGGTGCACGTACGGCGTCGGCGACCAGATGAGCCACTACAACGTCAACGCGGGCCTGCCGAAGACGCTCATCCAGCACCTGATCCGGTGGGTGATCGGCAGCGGCCAGTTCGACGAGGAGGTGGGCGAGACGCTGCGCGCGGTGCTGGACACCGAGATCAGTCCGGAACTGGTGCCGGGCGCGGAACTCCAGTCCACCGAGAGCACCATCGGCCCGTACGCGCTGCAGGACTTCACCCTCTTCCACGTGCTGCGCTACGGCTTCCGGCCGTCGAAAATCGCCTTCCTGGCCTGGCACGCGTGGCACGACCCGGCGGCAGGCAGTTGGCCGCCCCACTTCCCCGAGCACAAGCGGGTCGCCTACGACCTGCCGGAGATCCGCCGCTGGCTGGAGGTCTTCTGCCGCCGGTTCTTCGGCTTCGCCCAGTTCAAGCGCTCGGCCATGCCGAACGGCCCGAAGGTCGTCGCCGGTGGATCGCTGTCCCCGCGCGGCGACTGGCGGGCGCCGTCGGACGCGTCGGCACGGGCCTGGTTGCGCGATCTCGACCGCTGGGACGCGCACTGAGTGGACGGTGTGGACCTCGGCTCGGCCGATGGTTCGGGCGGGCCACCGGACGTAGGGTGAACTCACCGCCCGTGAGCGGCGGCGGGACGTCGCGGGGCCGGTCGGGGTGCGGCAGTACGACGGCGTGTGGCAGGTCAGTGGAGGGGAAGTGTTGTGGCGATAGGGCGCGTGGTCCGGTTCGACGAGGTGAAGGGATACGGCTTCATCGCCCCGGAGGAGGGCGGCGAGGACGTGTTCGTCCACGCGAACGACCTGATGGACGGCAAGCAGGCGATCACACCGGGCACCAGGGTGGAGTTCCAGATCAAGGAGGGCGAGCGGGGCCTCAAGGGCTACGACGTCAGGCTCGTCGCCGCGGAGCGCCGCCCGGTCAGTGCCGCCCCGGTCACCGCCTCCGACGATTACGACGAGGACGCCACCTGTGACGTGCTCTCCGTCGCGGCGCTGCGTGCCGAGGTGACGGAGGCGTTCATCCAGGCCGCCCCGGATCTCACGGCGGGTCAGATCGTCCGGTTGCGGGATCAGGTGATCCGGATCGCCACCCGGCACGGGTGGACCGAGGGCTGAGGCTCAGCCGGTACGCCCACTGCCGGGGTCCGGTGTCCGGGTCGCGGGCACGCCGCCGAACACCACCGGGCGCGGCACCTCGGGTCGTCCGCCACGTGGTCGCCACTCGCGCGGGTAGCCCAGCGACACCTCCTGGAACGGCACCTCGTCGTGCCAGGTCGTCCGGGGGATGTGCAGGTGTCCGTAGACCACCGCCGCCGCACGGTACCGGACGTGCCAGTCGGCCGTGTGTTCCGTCCCGCACCACTGGGCGAACTCCGGGTAACGCAATATGTCGGTCGGCTCGCGTACCAACGGGTAGTGGTTGACCAGGACGGTCGGCAGGCTCGGGTCGCAGGCGTCCAGCCGCTGCCGGGTGTACGCCACCCGGGCCCAGCACCACGCCTCCCGGGTCGGGTGCGGGTCCGGGTGCAGCATGAACTCGTCGGTGCAGACGATCCCGGTGGCGTACGCCCGCGCCAGCGACTCCTCCCTGGTGGCGGTGCCGGGTGCCCGGAAGGAGTAGTCGTAGAGCACGAACAGCGGGGCGACGAGCACCGGCCCGCCAGGGCCCCGCCAGATCGGGTACTCGTCCTCCGGTGTGTACACGCCGAGCGTGCGGCACAGCTCGACGATGTGCTGGTACCGCTGCTCGCCGCGGAGCTGCACCGGGTCGTGGCGTGGGGTCCACAGTTCGTGGTTGCCCGGTGCCCAGACCACGGTGTGGAACCGCTCGACGAGCGTCCGCAGTGTCCACTCCACGTCGGCGTACGCGTCGCCGATGTCTCCGGCGACGAGGAGCCAGTCCTCGTCGGACCGCGGTCGCAGTCCCGCCGCGATCTGCCGGTTCTCGGCGTAGCCCACGTGCAGGTCGCTGACCGCGAGAAGCGTGCCGGCACCCATGTCCTCGTCCACCTCCGGTCTGCGACCCGTCGCCGACCGCAACGGTAGTCGTACCGCTGGTGGACGCACAGCCCGTCAGCCGCCAGTGCCCTCCGCGGACACGGAAGCCGGCTGACGGCGCTCGGCGCGCCGCCGCAGCGTGGTGACGACCAGCAGGGCCGTACCCGCCATCAGCACGGCGCTCGCCACAGCCGCCACCGGGAAGCCGTGGCCATGTCGTGCCGGTAGACCGCCGTGATCAGACTTCCCAGGAGCGCGATGCCGAAGGCGCCGCCCAGTTGCGGCGCCGTCGAGGAGATCGCCGCCGCCGCACCGGCCCGCTCCGGCGGGGCCGCCCGGACGACCATGTCGGTGGCGAGCGCCCGGCGCGGGGGTGCCGCGCCCGTCGAGGTCGTCATGGTGCAGAGCGTCCAACCTCAACCTCGGTTCAGGTCAAGCGGATTCGCGGCGTGGCGGGGCCGCGCCGCGAATCCGCGGGTCGGGTGCGCTACTCGCTACGCAGCCCCTCGGCCCGGGTCAACCGCCACAGCAGCGGCAGGCTGGCGGCGGTGACCGCGAGCACCAGCACCGCGGCGGTGCCGGACACCCCGGCGATCGCCGCCCAGTTGACGCCGACGTCGATCCCGGCGGCCGACTGGAGCAGGGCCGCCACCGCACTACCGCTCACCACCGCCAGCAGCATGCCCAGCGTCACCGGGATCGCCACCTGCAGGAGCACGGATCCGGAGAGGCTGCGGCGGCGGGCGCCGAACGCGCTGAGCACCGCCAACGGCCGCCGCCGCTCGCGCAACTGTTCGAGGATGTTGACCAACATGCTCGCGCCGATGACCAGCAGCAGGACGGCCGCGCCGATCTGGAGCGCCTGTTGGTAACCGGCCAGCACTGAGGAGGTGCGCCGTTCCTCGAACGTCTGCACGACCGCCGTCGGGTCCACCCGCGCGACGGCGTTGCGCAGGTGCTCCACCGCGTTCCGGTCGGCCGGGTCGTACGCGACGAGCACGGTGCCCGGATTGACCGGTGGCACCTGCAACGCTCCGGGGGTGAGCAGGAAGTCCGCCACGACCAGCGTGGAGTACTGCCGCACCGTGGGGACCTCGGCCGGCACCGTCCAGCGGATCGGCGTGCCGTCGTCGTCGAAGGTGAGCGTGGTGCCCGCCGCCGTCGACGCGCCCCCCGGGCCGGCGAAGCTGTCACCGTCGGCGCAGGAGGGCAGCTCGGCGTACTGGCGCAGGGCCGCGCAGTCGGCGACGTAGACCCGGTGAACCTGCGCCGCGTCCGGGGCGGTGCCCAGGTCCGCCATGCCGCTGGTGGCTCGGATTCCGGTAGCGGCGGCCAGTGCCTCGGCCCAGGTCCGCGCCGGACCGTCGGGCGTGCCCGGTTCGTACACGTAGACGACGGCCTGGAAGTCGTCGTCGGGGCTCAGGTCGCTCGCACTCTGCGTCTGCGCCGCGCCGAGCACTCCCTGCACGGCGATGACGCCGGCCACCGACACCGCGATGCCGGAGACGGCCCGGACGGCGGTGTCACTGTCCAGTTGCAACCGGCGTACCGCGAGCTGCCACGCCACACCGCCGCCGCCCAGCCGCCGTACTGTCGCCTGCACCAGCCACGGCAGCAGCAGGGCGACCCCGACCAGGAGCAGTGTCGCTCCGGCGGCGAGTTGCAGCTCCACCAGCAGGCCGCCGGTCTGCTCGGAGAGACCGCCGAGCAGCGGGGCGAGCAGGGCGAGTCCGACCAGCGACGGCAGTGGCCGCCACCAGAACCGACGGTGTCGCTCGCCACCGCGTCGGACCACGCCGAGCGGCTCGATCACCACCCGCCGCAGCGCGGAGAGGGTGACCAGGACCGAGGCGGTCGGCACCAGCACCACGACCAGCAACGCCAACCCGGGCACCGGACGCATGTCGGCGGTGAAGAAGCTGAATTCTGGCGGCAACAGGTCGTCGGCCACCCGGCGGGCAGCGAGGAATCCAAGCGCCCCGAGGGCCAGCCCGAGCATCGCGCCGATCAGGCTCTCCCCCGCCGCCACCCGCCGGGTCATCGCGCTGTCCGCACCGACCAGCCGGATCGCGGCGAGTTGTCGGTCGCGGGCCTCACTTCCGAACCGGACCGCCGTGGTCACAAAGATCATCACCGGCAGCAGCAGGACCACCAGGCCCAGCACGCCCAGCACCAGCAGCACCGGAGGCACTCCCCCGGACTCCCGCAGGCCGTCGCCGCCGTACGAGTCGATCCGCCGGGCGCCCAGGGTCTCCTCGTCCACCTGCTCGGAGCCCAGGTAGAAGAGTCGTTCACCCGGGCCGGCGAGCCCTTCGGCGCCGATGGTGCCGACCACCCGGCCGCCCCACCGCTCACGCAGCAACGCGCCGTCGGGCGAGTCGAGCAGCTCGGCCAGGGCCGGCGAGGCGACCATCTCCCCCGGGGCCAGCCGGCGGTCGACGCCGGGCGGCAGCGGGGCCCGCTCGCCCTCCGGCCGCACCAGCCAACCGTTGACGTCGGTCTCCCGGTAGCGCGACTCCACCTCCACGGTCAGCAGGGTGTCCGGCCCGGGTGCGGACACCTCCGGGCCGGGCAGGCGCGCCGCCTCCCGGTCGCTGCGCGCGGTGGCCAGCGAGGGCAGGGCGGCGGCGGTCAGCAGCATCACCACCCCGAGGCCCACGCCGACCGAGATCAGGGCCAGTCGGGCCCAGCCGGACCGGCCGCCCGCCACGCTCAGCCGGACACCCAGCGCCAGGTCGTCCAGCCAGGCCGACGCGCCACGTCGCGTCCCGGCGCTCATCGGACGTGCTCCGGGGTACGGATTTTCCCGTCCCGCACCACGACCTCCCGGTCGGAGTACGCCGCCACCCGCGCCTCGTGCGTGACGAGCACGACCGCGGCGCCGGTCTGCCGGGCCGCCTCGACGAACAGCCGCATCACGCGCTCGCCGTTGAGCGAGTCGAGCGCGCCGGTGGGTTCGTCGGCGAAGATCACCCGAGGGCCGGTGATCAGCGCACGGGCCACCGCCACCCGTTGGCCCTGGCCACCGGAGACCTCGCCGGGGCGCTTGTCCGCCACGTCGCCGACCTCCAGCTGGGCCAGCGCGTCGCTCGCGCGTCGCGCCGCCTCCCGTCGCCGTACGCCGGTCAGCCGCAACGGCAGCGCCACGTTCTCCAGGCAGGTCAACTCCGGCACGAGCTGCCCGAACTGGAACACGAACCCGAACTCGGTACGTCGCAGCGCGCTGCGACGCTGGTCCGACATGGCGACCACGTCCTGCCCGGCGTACCGGACCTGGCCGGAGTTCGGCGCGACGATCCCGGCCAGGCAGTGCAGCAGAGTGGACTTGCCGGAGCCCGACGGACCCATCAGGGCCAGCACCTCACCGGCGTGCACCCGCAGCGACGCACCGTCCAGCGCCGGGGTGGCGCCGAACGTCTTGACCAGGTCCTCCGCCTCCAGCAGCGGGGCGTCCGTTCCGGGGGTCATCGCGTCTCCTCTCGCACCTGCGCGCGGAGCTGGTCCAGCCGGGCGGCGGTCAGCTCCAGCCAACGCAGGTCGGCTTCCAAGTGGAACAGGGCGTGGTCACAGACGAGTTGGTCGGCCAGGTCACCGGCGAGCTTGCGGTGGGTCAGCTCCCGCATCTGCCCCAGGTGGGCGGCGCGCTGCACGTCGAGCAGGTCGGCCGCGTCACGGTCGGTGAGCAGCGCCAGGACGACCTTGGTGTAGAGCTTGCTCTGCAGATAGACCTCGGGCTGCTCCGGCCGGGCCAGCCAATGCTCGACGTCGGTGACGCCGGCCTCGGTGATGGCGTACCGCTTGCGGTCCGGTCCCTCGCCGGGCTCGGACCGGACCTCGACGAGACCGTTCTTGAGCAGGCGGGCGAGCGTGGCGTAGACCTGCCCGTAGTGCAGCGACCGACCGCGACCGAACTGGTCGTCGTAGGAGCGCTTCAGGTCGTAACCGTGTCGCGGGCCCCGCTCCAGCAGACCCAGAAGGGCGTAACCGACAGACATGAACGCCACTATACACGCGTGCTATACACACAGTGTCTACATGTGGTCGGTGAGCCTCAGCGGCGACCACGCCGACGGCGACGAGCTACGCGGGTACTGGGCGAAGGCAGCGGGCAGGTGTACCCGGGCGGTGAAGGGGTAGGAACCGCCGACCGCCGACCCCGCGTGTCGCTGCCGTCGCCACGCGGGGTCCACCGTAGGCCGGGGGGGGGAAAGGGATGAACCGGGTCCGCAACCTGCGTGTCCGCCCCGACCTGCTCTACCTGTGCCGTTCAGCACCGCGACCGTCCAAGGGGTACACCCAACTGTCGTACGCCGAGCTGGGCGCCGGTGACCAGCTGCCCTCACGGGCGGCGTACCTCACCGTGGCGCGGTTCGTGGGGGCCGGGCTGCGGACCGGGCTGGCCGTGCTCAGCTACGCCGACGTACCGCTGGACCTGCGGCTGCGGATCGAGTTGGACGCCGACTTCGCGGACACCGTCGAGGCCGAGCGGGGCCAGCGCGTGCAGTCCGGCGCGGTCGAGCGCCGGTGGGACCCGAAGGAGCGGGAGCTGCGACTGACGTACCGCTGCGACGGCCTGGACCGGGCGGTGGCGATCCGGGTCCGGACGGACCAGCCGATCCGGTACGCCGACGACGGCTTCGAGGTCGACCTGGCGCTGCCGTCCCGCGAGCGCCGGCAGGTGGAGATCCTCGTCGAGCCCGTCTTCGACGGCGAACGGCTCGTCGCGCCGCCACCGAGCTTCACCGACTCCGGTGACATGGCCGGCTCGGCACGCGCCCGACTGGAACGCGTGTTCACCCAGTTGACCAGCGCCAACTTCGATGTGACGGCGGCCTGGCGGTGTGCGGCGGAGGACCTGGCCGGGCTGCCCCTCGGCGAGCCGGCCGGACCGACCGCGCCGATCGCCGGCCTGCCGATCTACCAGGAGATCTTCGGGCGGGACACGATGACCGCCTCGTGGCAGGCCCTGCTGGCCGGCCCGACGATGCTCGCCGACAGCCTCCGGCTCAACGCCGAGCACCTCGGGCAGCGGATCGACGACTGGCGCGACGAGGAACCCGGCAAACCGCTGCACGAGGCGCGCCAGGGGCCGATGTCGGCACTCGGCCTCGACCCGCTCTCGCACTACCACGGCGACTGGTCCACCGCACCGGACTTCCTCGTCTTCCTCGGTCAGTACTACGCCTGGACGGCCGATCTCGACACGGTCCGCGAACTGCTGCCGGCGGCTCGCCGCGCCCTGGACTGGCTCGACCGGTTCGGCGACGAGGACCTCGACGGTTTCCTGGAGTACCACTGCCGCTCCCGCAACGGGGTGAAGAACCAGGGCTGGAAGGACTCCGACGACGCGGTGGTCGACGAGCACGGCCGGCTGGTGCCGAACCCGATCGCGACCAGCGAGTTGCAGGCGTACTGGTACGCCGCCCTGCGGCACGCGGCCGTGACGTTCACGGTGACCGGTCATCCTGCGGTCGGTGCCCGCCTCTTCCGCCGGGCGCGCGACCTGCGTCGCCGGTTCCACCGCGCCTTCTGGATGCCGGACCGGGGCTGCTACGCCATGGCCCTCGGCCCGGACGGGCGGCCGGTCCGCTCGGTCAACTCCAACGACGGCCACCTGCTCGCCACCGGGATCGTGCCGACCCGGATCGCGCCCATGGTGGCCGACCGGCTGCTCGCGCCCGACATGTTCAGCGGGTGGGGCATCCGGACGCTCTCCGCCGCGCACCCGGCGTACAACCCGTTCAGGTACCATCGGGGCAGTGTCTGGCCGGTCGAGGCCGGCACCATCGGCCTCGGACTCGCGCGGTACGGCTGCTGGGACCACCTGCACCGGCTGGCCGAGGGGACGTTCGCGGCGTCGGCCCTCTTCGCCGAGCACCGCCTGCCCGAGGTGCTCAGTGGCCTGCCCCGCGACACCTTTCCGCACCCCGGGGTCTACCCGGACTCCTGTTCCCCGCAGGCGTGGTCGGCCAGCGCGGTCATCGCGCTCGTGCAGGCGCTGCTGGCGCTGCGCCCGGCCGCGCCGTTGCGGGCGATCCTGCTCGATCCGCACCTGCCGTCGTGGCTGCCCGACCTCCGGCTGGAGGGGGTCCGGGTCGGCGGGCGCACCTTCGACCTGACGGTGCGGCGCCGATCGGGCGGGCGGATGTCGGTGCAGACCCGCGGCGACCGGATCGCGGTGCTGCGCCGCCCCACCCGCCAGGCATCGGCCACCCGGCGGCACCGCCCCTGACTGCGGCCCGGGGACACCGGCGGCAGGTGCTCAGCCGAAACGGGTCGGGTCACCGGCGCCGACCCGGACGATCTCCGGCTCGCCGTCCGAGAAGTCGATCACCGTGGTCGGCTCGGTGCCGCACTCCCCCGCGTCGACCACCGCGTCGACGGCGTGGTCGAGGCGTTCCTTGATCTCCCAGCCCTGGGTCATCGGCTCGTCGTCGCCGGGCAGCAGCAGGGTGCTCGACAGCAACGGCTCGCCCCACTCGTCGAGGAGCGCGCGGGTGACCGGATGCGCGGGGATGCGTACGCCCACGGTCTTCTTGCGCGGGTGCAGCAGCCGGCGCGGAACCTCCCGGGTGGCCGGCAGGATGAACGTGTAGCCGCCCGGGGTGGCCGCCTTCACCGCCCGGAACACCGCGTTGTCGAGCTGCACGAACTGGCCGAGCTGGGCGAAGTCGCGGCAGACCAGGGTGAAGTGGTGACCGCTGTCGAGGTGGCGGATCTCCCGGATCCGGTCCATGCCGTCCTTGTTGCCGAGCCGGCTGCCCAGCGCGAAGCACGAGTCCGTCGGGTAGGCGATCAGGCCGTCTCGCCGGACGACGTCGATCACCTGACCGATGATGCGCGGCTGCGGGTTGTCCGGGTGCACGTCGAAGTACCTGGCCATGGCGGGAAGCTTAGGCCGCCGGGAAGTGTCGCATTGGCGACAGTGGCCCACTCCGGTCGCGGGTCGACGCCCATCGTTGTCCGTATGGTCGGACGAGCCCACGACGGCGGCTACCGCGACACGTTCCGACACCCCGCGACGCCCACACCCGTCCAGATCACCGTACTCGTGTTCGCCGTGCTGGCACTGCTGTTCGCGTTGGCGACCGCGCATCGGGCGGTGGTCGACGGCGGCTCGCTCGGCGCCGCCGCCTTCTTCGCCGTGATGGCCGTGGCGTGCACGCTGGTGGCGGTCACCCTGGCCGCCCGCCGCCAGTGGGCGCCCTATCCGGCGTACGCGCTGACCGGCCTGCTGGCCGCCGCCTCGCTCGGCCTCTGGGGCGCGATCACCTGCGTCGGGGCGATCCTGCTGGTCTGGGTGCTGTGGGCGCTGAACACCCGGGTCTCGCGGGACTGGTTCGGGCGGCGCGGCCGGCTGCGGTGAGCAGGGCGGCCCTGCGGCCCGGGTCGGTGCCATCGGCGAGGGCGCGCCGCGTCGCCGGGCGGGCGGGTCGTCCCGCCCGCTCCGGTCACGGCGGCCCTCCCCGGACGGGATCGGCGCGCCGCTAGGCGGTCGCGGAGGACTCCGTCTCCGGCTCCTCGTCCGCCTCGGTCGCCGCCGCCTTCTCCGCGTCGGCCTTCTCCCCCTCGGCCGCCGCGGGCTTCTCCCCCTCGGCCGCCGGGTTCACCCAGGAGAACTCGATCTCGATCGAGTACTCGTCCTTGCCCTCCTGCTCGATCTCCAGCTCGCAGTGCACCTGGTCGGCGACGGCGACGGCACCGGCGGCACCGTAGAAGACCTGCCCGGCCTCCACCTGGCTCGCCACCTGACGCAGCCACGCGGCCAGATCCGCCCGCGACACGGTCCGCTCGTCCTCGTAGATATCCATGCCGTCATGCTGGCATTCCGGTGCCGACCGATCACCCCCAGGGTTACCCGGTCGGTGGGGTCGCAGGTGACGCCTGCCTCATGCGCCAGCACGGCCTGTGTCACGTGACACCGTTGACTTTTGTTATGCGCATAACGCAAGCTCGGCGCCGAGAACGGTTCTCGTCGCTGTCGAGGGCTCACCGCTGGGCGTGTGGACGGCGAACAACCGCTGAGAGGAGCGGTGGCATGCCGTCACGGAGTGACCGGGAGTCGACGTCGAGTCCGATGGCGACCCTGTTACGGCCGGTTCGGGGCCGTTTGATCGTGGTCATCGTCGTGCAGGCGATCGCCTCTGCGTTGATGCTGTCGCCGCTGGTGACGGGGGCGATCATCGCGGAACGCCTGATCGCGGATGCCCGCGATCCCGGGATCTGGCCGGTGCTGGTCACGGGCCTGGTGTTGCTGGGCCTGGGTCTGGTGTTGAAGGCGTCGGCGGACCTGATCGCGCACCTGGCGGACAACGACCTGACACTGATTCTGCGCCGCAGGTTGGCGGCGCGGCTCCGAGGTGCACCGCTGGGATGGTTCACCGACACCAGTGCGGGGCGGGTCAAGCAAGGTATGCAGGACGATGTCACCGCGCTGCACCATCTGGTGGCGCATTCCTACGCCGAGCTTGCCGGCGCGGTCGCCACGCCGATCGCCGCGTACGCCTACCTGTTCGTCGTCGACTGGCGGCTGGCGCTGGTTCTGCTGGTTCCGTTGCCGGTGTTCATAGTGATCTACGGGCGGATGCTGGCGGGCATGGGTAAGGACATGGCCGAGTACGGCCGGGTGCTCGAAGACGTCAACAGTGCGGTCGTGGAGTTCGTCGACGGTATCCCCGTGGTCAAGACGTTCGGCCAGACGGGACGGGCGAGTGCCGCCTATCGGTCGGCGTCGGATCGTTTCACCAGATTCTTCATCGGGTGGGCCAGGCCGATGATCGCACCGGAGACGATCGCGAATCTGGCCGTCGCGCCTGCGGCGCTGCTGCTGCTCACGCTCGTGTTCGGTAGTTGGTTCGTCTCGCTCGGCTGGATGCAGCCGGTCCAGGTGATCCCGTTCGCCCTCGTCGGTCTGGGGATCGGCGGACCGATCTCGGTGCTGACCTCGAACGTGATGGCACTACAGATGGCGAACGGTGCCGCCGCACGCTTGCACGACCTCCTGGACACCGAGCAGCTTCCCGAGCCGCCCGCACCGTCCCTACCCGACGGGTCGAGGATCGAGTTCGACCGGGTCAGCTTCGGCTACGACACCACGCGGATGGTGCTGCGCGACGTCAGCGTGGCTTTCGAGCCCGGTACGGTCACCGCGATCGTCGGGGCGTCGGGCTCAGGCAAGACGACCCTGGCCCGGCTCGTGTTGCGCTACGCCGATCCCGCTGCCGGCCGGGTGCTCCTCGGCGGCGTCCCCCTCCCCGATGTGGCGTCGGACGAGTTGTTCCGCACGGTCGGTGCCGTGTTCCAGAATGTGCGCCTGCTACGGATGAGTGTCGCGGAGAACATCGCCCTGGCTCGCCCGGACGCCTCGCTCGCCGACCTCGAGCAGGTGGCGAAGACCGCACGCATCCACGACCGCATCCTCGAACTGCCGCGTGGCTACGACTCCGTCATCGGCGACGATGCACGACTGTCCGGCGGGGAGGCGCAACGGGTCTCCATCGCACGTGCGCTCCTGCTCGACCCCGAGGTGCTCGTGCTCGACGAGGCCACCTCCGCCGCCGACGCCGCGAACGCCAGGGCCATCCAGGCCGGGTTGTCGGCGCTGGTCTCCCAGCGCTCCCGGACCATCATCGTCATCGCCCACCGACTCGATTCGGTCAAGGCCGCCGACCGCATCCTCGTCCTCGACGACGGCCGCATCGTCGAGGACGGCACCCACCGGGATCTGATCGAACGGCGCGGCACGTATCACCGGCTGTGGCACGCACAGCACCCGGCCGACCGCGCACAGCCTCCGGCGATCCAGAACGCCACGAAAGGACACCCGCGATGATCCGTCGGCTCTCCCGCTACCTCGGCCCCGAGCAGGCCCACCTGCTGCGTCGTCAACTGCGATGGATCATCGCCGCAACCCTCCTGCAGGGGATCACCCTGGCGTTCACGATCCCGATCGTGCGAGCGCTGCTGACTGGCACTCACGCGGAACTGGTCTGGTGGATAGGCGGCTTCGCGCTCTCGGCCGTGGTGACGTGGCTCGTCGACTATCGGGCCACGGTAAAAGGATTCGACGTCGGCAGCACCATCCTCGACCGGTTGCGCCACCGGCTCGGTGACCACGTCGCGACGCTGCCACTGGGCTGGTTCACCCCGGAGCACACGAGCACGCTGGGACTGACGTTGAGCAAGGGCGTCATGGACATCCTCGCCCTGCCGGTCCGTCAACTCGCCGCCCTGCTGCGGTCGATCCTGGTCCCGCTCGTGCTCATCGTCACGCTGATCGTCGTCGACTGGCGGATCGGGCTGGTGGCGCTCGCCGCCGTTCCGGCCGTGCTGGTGGTGTTCTGGTGGGCCGGACGCCTCGGGCGGCGAGCCGATGCCGCAGTCAACGAAACCACGGCGGCAGCAAGCGACCGGATGGTGGAGTTCGCCCAGTCCCAGCCGGTGCTGCGCACCTTCGGGCGGCAGGGCACCGCTGCCGAGCAGTTCGACCGCTCGCTCCAGGAGCAGGCCCGTGCCGAACGCAGACAGTTGTGGCTCGTGCTACCGCCGCTGATCGTCAACGGGTTCATCGCCCGCCTCGTTCTCCTCGCACTGCTGTCCCTGGTCATCGCGCTTGCCGCAGGCATCACCGATCCGGTGGCGCTGGCGACGCTGCTGGCCACGCTCCCGGTCATCAATCTGATCGTCACACCCCTCGGCGACGTCGCCGCCAACGCCACCGTCATCCGCATCTGTGCGGCGCAGATGGACGCCGCCGATGCCGTCCTGGACACCAGGCCGCTGCCGGAACCGGTCACGCCCACGGCGCCGGCAGACGCGACGCTCGCCTTCGATCACGTCTCTTTCGCCTACGACGACACCCCTGTCCTGCACGACATCACCTTCACAGTGGCACAGGGAACCACGACTGCCATCGTCGGCCCGTCCGGTGGAGGCAAGTCGACGATCATCCGGCTCGCCGCCCGGTTCTTCGACCCCCAGCACGGACAGATCCGCCTCGGCGGCGTCCCGCTCACCGGGCTCGGCGCCGAGTATCTGCACCGGGCGATCTCCCCGGTCTTCCAGGACAGCTACCTGTTCTCCGGCACCTTGGCCGACAACCTCCGCCTCGCCCGCGAAGACGCCACCGATGTCGACCTCGATGACGTGGCCGCACGGTCCGGTCTCACCGAGGTGATCGCCGCGCTCCCGGAAGGCTGGCACAGCCAGGTCGGTGAAGGCGGTGCGCGCCTGTCCGGCGGGGAGCGGCAGCGGGTCGCGCTCGCCCGCGCCTTCCTCAAGGACGCCCCGGTACTGCTCCTGGACGAAGCCACCGCCTCCCTCGACGCCGAGAACGGGAACTTGGTCACCGCCGCCATCCAGGAACTCGCGCGTGACCGCACCGTCATCGTCATCGCCCACCAGCTGACCACGATCACCGAGGCTGACCAGATCCTCTTCATCGAGAACGGGCGGATCGCCGAGCGCGGCACCCACGACGAACTCCTCGCCCACGACGGCGGCTACGCCACGCACTGGCAGGCACTGACGGCGGCGACGGCATGGAGGCTGATCGCACCATGAGCGCCGCCAGATCGGGCCGACCACGCAAGATCACCGAAACCGACATCGCCGACGCGGTGCTCGCCGAGGGCTTCGCCGGACTGACCGTTCCCGCCGTCGCGGGGCGGCTCGGCGTATCCACCATGACGCTCTACCGATACACACCGACCCGGGCCGAGTTGCTCGCCCTGGCATGGGACCACGTCCTCGACAGGACGACCTGGCCGGAGGTCACCGGCTCCTGGCGGGAGATCCTCCACCGGCATGCCACCACCCTCTGGGACCTCCTCGCCACCCATCCCGGAGCCGTGACCGAGCTGTCCGGCTCGGTCGTGCCGCCACGGATGACGGACCTGTACGACGACCTCGCCCTGGCACTCACCGAGCGGGGTTTCACAGCCCACGAAGCCGTTCTCGCCGTCGACACCGCCATCGACCTCACCATCGACCACCGTCGAGGCGTCGAAGACCTCTCCCGGCGAGAGGACAGAGCCAGCCCCGACGCCCGTGAGCAACTCGCGGCGCTCTGGACACCTCTACCGGACAGTCCACCCGGTCGTGCTGCGGTGCGCGCTGCCATGCACGAGGCGATAGCCACTCTCCCCCGCGACTGGTTCATCCGAAAACTCGACCTCATGCTCGACGGCCTCGCCGCACGCCGCGTCGCATCCGCAGATCCGCCCCGGGATGCTCCGGCGTGACCAGCACAAGTTCACCAGCCGCTCGTCAGGCGACCGGGTCACTCGCCGTCGCCTCCCTCGCGGCAGCTACCTCCCGGCGGCGGACCGCCGCGACCATCGCCGTACCGGCCGCCATCACCGTTCCCGCCGTCAGCAGCGCCCACGACCCGTCGACCCGCAGCGTCAGGATCGCCGCGACCAGGGCACCGAGTCCCATCGCGACGATCGCGGCGAGCCGCCGGACCCACGCCGCGCCCGCACCCCCGGCGGCCCGGCTGTCCGCCGAGAGGTTGACCATCGTCATCGTCACCACCACCGTGGAGAGGTCCCGGATGCCAACGTGTCGGACCGCTGCGGCCTGGGCGCCGAGCACCAGCGCCAACAACGCGGTGACGACGATCATGGCAATCGTGCCCGGTGCTCCGGTGCCGAGCCAGAGCACGGCCAGCGCCAGCGTCAGCGTGCTCCCGGTCACCAGGACGACCAGGCCGGACCGAGGCAGTTTCGCCGGGCCGCCGGCACCCCGGGTCAGCCGGGCGGCGAGCACCGCGCCGAGCATGAAGGCCAGCAGCGCCACCAGGTTGTTGAGCACCGGCAGGCCGGGTACGCCGGCCAGGCCGAAGCCGATGAAGAGCACGTTGCCCGTCATGTTGCCGGTGAAGACCCGGTCCAGGGCGAGGAAACTGACGCCGTCGATCGCCCCGGTCGCCACGGTCAGCACCAGCAGCGGTACGTCGTACGTCTTGGTCATGAACCTCTTCCGCACCTCGTCGGCACCGCCGTGTGGCGCGTCGAGAGCGACCGTGAGCAGGGCGATCGTCCGAGACGGAAGTCTACGCAGCGGCGCGCCCCTCGGTGGGTGGTCGGGCACGTGCCCGGGCCGGGCAGCGCCCCCTCGGCCCTGGTCACCGTGTCGGTGCGTGCCTCGACCCGTTACGGTGTACCGACCGATCTTCAACTGGGGGTTCCCTTGAGCCGGTTCAAGCAGATGCGGCAACGACTGCGCCGGGCGTACGACGGGGGACGCGAGTCGGTGCGCGTGGCCCGGGCTCGGGAACGCACCCGGCGGGCCGACCGCGCGGAGGAACTCGCCCGGCCCATCCCCGATCCACGCAGCGGGAACGGCGCAGGTGCCGAGGACGGCCACCCCTCGACGGTCAGCCGGGACGACGCCGGGGTGCCGCACTCGTTGCGGATCGCCGCCGCGTGGTCGTGGCGGATCATCGTCATCGGCATCGTCGGCTGGGCGATGCTGCGGTTCATGGGCACCATCCGCGTCGTGATCGTGCCGCTGCTGGTGGCGTTGCTGCTCTCCGCGCTGCTGGCACCGGCCGTCGGCTGGCTCCTGCGGGCCCGTTTCCCCCGTACGCTGGCCACCGCCGTGGTGCTGATCGGCGGGCTGGCCGCCGTGGTCGGCACGTTGACCTTGGTGGTCAACGAGTTCATCACCGGCCTGCCCGACCTCAGCCGCAACGCGGCCGACGGCATCGGCCAGATCCAGAACTGGCTGCGCGACGGGCCGCTGAACCTCTCCGACGGCACACTGAACCAGTACATCCAGGCCGGACAGAACTGGATCAACGAGAACACGCAGGCGCTGACCACCGGCGCGCTCTCCACCGCCGGCACGGTGGTGGAGATCTTCACCGGCGCGCTGCTGGTCCTCTTCGCCACCTTCTTCTTCCTCCGCGACGGCCAGCGCATCTGGCGGTTCATCGTCGGGATGTTCCCGGCCGCCGCCCGCTGGCGGCTCGACGACGCGGGCAGCGCCTCGTGGCAGACCCTGGTCGCCTACGTCCGGGCCACCGTGCTGGTGGCATTCATCGACGCAGTGGGCATCGGCATCGCGCTGGTGCTGTTCGACGTGCCGTTCGCCTTCGCCCTGGCCGCGCTGGTGTTCCTCGGCGCGTTCATCCCGATCGTCGGTGCCACGCTCTCCGGCGCGGTGGCGGTGCTGGTCGCCCTGGTCGACGGCGGCTGGGTCACCGCGCTGTTCATCCTCGGCGCGGTGATCGTGGTGCAGCAGGTCGAGGGGAACGTCCTCCAGCCGTGGATCATGGGGCGGGCGGTGGCGCTGCACCCGCTGCCCGTGGTGCTGGCGGTCACCGCCGGTGTGGTGCTCGACGGCATCTTCGGCGCGCTCATCGCGGTACCGCTGATCGCCGTGCTCAACACCGCGGTCCGGCGGCTGGCCCGGCGGCTCCCGCCCGCCGAACAGCCACCGGCCCCGGAGGCGGTCGTGGTCAAGGCCACCTCGCCCTGACCGTCCGGCGCCGGTACGGAAGGCCGCCGGGTCGACGGCCAGGACCAGCCCGAGCAGGTCACCCAGGGAGTGTGCCAGCCGAGGGTCGGCCAGTTCGTAGCTGAATTATGGGAGTACTGAACTAGTGCAGCCCACGGCGGGCGCCGGGGTGTCCGGGCCGCGCACTAATACGGATTAGCCTCTTGACATAGATCGGGTTCGGCCGCGAAGCTCCTTCCCAACCCCGAACGCTAATACGCATTAGCGGTAGTGGAAGGACTGCCCCGTGCCTCCTGCACCCCGACGCGTCACGCAACGTGACATCGCACGGATGGCCGGCGTCAGCCAGGCGACCGTGTCGCTGGTGCTCAACAACCGCGCCGACGCGGAGGTCCGCATCGCCCCCGAGACCCGGGACCGGGTGCTGCGGGTGATCGCCGAGACCGGGTACGCCGCCGACCCGGTCGCTCGTCGTCTCGCGTCTCGGTTCAACCGGATCATCGGTGTCTTCACCTACGAGCCGGCGTTCCCCAGCGGCAGCCGGGACTTCTTCCACCCCTTCCTGCTCGGCATCGAGGAGTACGCCGAACGGGTCGGCTGCGACCTGCTGCTGTTCACCAGCGCACCGGTGGTCGACGGGCGTCGACGGATCTTCCACCGGGACAACCGGCTGCGCCTGGCCGACGGGTGCATCCTGCTCGGCCGCGAGATCGACGCAGCCGAGCTGCTCCGGCTCAACCGCGACGGGTACCCGTACGTCGCGGTGGGCCGCCGCGACGACGCCGGTGGGCCGGTCCCCTACGTCGGCACCGACTACGCCGCCGCGGTGCGCCAACTCGTCGAGCTGGCCCTGGCACGCGGGCACCGGCGACTGGCCTACCTGGGCGTGGACGCCACCGCCGAGTCCTCGGCCGACCGCTGGCGCGGGTTCGACGCCGCCGCACCGGACGCGGAGGCCGCCCGCCGCCTGACCCACCCGACCCGCGACGCCGACGCCGTCCTGGACGACCTGGTCGCCGGCGGCAGCACCGTCGTCTTCGTGGAGGACTTCGCCACCGCCGTGGCGCTGGAGTCGGCCGCCCGCCGACGCGGGCTGCGCGTACCCGGTGACCTGTCGATCCTGACGCTCGGCGACCCGACCGTGCCGGTGCCCACCGACACCGCCTTCACCGGGTTCCACATCCCCCGCGAGGAGATGGGCCGGCAGTCGGTCGAGGTGCTGACCGCGGTCATCGACGGCAGCGCCGACGGCGTCCAGCAACGACTTCTCCCCTGCGAGTTCGTCGAGGGCGACACCCTCGGCGCCCCCGATCCGGCGGTCGACCGCCGATAGGCGGCCCGCGCGACTGGAAGGAAGCAAGTGGCACAGATGCGTGCGGACGTCCTCATCGTCGGCGGCGGGCTGGGCGGGGTCGCCGCCGCGCTCGCCGTGGCCCGGGCCGGCCGGTCGGTGATCCTGACCGAGGAGTTCGACTGGCTCGGCGGGCAGCTCACCAGCCAGGCCGTCCCGCCGGACGAGCACTCCTGGATCGAGCAGTTCGGCGCCACCGCCAGCTACCGGGCGCTGCGCACGGGCATCCGCGACTACTACCGACGGCACTACCCGCTGACCGAACGCTCCCGCTCGTGGACCGACCTCAACCCGGGGGCCGGTTGGGTCAGCCGGCTCTGCCACGAGCCACGGGTGGCCGTCGCCGTCCTGGAACAGATGCTCGCGCCGTACCGGGGCTCGGGTCGGTTGACCGTGCTCCAGCCGTACCGGCCGGTGGCGGCGGCCACTGACGGGGACCGGGTCACCGGCGTCACGCTGGCGCACCGGGACCGCGAGGACCGGATCGACGTCACCGCGCCGTACGTGCTGGACGCCACCGAGACCGGCGAGCTGCTGCCGCTGACCGGCACCGAGTACGTCACCGGTTTCGAGTCGCGGGAACAGACCGGCGAGCCGAGCGCCCCGGCCGAGGCGCAGCCGATGAACATGCAGGCCGTGTCGATCTGCTTCGCCATCGACCACGTCGACGGGGATCACACCATCGACCGTCCCGCCGGATACGACTTCTGGCGCGACTACAAGCCCGACTTCTGGGGTGACCGGCTGCTGTCCTGGCGTTCGCCGAACCCGCGCACGCTGGAGATCCTGGAGCGCAGCTTCACCCCGAACCCGGACGACGAGCCGTGGCTGGTCAACGCCGACCAGCGCGTCAACCCCGGCGACGGCAACCTGTGGACGTTCCGCCGGATCGCGGCCCGGCGCAACTTCGTCGACGGCGCGTACGCCAGCGACATCACCCTGGTCAACTGGCCGATGATCGACTACTTCGAGGGCCCGGTCATCGACGTGCCCAACGCGTCGTGGCACCTGGCCAAGGCACGCGAGCTGTCGTACTCGCTCTTCTACTGGTTGCAGACCGAGGCACCGCGCCCCGACGGCGGCACCGGCTTCCCCGGGTTGCGGCTACGCGGCGACGTGACCGACAACCCGGCCGGTCTGGCCCAGGCGCCCTACATCCGGGAGTCGCGCCGGATCCGGGCCGAGTACACCGTGGTGGAACAGGACCTCTCCCTCGCGGTACGCGGCGACCACGGCGCCGTGCGGTACCCCGACTCGATCGGCGTCGGGATGTACCGCATCGACCTGCACCCGTCGACCGGCGGCGACAACTACATCGACGTCGGGTCCTGCCCGTTCGAGATCCCACTCGGCGCGCTGATCCCGCAGCGGATGGAGAACCTGCTGCCGGCCGGCAAGAACATCGGCACCACGCACGTCACCAACGGCAGCTACCGGCTGCACCCGGTCGAGTGGAACGTCGGCGAGGTCGCCGGTCTGCTCGCCGACTTCTGTCTGGCGCGGGGCGAGTCCCCGCGCGCGGTCCGCGGCACCCCCCGGCTGCTGGCCGAGTTCACCGACCGCGTCACGGCCGCCGGCGTCGAATGCCGGTGGCCGGAGATCGCGGGCTACTGACCCCCCGGTGAGGAGAGACGATGAGATCAGGAAAGGGAATACGCGTTGTCGCCACGACGCTGACCGGCGTTCTCGCCATGTCCGCCTGCGGCGGCGGTGAGACGCAGGACAGCGGCCCGGCCACCCTGCGGATCACCGTCTGGTCGGCCAACGAGGCGCATCTGGCCCTGTTCAACGAGATCGCCGACGAGTACCGCCAGAACAACCCCGACGTCACGCAGATCACCTTCGATCCGCTGCCGTTCGACACGTACACCACGGCGCTGACCACCCAGATCGCCGGCGGCAACGCCCCCGACCTGGCCTGGGTGTTCGAGAACTCGGCGCCTGACTTCGTCGCCTCCGGCGCGCTGCTGCCGCTGGACGAGACCCTCAAGAAGACCGACGGCTACCAGTACGACGACATCCTGCCGGCCACGCTCAAGCTCTGGCAGGACGACGGCAAGCTGTACGCGTACCCCTTCTCCACCTCGCCGTTCGGTGTCTTCGTCAACACCGACCTGCTCAAGCAGGCCGACCAGCGGACCCCGGCCGAGCTGATCGAGGCCGACCAGTGGACCTGGGACAACGCCTTCGCCGCAGCGGGCGCCACCGGGTCCGCGACCGGCAAGGCCGGACTGGTGATCCGCGACTTCGACTACAAGGACTGGAGCAACCTGTCCACCGTCTGGACCGGGTGGGGTGCTCGGGCGTGGAGCGAGGACGGCGGGACCTGCGGCTTCGCCGAACCCGAGATGGTCGAGGCGATGACGCGGCTGCACCGCGCCGTCTTCACCGACAAGGCGTTGCCCGGCCCGGGCACCACCGCGGACTTCTTCGCCGGTGACGCCGCCATGACCATCACCCAGATCTCCCGCGCCTCGTTGCTCAAGGACAGCGGGTTCGCCTGGGACCTGGTCCCGCTGCCCGCCGGGCCGAAGGGGCCGTACGCGGTGGTCGGGCAGGCCGGTATCGGAGTGCTCAAGCGGAGCCCGAACGCCGAGGCCGCCGCCGACTTCCTGGCCTTCCTCACCAATCCCACCAACTCCGCCAAGCTCGCCCAGTTCTTCCCGCCGCCGCGTCAGTCCCAGTTGACCGCCGACACACTGGCCAAGACGAACCCGAAGCTCAAGCCGGAGCAGTTGCAGAAGGTCGTCATCGACGGGATCACCAACGGTGTGGTCAAGCCGAGCCACGCTGGCCAGGCGGAGATCAGCCAGCAGGTCCGGGCCGGTCTGGATCCGCTGTGGAAGGCCGACGCGGACGTCAAGGCCGTCCTGGACGGGGTCTGCGGCAAGATCCAGCCGCTGCTGGCGAAGTAAGGCGACCGATGACCCGTACGGACACCGGGGTGGATCCGGCCACGGCCGGGTCCACCCCGGACCGGACCCGGCCGTTCTGGACCGGCCGCCGCCGCGACCACCTCACCGGCTACCTGTTCATCGCCCCGCAGTTGCTCGGCAGCGCCGTCTTCGTGATCCTGCCGCTGGTCCTCGTGGTCTGGTACAGCCTGCACGAGTGGAACGTGCTCGCCGGCACGTTCGACTTCGTCGGCACCGACAACTACGTGGCGCTCGCAGACGACCCGAACCTCGGCGCGGTCCTGCGGGCCACCGGGTTCTTCTCCGTCGGCCTGGTGGTGTTCAACCTGGCCCTGGCGTTGCTGCTGGCCGTCATGCTCAACCAGAAGCTGCGCGGCACGATCGTGTTCCGCACGCTGTTCTTCTCCCCCGTCGTGGTGTCGTTGGTCGCCTGGACGATCGTCTGGGGTTTCCTGTTACAGGACAACGGCGGCGTCAACGGCCTGCTCGACACGATCGGCGTCGACGGACCGAACTGGCTGCGCGGCGAGGCCACCGCGATGCTCTCGGTCGTCGTCGTGCAGGTGTTCAAGAACGTCGGCCTGAACATGGTGCTGTTCCTGGCCGCCCTCCAGGGCGTGCCCGCCGAACTGTACGAGGCGGCCGAGGTGGACGGGGCCAGCCGCCTGCGCCAGTTCTGGCGGATCACCGTGCCGCTGATCAGCCCGACGATCCTGCTCACCTCGATCATCACGGTGGTCGGCTCGCTCCAGGTCTTCGCCCAGATCGCGGTGCTCACCCAGGGCGGTCCGGGCACCTCGACCACGGTGCTCGTCTACTACCTGTACCAACAGGCGTTCCAGTTCCACCACTTCGGCTACGGCGCCACCCTGTCGATCGTGCTGTTCGGCATCGTCCTCGCGCTGACCGTGGCGCAGTGGCAGATGCGCAAGAGGTGGGTCTTCCATGAGTCGTGACCTGTCGCCCCGGACCAAGCTCGTGCTCTACGGGGCGCTGCTGGTGCTGGCCGTACCCTTCGTCTTCCCGACCTGGTGGATGGTCACCTCGTCGCTGAAGCCGGTGGCGGACATCTTCGCCTTCCCGCCGCAACTGTTGCCGGTCGATCCCCGGCTCGACGCCTACCATCGGGTGTTCGACCTGCAACCGTTCGGGCAGCAGTACCTCAACAGCCTCTACATCGCGCTGGTGGTCACCGTCGGCACGCTGGCCGTGGCGGCCCTGGCCGGGTACGCCTTCGCGCGGATCCGCTTCCGTGGCCAGAACGTGTTGTTCCTGGTCGTCCTCGCCGGGTTGCTCATCCCGAGCGAGGTGACGATCGTGCCGTTGTTCCAGATGTTCTTCCGGCTCGGGCTGATCGACACGCACTGGCCGCTGATCCTGGTGCCGATCCTCGGCGCGCCCAGCGTGCTGGCGACGTTCATCATGCGGCAGTTCTTCCTCGCCCTGCCCGGCGAGTTGGAGGAGGCGGCCCGGGTCGACGGGCTGGGCCGGTTCGCCACCTTCTGGCGGATCGCGCTGCCGCTGTCCCGGCCCGCGCTGGGCGCGGTCGCCATCTTCACCTTCCTGCACAGCTGGAACCTCTACTTGGAGCCGATCGTGTTCCTCTCCACGCCGGAGAAGTTCACCCTGCCCCAGGCGCTCACCCAGTTCGTCGACGCGTACGGCGGTCCGATGTGGGACGTGCAGCTCGCCGCGGCGTCGATGACCGCGCTTCCGGTGCTGGTGGTCTTCGTGATCGCGCAGAAGCAGTTCGTCGAGGGCCTGGCACACACCGGCCTCAAGGGCTGACAGGAAGCGTCGCCCGGTCCTCGCACCGGACCGGGCGACGCCGTCCCTAGACCGCGCGGGCCACGCAGATGCGGGCGTTCAGCCGGGGCCCGGCCTCGTAGAGCATGTACGACACCCCGCCGTCGGTGCCGAAGGCCGGTGACGCCACCCGACCGTTGTCCGAGGCGATCGGCCGGTGGAAGACGCCGAGGTGCACCTCCCGGTCGAAGTTGTTGCCGACCTCGGTGAGGTACATGTTGCCGTTGTTGCCGTGGTACGCCAGGTAGGCGGTGCCGTTGCGCTTGAGCAGGTGCGGCGCGGAGATGTCGGTGAGGCCGTCACCGGCGGGCGACACCAGCGGGTTCGGCGCGAACTGCCATCCGCTCCAACCGTTCGGCGACCAGCCCCAGAAGATCTTCCGGGTGCCCGGCCCGATGGTGTGGGCGCCCATGAAGACCATCACGTAGCGGTTGCCCCTGCCGGCAACCGAGTGTTCGAAGACCCGCGCGTACGAGGTCTCGGTGGTGTTCGGCACCAGCCGGGTCGACAGGATCGGGGTCTCGTCGGTGAACCGGACGCCGTCGCTGGAACGGGCCACCCGGGTGGTGAAGTTCTCGCCGTGGAAGTACAGGTAGAACTGCCGCGTCGGGGCGTCCCAGACGACGTGCGGCGACGACACGTGGCTCACCGTCGTGGTCGGCAGCACCCGGTCGATGACCGGGTTCCCGGAATACTCGGTGTAGGGGCCTTCGAGCCGGTTGGCGTAGGCGAGGCAGATGCCGCCCGGCGCGTCGTGCGGCGCGTAGTAGAGGTAGTAGCGGCCGAGATAGTTGCTGATCTTGTCGTAGACCCCTCGGACGCACGGGAAGATGAACTCGCGGGTCGGGTTGTAGCGCAGCCACGCCGGCAGCGCGTCCCGGATGTACCGGTAGTTGGGGAAGCCGGCGGGGGCGGCGGCGGTCGGTGCGGACGTGACGGCGAGGCCGGCGCCAGTGGTCGCGGCCGCGACACCGGCCGCCGCCACACCGCGCAGCAGTGTGCGTCGGGTGAAGGGGTTCTCGGGGGTACGGGTCATCGCGTTCCCTCCGTTCGGAGTGGACGACGGGGACGGGACCGGGCGGGACAGGTCAGCGGACGCCGTTCACCCCCAACGAGTGGCCGACACGCTGCGGATAATCGCCCCGAACCGGTTCATTTGATCGATGAGTCTGCGCGTGCGGTTACCCGGCGGTCAAGACGCTAATACGAATTAGCACGGCGAGTCCGCCACCGCACGACACGCTCCGGCTCCCTTTGCCCTGCTTCCGTCGACGCGACGGCCGCCATACGGAGAGTCACACGGCCCTGCGGTGGCCGGGGAAGCCCAGGTACGTCCCGGCCAGGGCCCTCTCCGGGCCCTGGCCGGGACTGCTCGGTCAGCCGGCCTGGCCGGCGTACCGCCGACGGCGGGCCAGCAGCACGAGGACGGCGCCGAGAAGTGCGAGCACCGCACCGGCGGTCAGTGACGTGGTGACACGGTCACCGGTCACCGGCAGAACCTTCGCGACGTAGCGGAAGGTGAGCGCGTTGGACGCCCCACCGTCGGTGCTCACGACGACCGTGGTATTCCCGGCCGGGCAGGGCGGCGTACGGAAGGTCAACGAGCGACCGTCCGCTGCCACCGTGACCTGGTTGGCCGGAATGGTCCTACCGCAGATGGTGACCACGGTCGCGCCCGGCACGAACCCGGACCCACCGACCGTCACGATCGTGCCCCCACCGATCGGTCCCTGCCCCGGGGTGACGGTGTCGATGCGGGGCGGGGCGGCTTCGTACGTGAACCCGTCCGGTGCGGTCGCGTTCGCGCCCGGGATGAGCACGGTCACGTCCACCGGACCGACCTGCCCGGGTGGGGTTACCACGGTCAGCGAGGTGCCGTTCGGGTTCACGACGAGATTGGTTCCCGGCGTGTCACCGAAGTTCACTCCGGTGGCACCGGTCAGGCCGGTTCCGGTGATCGTCACCGTGGTACCGCCGGTGACCGGGCCGGTGTCCGGCACGATCGAGGTGATCGTGGGCGCGAGGTAGGTGAACGTCGGCGCGACGGCGGTGCCCGCAGGGAACACCAATCGCACGTCCGCAGGTCCCGCAGCATTCGGCGGAGTCACGACCGTGATCGTGCTGCCAGCCGGATTGACGGTGAAACCGGTGCCCGGCACCCCGTCGAAGGTCACCCCGGTCGCACCGGTGAAGCCGGTACCGGTGATCGTCACCGTCGTACCACCGGCGGTCGGCCCACTCCTCGGAGTCAGGCCGGTCACGTTGGCAGCGCTGCCATCGGCGAGGTACGTGTAGTCCAACGGTGCGGCCGTACCGCCGCCGCTGGTCACCACGACCACCGCCGGACCGACCGCGCCAGGCGGAGTGACCGCCGTCAGCGACGTACCCGCCGGGTTGACCGTGACATCGGTGGCCGGCGCACCATCGAACGTGACCGACGTACCACCCGGAACAAAGCCCGTACCGGTTATCGTCACCGTCTGACCACCCGACTGCGGGCCCTCGTCCGGCGTGATCGAGGTGGTGGTCGGCGGTCCCGCCACGTACGTGAACCCGTCCGGTGCGGTCGCGTTCGCGCCCGGGATGAGCACGGTCACGTCCACCGGACCGACCTGCCCGGGTGGGGTTACCACGGTCAGCGAGGTGCCGTTCGGGTTCACGACGAGATTGGTTCCCGGCGTGTCACCGAAGTTCACTCCGGTGGCACCGGTCAGGCCGGTTCCGGTGATCGTCACCGTGGTACCGCCGGTGACCGGGCCGGTGTCCGGCACGATCGAGGTGATCGTGGGCGCGAGGTAGGTGAACGTCGGCGCGACGGCGGTGCCCGCAGGGAACACCAATCGCACGTCCGCAGGTCCCGCAGCATTCGGCGGAGTCACGACCGTGATCGTGCTGCCAGCCGGATTGACGGTGAAACCGGTGCCCGGCACCCCGTCGAAGGTCACCCCGGTCGCACCGGTGAAGCCGGTACCGGTGATCGTCACCGTCGTACCACCGGCGGTCGGCCCACTCCTCGGAGTCAGGCCGGTCACGTTGGCAGCGCTGCCATCGGCGAGGTACGTGTAGTCCAACGGTGCGGCCGTACCGCCGCCGCTGGTCACCACGACCACCGCCGGACCGACCGCGCCAGGCGGAGTGACCGCCGTCAGCGACGTACCCGCCGGGTTGACCGTGACATCGGTGGCCGGCGCACCATCGAACGTGACCGACGTACCACCCGGAACAAAGCCCGTACCGGTTATCGTCACCGTCTGACCACCCGACTGCGGGCCCTCGTCCGGCGTGATCGAGGTGGTGGTCGGCGGTCCCGCCACGTACGTGAACCCGTCCGGTGCGGTCGCGTTCGCGCCCGGGATGAGCACGGTCACGTCCACCGGACCGACCTGCCCGGGTGGGGTTACCACGGTCAGCGAGGTGCCGTTCGGGTTCACGACGAGATTGGTTCCCGGCGTGTCACCGAAGTTCACTCCGGTGGCACCGGTCAGGCCGGTTCCGGTGATCGTCACCGTGGTACCGCCGGTGACCGGGCCGGTGTCCGGCACGATCGAGGTGATCGTGGGCGCGAGGTAGGTGAACGTCGGCGCGACGGCGGTGCCCGCAGGGAACACCAATCGCACGTCCGCAGGTCCCGCAGCATTCGGCGGAGTCACGACCGTGATCGTGCTGCCAGCCGGATTGACGGTGAAACCGGTGCCCGGCACCCCGTCGAAGGTCACCCCGGTCGCACCGGTGAAGCCGGTACCGGTGATCGTCACCGTCGTACCACCGGCGGTCGGCCCACTCCTCGGAGTCAGGCCGGTCACGTTGGCAGCGCTGCCATCGGCGAGGTACGTGTAGTCCAACGGTGCGGCCGTACCGCCGCCGCTGGTCACCACGACCACCGCCGGACCGACCGCGCCAGGCGGAGTGACCGCCGTCAGCGACGTACCCGCCGGGTTGACCGTGACATCGGTGGCCGGCGCACCATCGAACGTGACCGACGTACCACCCGGAACAAAGCCCGTACCGGTTATCGTCACCGTCTGACCACCCGACTGCGGGCCCTCGTCCGGCGTGATCGAGGTGGTGGTGGGTGCCGCCGACGGACGCTCGCAGATGGCCTCGGCCACGATCACGGTCCCGACCGGAATGGTCGTCGGCGTACCGAGGACGGTGCCCGACAGGGTGAGCGCGGCCCGCACGGCGATCGCGGTGGCACCGGTGGCGGTGATGGTCTCGACGCGGGTCAACGAGGCATTCAGGCTCGCATCCAGCAGCCCCGGCACCACCACGGCCGCGCTGCCCACGACGACGGGTCCGTTCGCCGTCAGCGTCACCGCCGAGCCGAACAGTTCCAGCCCGACGAGCGTGGTGTCCGCACTGGTCGCGCCGACCTGCGGGCAGGTCACGGTGGCGGTGACCTCGGTGGCGTCCAGCACGTCGACACCGAGTACGGCCAGGTTGAGGCCGTTGACGCTGGCGGACGCCGACGACACGCCCGCCGCCCGGGTGGCGGTCACCTCCTCGACGGTCCCGCTGGCGGTCACCCCGAGCGCCCCGGGTATCGAGACAGCCAGCAGCGTCTCAGTGTCGGTACCCCCGTCGGCCGGAGCGGTGGCCGTACCGATGGTGGCGTCGGCGGTGATCACGGCGATGCCGGCTACCTGCGCGGACAGGTCGACGACAACACCGCGCGCACTCGCATCGCCGGGTGCCGCCCGTGCCGGCGTCCCCACCCCCAGGGTCACCAGGCTGGCGACCAGCGTCGCGGTGGACGCGTTCGTGATTCTTCGTAGGACAGGTCTCACCGATAATCCCCCGTTCAGATCGACTGACGGGCCTGCTCGGCGTGGCGTCACCCGTCAACGACTGAACGAGGATGAAACAGACAAGTTATGGCATAAAGGAATATTCCGATCACGAGCCGACGTGTCGTCGTACCGTCGGGTCTGGCTCGCCGACCGTGCAGGTCAGGCCGCCGTGCTGGCCGATGTCCAGACGAGGGAGGGCTCCGTGTTCACCGCCCCCCCCGGGAGCTTCCGCGCTATCTGGCGACCGAGGACGTGAAGTTCGTCGACGTACGCTTTTGCGACCTGCCCGGCGTGATGCAACACTTCAATCTGCCGGTGGAGTCCGTCGACGACAACTTCTTCACTGATGGTCTCGCGTTCGACGGGTCGTCGATCCGGGGCTTCCAGGCGATCCACGAGTACTCCTACCGCCGGCTGGCGCCCGGCTACGAGGCACCGGTGAACCTGGTCTACTCCCAGCGCAACCGCTCCGCCTGCACCCGCATCCCGGTCACCGGCAGCAGCCCGAAGGCCAAGCGCGTCGAGTTCCGGGTGCCGGACCCGTCGGCGAACGTGTACCTCGCCTTCTCCGCCATGCTCATGGCCGGTCTGGACGGCATCAAGAACAAGACCGAGCCGCCGGCACCGATCGACAAGGACCTCTACGACCTCCCGCCGGAGGAGTGGGGCGACGTCAAGCAGGTCCCCGGCTCCCTACCCGCCGTTCTCGACTCGCTCGAGGCCGACCACGACTACCTGCTCGACGGCGGCGTCTTCACCCCCGACCTGATCTCGACCTGGATCGACTGGAAGCGGAGCAACGAGGTCGACCCGGTCCGCCTGCGTCCGACCCCGCACGAGTTCGCCATGTACTTCGACTGCTGACCTCACAGTCACGCCGTCCTCGGGCCGGCTCCGCTCACGCGGAGCCGGCCCGAACGCGCACTGCGGGTCGATGCGTCGCCCAATGGGTGAGGGTGGGGAGATTTGTTGTCGCTCCAGCGACAACAAATCTCCCCACCTGGCCCAGCACGCCGCAACGCTTCGCCGAGGCTCCGCGGCGGGTCGCGTCGGCACGACTCCCGGCAGCGGGCACGGCAGCACACAGCAGGCACGGCAGCACGGTGGAGGGCACGGCCACGCGACAACAGGCACGACCGCATGGTGGCGGTTTCGGCCGCTGACCAGTGGGTATGCGGGCCGCCCACGCGACTCGGCGGCACCTCGCGGCGCACCGCCACGACCTGCCACCGAAGACAGGAGTCGTCCCGGTGCCGACCTGTCCCGCAGGAACCAGGACCCACTGAGGTGTGCGGCATCGGCGGGGAGGCACGGTTCGACGGCTCGGCACCGGACGCCGACGCGGTCGCCCGGATGAGTGCGGCGATGCGGTCCCGGGGCCCGGACGGCGAGGGGCTGTGGAGCGACGACTGGTTGGCCCTCGGGCACCGGCGGCTCACCATCATCGACCTCTCCGACGCCGGCGCCCAGCCGATGGTCCGCGAGGATCTCGGGCTCGCCCTGGTCTTCAACGGATGCGTCTACAACTACCCGGAGCTGCGTGAGGAACTGCGCGCCGCCGGGCACCGGTTCCGCTCCACCAGTGACACCGAGGTCATCCTCGTCGCGTACGCGCACTGGGGCGAAGCGTTCGTCGACCACCTGGTCGGCATGTTCGCGATCGGCCTGGTCGACCGGCCCCGGCGGCGGCTGATCCTGGCCCGCGACCGCCTCGGCATCAAGCCGCTCTACCTGGCCGAGAGGCCGGGACGGCTACGGTTCGCCTCGACCCTGCCCGCGCTGCTGCGCGGCGGCGACGTCGACACCGCCATCGACCCGGTGGCCCTGCATCACTACCTCTCCTGGCACTCGATCGTCCCCGCCCCCCGCACGGTGCTGCGCGGAGTGCGCAAGCTGCCACCGGCGACGCTGCGCGTGATCGAGGTCGACGGACGCAGCCGCGAGCGCGTCTACTGGCAACCCGACTACGCCCGCGACCCCGCCCACGCCGGTATGGACGCTCAGGACTGGCAGGCGGCGCTGGGCGGGGCACTGCGCACGGCGGTACGCCGACGACTGGTCGCCGACGTACCGGTCGGGGTGCTGCTCTCCGGCGGACTGGACTCCAGCCTCATCGTGGCGCTGCTCGCCGAGGCCGGTCAGGACCAGTTGCGGACCTTCAGCATCGGGTTCGACAGCCGTGGCGGTGAGGCCGGCGACGAGTTCGGCTTCTCCGACCTGGTCGCACGCACCTTCGACACCGACCACCAGCGGATCCGGCTCGCCGACGACGATCTGGTGCCGGCGGTACGCGCGACGGTGGCCGCGATGACCGAGCCGATGGGCAGCCACGACGTGGTCGCTTTCCACCTGCTGTCCGAACAGGTGGCCCGGCACGTCAAGGTGGCGCAGTCGGGGCAGGGCGCCGACGAGGTGTTCGCCGGGTACGGCTACCACCAGCCACTCGCCCAGGTGACCCGCGACGGGGCGGCGGAGACCTTCGCGTCGGCGTTCTTCGACCGTGACCACGCCGAGCTGAACCGGGTGGTCTCCCCCGCGTACGCCTGCGGCCACGACGCCAGCCGCGAGCTGCTCCTCGCCGAACTGGCCGCGCCCGGTGCGCAGACCGCGCTGGACGCCGTCCTGCGGCTGGACACCCACCGGATGCTGCCCGACGACCCGGTCAAGCGGGTCGACAGCATGAGCATGGCCTGGGGGTTGGAGGTCCGCACCCCGTTCCTGGACCAGGATCTGGTGGCTCTGGCGTCGGCCTGCCCGCCGGAGCACAAGGTGGCCCAGGGCGGCAAGGGTGTGCTGAAGGAGGTCGCCCGGGAGGTGCTGCCCGCCGACGTGATCGACCGGCCCAAGGGCTACTTCCCCGTCCCCGCGTTGCGCAACGTCGACGGCGCGGTGCGGGACCTGGTCGTCGACGCGCTGCGGGCACCGGCTGCCCGGCAGCGGGGCCTGTTCCGGCCGGAGTACGTCGCGCATCTGCTCGACGAGCCCGACGCGGCGCAGGCGGCGGCCGGCAGCAACAAGCTCTGGCAGCTCGGCCTGCTCGAACTGTGGCTCCAGATCCACCACATCCGCTGACCGCCGGGCGGCTGCCCTCGGCGAGACTCGTCAGCCGGTGGTGGTCTGGGCGGCGAGGTGGTGCAGCAGGGTGGGAATGTCGCCGTCGGCGCCGGCGAGGATCTGCCGCTGTCGGGTGGCGCCGGTGCCGGCGCGGCGGAGTCGGGACAGCTGCTGCTGGACGTAGTCCAGGTCGCCGTGCGCGGTCAGCGCCGGGGTGACGGTGGTGAGCAGGTCGGCCACCAGGTCCCAGGCGGGCCGGGGCCGGGTGGTGCGCAGGTCGACGAGGTCGCCGTCGAGGCCGTGGTGGGCGGCCCGCCAGTGTGCGGCGGCGACGAGGCAACTGCGGAGCCGGGGTGCGGGCGTACCGCGGCGGATGTCGTCGACCATGGTGGCGACCAGGGCGCGGACCAGCGCCGCGTGCAGCACGGTCTCGTCGACGCTCGGGCAGACGTCACCGACCCGGATCTCGATGGTGGGATAGCTGGCCGACGGACGGGTGTACCAGTAGACCATCGCCGGGTCGAGCATGATCCCGGCTTCGACGAGGTCGGCCACGGTGGCGTCGTACTCGGCGGCGGAGGCGAAGTAGGGGGTCGGCCCGATGCTCGGCCAGCGTTCCAGTTGCATGGAGCGCCAGCTCGCGTGCCCGGTGTCGGAGCCGTCGTGCAGGGGCGAGTTCACCGTGACGGCGTGCACGACCGGTAGCCACACCCGCAGGTGGTTACCGACCTGGACGGCCAGTTCGCGGTCGGGCAGGCCCACGTGCACGTGGCAGCCGCAGACGGCGGGATCGTGCGCGACCGGGCCGAAACGCCGGGACATGGCGTGGTAGCGCGGTTCGTCCGGTACGGACCGGTGGCCCTCCCGCACCGGGGTGGCGCCCAGGGCCACCAGGCTCGCTCCGGCCGCGCGGGCGGCGTCGGCCGCGGCGCGGCGCAGCGTCAGTAGATGTTCCCGCAGCTCGGTCAACTCGGTGCAGACCGGGGTAACCATCTCCACCATGCTGTGCCGGAACTCCTGCCGGCTCTGCCGCCGGGCGTCACCGTGCAACGCGGCACGCACCTGCGCGGCGACCGGCATGCTCTCCCCGGTCGCCGGGTCCAGCAACAGGAACTCCTCCTCGACCCCCAACGTCAAAGGTGGGGCCACCTCGAACTCCGGCGCCGACAGGTCACCCATCGTCGAGTCCCATCCGCCAGGGGCGGCCATGCTCACCGCCGGAAACCCCGCTTTCCCGAGCACGACACCCGCAAACAGGCGTCCCGTGCATCCGTGCGTCCGTGGACCGGCGAAAGGGCCGATCCGGTTCCCGGACCAGCGTCCACGGATCCGGCGATGTCCCGAGCGGCGTCACGGCGGTGGTGCGGTGCTGGCACGGACGACGAGCCGGGTGGGCACCAGGTCCGTACCGGGTTCGGCGGGCCCGCTGCGGATCTGCCGCAGGAGTGCCTGCACACAGCGACGTCCCACCTCGGCGAAGTCCTGGTGCACGGTGGTCAGCGGCGGAAGGTAGGCCGAGGTGTCCGCGACGTCGTCGAAGCCGACCACGCTGACCTGCGCCGGCACCTCCCGGCCCCGTTCGTGCAGGGCTCGCAGCACGCCGAGGGCCATCTGATCGTTCGCCGTGAAGACTGCCGTGCAGTCGGGCTGCTCGGCCAGCCGCAGCCCGGCGCGGTATCCGGACTCCGCGGACCAGTCACCGCGTTCGATCGGCGGCACCGGGCGGCCGTACGCCTCGAGCGCGGCCCGCCACGCCGCGGTACGTCGTTCGCCGGCGAACGACTCGACCGGACCGGCGACGTGCCACACGGTGCGGTGACCGAGGTCCAGCAGGTGGCGTACGGCCTGCCGGGCACCGTCGGCCTGATCGGTGTCGACGACGCAGTGGCGGTCACCGGCGTCGGAGTCCACCACCACGGCGTGCACCCCGGGTGGCAGGACCACGGTGTTGGTGTCGAGCAGGTGCACCTCGATGATGACGATGACCCCGTCGACCGCCAGTTCGCCCATCCGGGTGAACGCGCCGAGCACATTGTCCTGAGTGGGGGCGCCGAGCGGAATCAGGGTGATCGCATACCCCTCCGTGGCGGCGTGGGTCGCGATCGCCTCGACCGTACGGCTGTTGCCCGTCGAGGACAGGTTGAACAGGATCACGCCGATCGTGTGGAACTGCCCGTAGCGCAACGCGCGGGCAGCGCTGTTGGGCCGGTAGCCCAGTTGTCGCATCGCCGCGAGCACCTGCTGGCGGGTCGTCTCGACGACTGTGGGATGACCGTTGGAGACCCGGGACACGGTCTGGGACGACACGCCCGCGAGTCGCGCCACGTCCGCCATGGAGACGCGTTGTTTGCGGCGTCCTCCGGGGATGTCCGCACCGGCTCGCCGGGCGACGGGGGCGGCCTGGGGGCGAGACCCTCGGGCATCCACATCCATCGCTTCTCCTGACTGCCGCGCCGCAGACGTCGCCCGCACCGGCGTTCCCTTGACGACCGTGGTGGGTGGTGCCACCATACCGCCACGCGAGTTTACGTAAACATTGATCACCTCCGCTGCCTACCCGCATCGTCGAGGCGGGTGCGGACGCGCATGTTGACGTAACCATCATCGTCCCGGATCGGACGGGAAGGGAGCCGCACCGATGGCTTCGCCCCGGACCACCCGCCGAACGACGACGAGCGGCATCCGGCGATCGCGGGTCGGCTGGCAGTTCACCGGCCCCTTCCTGGCGGTCTTCGCGCTGGTCTTCCTCGCACCGATCGCATACTCGCTGTACCTGAGCGTGTTCCGGACCCAGCTGGTCGGCGGCACCAGGTTCGTCGGGCTGGACAACTACACCAGGGCGCTGACCGACCCACAGTTCTGGTCGGCGTTGGGCCGGGTCACGTTGTTCCTCGCCGTACAGGTTCCGATCATGCTGTTCCTCGCCCTGCTGGTCGCCCTGGCGATCGACAGTGGACGGCTGTACGGGGCGTCGTTCTTCCGGATCTCGGTGTTCCTGCCGTACGCAGTGCCCGCAGTCGTCGCCGCGCTCATGTGGGGCTTCATGTACGGCACCCGGTTCGGCCTGGTCGGAAACCTCAACAAGGCGCTCGGGTTGTCGGTGCCGGACCCGCTCTCGCCGGACCTGATCCTCGCGTCGATCGGCAACATCGTCACGTGGGAGTTCGTCGGCTACAACATGCTGATCCTCTACTCCGCTCTACGGGTGGTGAACCCCGCGCTGTACGAGGCTGCGGCGATCGACGGGGCCGGACAGCTCAGGATCATCACCGCGATCAAGCTGCCGGCGTTGCGCGGTCCGCTGCTGATCGCCACGATCTTCTCGATCATCGGTAGTTTCCACCTGTTCACCGAACCGAGCATCCTCCACACCCTGGCCCCGAACTCGATCACCACGTACTTCACGCCGAACTTCTACGCGTACTCGTTGTCCTTCGCGGGTCAGCAGTTCAACTACGCCGCCACGGTGGCGATCGTCATGGGCGTGATCACGATGGCCGTCGCCTACCTGGTCCAACTCCGCGCCATGCGGAAGGCGGACTGACCATGGCCCGCACCCCGACCGCCACCGGCAACGCCGCCCGTTCGGCCGGTCGCCGCCCACCCCGGGTACGACGACGCGAAGCCCGCCGCAGCGGCAGCGTCGCGTTGACCGCGCTGACCGGCCTCGTGCTGGTCTACACGCTGCTGCCGCTGGCCTGGCTGCTGATCAACGCGACCAAGACCCAGCAGGGGCTGTTCGACTCCTTCGGGCTGGCCTTCGCGGAGGACTTCGCGTTGGTCGACAACATCGCCGACGTCCTGACCCAGGACGACGGCATCTTCCTCCGCTGGCTGCTCAACACCCTGCTCTACGTCTGCGTCGGCGCCGGTGGCGCCACCCTGCTGGCCGCCCTGGCCGGGTACGGGCTGGCGAAGTTCGCTTTCCCCGGCCGGAGGGCGATCTTCGCGGTGGTCATCGGTGCGGTGGCCGTCCCGGGAACCGCGCTGGCGGTGCCGACCTTCCTGATGTTCTCCAGACTGGGCCTGACCAACACTCCGTGGGCGATCATCATCCCGTCGCTGGTCTCGCCGTTCGGCCTCTATCTCATGTGGACCTTCGCCGCCGCCGCGGTGCCGGACGAGCTGATCGAATCAGCGCGGGTCGACGGCGCCGGCGAGTTCCGCACCTTCTTCACCGTCAGTGCTCCGCTGCTGGCACCCGGGACGATCACCGTCCTGCTGTTCAACGTGGTCGCCACCTGGAACAACTACTTCCTGCCGTTGATCATGTTGAAGAACCCGGACTGGTACCCGCTCACCATCGGCCTCAAGACCTGGAGCCAGCAGGCCGGCACCGCGGGCGGGGAGGCGATCTTCCACCTCGTGATCACCGGTTCGTTGCTGACCATCGTGCCCCTGATCGCGGCGTTCCTGCTGCTCCAGAGGTACTGGCAGTCGGGCCTTTCCACCGGAGGCGTCAAGGAGTAGGCCGGCCATGTCGCTCACCGATCCCACACCGACAGCACCACGAAGGGAACGATCGTGATGGCCCTACCCCGCCGAGCGCTCCTGGTGAGCGCGGCCCTCTCCGTCTGTCTCCTGGTGACCGGATGCGGCGCCGGCGACGACCGCGACTCCGGCGGGTCGCCGGGCGCCGTGTCCGACGCCGACATCGAGGCCGCCCTGGCGGCCGGTGGCCGGATCACCGTGTGGGCCTGGGAGCCGACCCTCAAGCAGGTCGTCGCCGACTTCCAGGACAGGTACCCGAACGTCACCGTCGACCTGGTCAACGCCGGTACCGGCAACGACCAGTACACGGCGCTGCAGAACGCCGTCACGGCCCGATCCGGCGTGCCCGACGTCGCCCAGGTCGAGTACTACGCGCTACCACAGTTCGTGCTCTCCAAGGCGCTCACCGACCTGACCGGGTACGGCGCCGACAAGCTCGAAGCCACCTTCACCCCGGGCCCGTGGACCGCCGTGCGCTCCGGCGGCGGCGTCCACGGCCTGCCGATGGACTCCGGCCCGATGGCCCTGTTCTACAACAAGGAGGTCTTCGACAAGCACGGGTTGCGGGTCCCCACCACCTGGGACGAGTACGTCACCGAAGCAGAGAAGCTGCACCGGGCCGACCCGAACGCGTACATCACCAGCGACACCGGCGACGCCGGCTTCGCCACCAGCATGATCTGGCAGGCCGGCGGCAGACCCTACCGCGTCGACGGCACCAGCGTCGGGATCGACCTCGCCGACCAGGGCACCCGGACGTTCACCGCGACCTGGCAGCGGCTCATCGACGGCAAGCTGCTCGCGCCGATCGTCGGCTGGAGCGACGCCTGGTACAAGGGCCTGAGCGACGGCACCATCGCCACGCTGGTCATCGGCGCATGGATGCCCGCGAACCTGGAATCCGGCGTCCAGGCCGCCAGCGGCAAGTGGCGCGTCGCGCCCATGCCGCAATGGGAGGCGGGCGGCTCGGTCACCGCCGAGAACGGCGGCAGCTCGCTGGCGATCCCCGAGCAGGGCGCCAACAAGACCCTCGCCTACGCCTTCCTCCGGTACGCCACCGTCGCCGAGGGCGCCCAGACGAGGACCGACCGCGGCGCCTTCCCTGCCACCACCGCACAGCTGAATGCGCCGCAGTTCCTCGACAAGGAATTCCCCTACTTCGGCGGCCAGCAGGTCAACCAAGTTCTCGCCGAATCCGCCGCCCGGGTCTCCCCCGGCTGGTCCTACCTGCCGTTCCAGGTCTACGCGAACAGTGTCTTCGGCGACACCGTCGGCAGGGCGTACCAAGGCGGCACCACCCTGCAGGACGGACTCCTGGCCTGGCAGGACGTCTCGGTCACGTACGGCCGGGATCAGGGTTTCACCATCCGCTGACCCGCCGCCGTCCGGTCTCCCCTCGGGGCCGGACAGGCGTTCGGGCCGGCACCACCGTCTTCGTGGGGAGCTTCGTCGTGGCAGCACAGCGCGATCACCGATGGCTACGCTGGCCGTCGGAGCCGGACCGGGCCCGGCTGGGGTTCGGCGCCGACTACAACCCGGAGCAGTGGCCGCGCGACATGTGGCGCGAGGACGCGCGGGCGATGCGGACCGCCGGGGTGAACATCGTCTCGCTGGCGATCTTCTCCTGGGCACGGCTCCAACCCGACGAGGACGTGTGGGACTTCGCCTGGCTCGACGAGGTGGTGGACCTGATGCACGAGTACGACATCGCGGTGGATCTGGCCACGGCGACCGCGTCCCCACCGCCCTGGCTCACCACCGCGCATCCGGAGATCCTGCCGGTCGACCGTGAGGGCCACCGACTCTGGCCCGGCGGCCGGCAGCACTGGCGACCCACCTCGCCCCTCTTCCGGCGTCACGCGCTGCGGCTGACGCGCGAACTCGCACAGCGCTACGGCCGGCATCCCGCGCTGGTCGCGTGGCACGTCTCCAACGAATTGGGGTGCCACAACGTCCACGACTACTCCGACGACGCCGCGTCCGCCTTCCGCACCTGGCTGCGTGCCCGCTACGGCACGATGGAGGCGCTCAACCAGGCGTGGGCCACCGCGTTCTGGTCACAGCACTACAGCGACTGGGAACAGATCCTGCCGCCCCGGCTGGCCCCCACGTACCCGAATCCGACCCAGCAACTGGACTTCCGACGCTTCTCCTCCGACGCCCTCAAGGACCACCTGCGCGCCGAACGCGACCTGCTGGTCGAGCTGACCCCGCACATCCCGGTGACCACCAACTTCATGGTGACCGGGGAGAGCAACGGGTTGAACTACGCCGACTGGGCCGGGGAGGTCGACTTCGTCGCCAACGACCACTACGTCACCCCCGGCCCCCAGGCGTACGACGAGCTGTCGTTCTCCGCCAACCTCACCGCCAACCTGGCCGGTGGGCGACCCTGGTTCCTGATGGAGCACTCCACCAGCGCCGTCAACTGGCAACCGGTGAACCTTCCCAAACGGCCCGGTCAGCTGATCCGCGACTCGCTGACCCACGTCGCCCACGGCGCGGACGCCGTCTGCTTCTTCCAGTGGCGGCAGTCGGCAGCCGGTGCCGAGAAGTACCACTCCGCCATGGTTCCGCACGCCGGTGAGGACAGCGACGTGTTCCGTGCCGTCACCGACCTCGGCGCCACCCTGCGTGCCCTGGCGTCGGTGGCCGGCACGACGCGAAGCCGCGCCCGGGCCGCCATCGTCTTCGACTGGGAATCCTGGTGGGCCGCCGAACTCGACTCCGGCCCCGCCGACCGCCTCCGTTACCGCCAGGAGGCGCTGGACTGGTACACCGCCTTCCTCGACCTCGGCCTCCGCGTCGACGTCGTGCCCCTGGATGCTCCGCTGGAACACTACGACCTGCTCATCGCCCCCATCCTGCATGTCGTCCCGGGTGTCCTGGCCGACCGGCTCCGTGCCTACGTCGAGGCCGGCGGGCACCTGGCCACCACCTACTTCTCCGGCATCGTGGACGAACACAACCACGTCTGGCTCGGCGGCTACCCCGGCGCCCTCCGAGACGTGCTCGGCATCCGGGTCCAGGAGTTCGCCCCGCTCACCGACGACCAGAGCGTCGGGCTCGACAACGGCGCCACCGGCACCCTGTGGACCGACCGGATCGACCTCACCGGCACCGACACCGAGATCCTGGCTCGCTACACGACCGGGGACCTGGCCGGGCGCCCGGCCGTCACCCGGCGGGCCGTGGGCGACGGCTCGGCCGCCTACGTCTCGACCCGACTCGGGCCGACGGGCCTGTCGACGGTCCTGGCCGTACTGGCCGAGCGGGCCGGCGTGCACAGTGAACTACCCGACGGTCTGCGCGGTCACGTGGAGCTGACGGTGCGCGGGCGCCACCGGTTCCTGATCAGCCGGGCGCAGCGGCCCGTCGACACCCTCGCGCCGGACCTTCCGCCCGGACCACGCGTGGCCGACGGGAAGGATGCCGAGGGATCACCCCTCGGCACCCTTCTGCTGCGCACGAGCGGCGTGACGATCGTGCGCGTCCCGGCGGACGACCCCGGGCCGGAGCGCTGACACCGGGGGCGTACCGGCGGAGCCCGGAGTCCGGTCCACAGACCCGCTACACCCGTGGGGCCGTGCCGTGTCGGCATCCGGAGCAGCCGACGGCGCTCAGCCGGGCGCTGACCGCCGCGGTCACACCGCCGTACGGGACCATTGCTGGTTGGCGCCACTGCCGCAGGTGTACTGCTGGATGTCGGCGCCGTCGCCGGTGCCGGCGTTGACGACGTCGAGGCACTTGCCACTGTGACGGGCGCGGAGCTGGTGGTAGCCGCCGATCGCGGCCCACTGCCACTGCTGGTTGGTGCCCGTGCCACAGGTGTACTGGATGATGTTGGCGCCGTCGGCGGTGGAGCCGGAGGCGACGTCGAGGCATTTGCCGCTGTTCTGGTTGACCAGGCGGAAGTAGCCACCACCGGCGTCCTGGAACTCCCAGCGCTGGTTCCCACCACCGTTCCAGCCGTACTGCTTGACCTCGGCGTTGTCGGCCGTCGAGTTGCTCACCACGTCCATCACCCGGCCGCTGTTCCGGTTCGTCACCCGGTGGTACGTCGGGGAGTTCGCGGTGACCGTGCCGGTGGCCGTGTCGACGGTGATCGACGGCGCCCAGCTCAGACTCATGCTGGTGCTGGACGGGAAGGTGATCGGCAGCCAGACGTACTGCGAGTCGTTGACCGGGCCGCCCGAGGCGCCGGCCCACCGGTCGCCCATGTAGAGGTAGCTGGTCGTGGTGGTGCCCTGGATCGGCAGCACGAACGCCGGTTGGGAGCGGAACGTGGTGGAGTCGCCCACGTTCGTCCAGCCGGTCCACGGGCCGGAAATGCTCGACGCGGTCGCGTACCTGGCCTGGTTCGGGCTCCAGCCGGTCGCGCCCGAGGTCAGCATGAAGTAGGTGCTCCCCCGCTTGAACAGGGCGGGCGCCTCGCGGTGGGCGTCGTTCCAGAAGTTGCCGACGAGGCCGGCCACGGTGAGGTAGTCCGAGCTGAGCCGGTAGATGTGCAGGTCGTAGTTCTCGTCGGCGGCCGAGATCATGTAGGCGGTGCCGCCGTCGTTGTAGAGCGTGATGTCCCGCGACATGTGTCCGAGCGGGCGGAAGCTGCCGTGGTAGGTGTAGGTGCCGTCGACGGTGGCCGACGAGGCCACGGCGGCGCGCGCCTCGCTGTAGTTGGTCCCGTTCTCCTTGTGCATCCACATGACGTAGCGCCCGGTGCCGGCGTTGTAGATGACCTTCGGCCGTTCGATGTTGGCGGACTGCAACTCGGCGGCCGAGGACTGGGTCAGGACGTCGTTGCGGAACTCCCAGTTCCGCAGATCGGTCGAGCGGTAGACCGACACGGCGCGGAACGTGTTGTTCGGGTGGCGGTTCTCGCCGAACCAGTAGTAGTAGGCACCGACCTTGAGGACGCCGCCGCCGTGGGCGTGCACGGCGTTGCCGCTGGTGTCGGTGAACTGGGTGCCGTTGGTGATGGTGACCGCTGCCGCGTGGGCGGGTGGGCCCACGATCGTTCCGGCTGCCACGGCGAGCGCCGTCGCGAGCGACAGGAGTCGTCTGCTCGATCTCATTACGTATACCCCCTTCTGCAAGGGCCGGCGTGACGGCGCCCGGTCCAGCGACGGTTAACACGTGGGCAACCTCTTGGTAATCGACGCGGACCGCGCATGCCACAGTTCGCACCGACTCATTCACGAACGCGCATAAACGAACGTCGGTCGGACCGGTCCTACCGGATGGGCGTCCACGGCCGCGACGAATCGCGTACGACGAGTTCGGGGGTGAGAAGCACCCGGTACGCCGGACGGCGTTCGCCGTCGAGCAGGCGCGAGACCATCAGCTCCACCGCGAGCCGACCGACGTGGCTCTTCGGTGGCCGGATCGCCGTGAGTGCCGGGTCGGCAAGGTGGGCGACCTCGTCGTCGTAGGAGACGATCGCCAGATCGTCGGGGATCGCGAGGCCGTGTTCGGCGCAGACCTGCGCGATCGCTATCGCCTGCGAGTCACTGTGGATGATCAGGGCCGTGATTCCGGCGTGCCGGCACCGCCGCACGAGGCGCCCGATGACGTCCCGGTCGCCGGCCGTGCCGAGGGTCACCCACTCCCGCAGCACGAGGAGTTCGGACACGGTGGGATCGGCCGGCGCCGCCTGCCAGGCCCGTGACAGGTGGGCCGAGGTCGGACTGCCGTGGGCCACGACCAGGCCCACCCGGCGGTGGCCCTGTTGCCGGAGGTGGTGGAGGGCGATCTCCAGACCCAGCGCGTGGTCGCTGCGCACCCATTCGATCTGCCGGGTGGCGGGCGTCCACCGCCGTGGCTGGCGCTCGACGAGGACGGTGGGCAGTTGCAGGTGTCCGATCCAGTCGAGCATGTCCTCCGCGCGGTCGTCCTCAAGGCTGGGGGCGAGGAGCAGGCCCTGGACCTGTTGACCGGCGATCAGCAGGCTGATCTGGCGCCGGTCCTCGTCCGGGTCGTAGCTGGAGCCGCGCAGGTGGATGGTGACGCCGAGGGCAGCGGCAGCGGCGCGGGCCCCGCCCACGATCGAGGGCCAGTAGAAGTCCAGGGACGGCACGACCATGCCGACGGTGAACCGCACGGGAGCGCGCCGCGGCTGCCGGTCCGGGCCACCACCGCGCATCGGCAGGGTCGCTCCGCCGTGCACCCTGGACAGCAGACCGCGTTGGGCCAGGGCACTGATGTCGCGGCGGATCGTCACTTCGCTGACGCCGAACTCGTGGGCGAGATCGCGCACCCGTACGGCGCCGTTGCCGCGAAGCGCGGCGAGCAGTCGCTCCTGCCGCTGCGTACCGAACAGTCGCCCGGCCATCATGCCCGCCTTCCTGACACCGCCGGACGGTCGCCGGCAGCGGTCGGGCTACAGGCCCACGCTGCGCAGGGTGGGCACGGTCTCGCCGACCCAGGCGAGACCGGTGTCCTCCCGGGCACCCTGGGTGCGGTGGGTACCGGCGAGGAACCACAGGTAGTAGGTGGTGTAGCCGGGTGCGCTGACCACGGTGTGGTAGCCCTCCGGCATCATCTGCATCCCGTGCTCGCGGACGGTGAAGTTCTCCTCGTACCCGTCGTCGGTGTACACCCGGGAGATGCCGAACCCGTCGGACGGGTTCACCCGGAAGTAGTACATCTCCTCGTGGGCGGCCTCCGACGGCAGGTCGTCGACCGTGTGTCGGTGCGGCGGATAGGTGCTCCAGTTACCCGAGGGCGTGTAGGTCTCGCCCACGATGAGACGGCCGGCCGGCAGGTCCGGCTGGGCGATCTCGGTGAGGATCTGGTGATAGGTCCGGCCGAAGTTGGCCGCACCCCAGCGGCCGCGCGCGACCCGGGCGGGTTCGATGACGTACGGGTCGACGGCGAGGTCACTCGGCGCGCTCGGCAGGGCGATCTCCACCGCGCTGTCCGCCACGACGACGATGTCGGCGCCGGCGGGGACGAAGACGGAGTGGGGCTTGCCGGAGAACACATCGGCACGCCCGCCGACCTGCGCGAAGTGGTGTCCGGCGACGGTGAAGCTCGCCGTGCCGCCGAGGACGACGGCGAGCATCTCCCGATCGCCGGACGTACCGGTCCAGGTCTGGCCCGCCGCCAGTCTGAGCAGCGTGAAGTCCAGCAGGCGGCACGGGTTGACGGGCAACGTGTTGAGGCCGGTCCCGGCCGGGAGGTTGCAGTGGTAGCGGTAGTCCATCGGGTGCCCTTCTGTCGAGGTGGGGTGTGCGGCGGCTACCAGGGGCTGGTCCAGCCCGGGTCGGTCACCCGGACGAGAGCTTCGAGATAGAAGTAGTCACCCCACAGGTTGCCCTCGTCGACGCCGATGCCTTTCGGCTTGTCGTACACGCCGTGCAGGATCAACGCGTTCGAGTCCGGATGCCGGCTGGCGGCGTAGTGGTCGATGAGTGAGCGGAGGATCCGGCCGGCGGCCGCGCGGTAGTGGTCGGCGCGCATGGTGTCCGTGAGGTTGTCCGCCAGTTCGATCAGGCCGCAGACGGCGATGGCCGCCGCGGAGCTGTCGCGCTCCTGGCCGTTGCCGGTGGTGAACTCCAGGTCCCAGTACGGCACCTGGTCGTCGGGCAGCCGGGTCAGGAAGTGGTCGGCGCAGGTCTGCCCGGCCGCGAGCAGCGTCGGGTCCCCGGTGTGGCGGTGGTTGAGGCTGAACCCGTAGATGCCCCAGGCCTGTCCGCGTGCCCAGCAGGAGTCGTCGGTCCGGCCCTGTTCGGTCTCGCCCCGCAGCGGCGCGCCGGTGTCCGGGTCCCAGTAGAAGGTGTGGAAGGTCGTGCCGTCGGGACGCAGGAGGTGCCGGCGTAGTCGGCTGCTGTGCCGGTGGGCGGCGGCCGCGTACCTTCCGTCGCCGGTCGTGTGACTGGCCCAGTACAGCAGCGGCGTGTTCATCAGGCTGTCGATGATGGTGCGGCCACGCTGACGGGGATCCCGCAGGTCGCCCCAGGCCTGGATGATCCCGGCGGGTTCCAGCACGCGTGTCATCAGATGGTCGGCGGCCGCGAGAGCGGCCTGTCTGGCCGACGCGTCACCGACGCGTCGCGCCGGTAGGACGCAGGCGAGAGTGTAGAGAAAACCCAGGTCATGGGTGTCCAGATCGATCCGGTTCGCGACCCTGGCGGCGAAGCTGCGTACGTGCGTCAGGCCGGCACACCGGTAGCGTTCCTCGCCGGTCAGGTCGTACGCCAGCCACAACATCCCGGGCCAGAAGCTCGTGGTCCAGCCCACGTTGCCGCCCTGCGGTTGCCCGCCGGCCGGGGCGCGCAGCGGGTAGCGGTTGCCGGTGGTGGTGTCCGCCGGATACCGGTCGCCGAAGGTGTCGAGGTTCGCGTCCAGCGTGCGCAGCGCGGCGGACGTGGCGGCGGAGATCGTGGCGGCGTCAGGACTGGGACGGGCACCGATAGCCATCATGTGGGTTGTCCTCCCTGGTGTCTGGGGGCGGACCGTCAGCGACCGACCTGGTTGTCGAGCGGTGGTGACGGGCGACGTCAGGTGGTGCGCGTCGGCGGGTCGAGTGCGGCGCGGAGGCAGTGGCGGCTGTTCGCCCAGACCACGTACAGCAGCGGCGCGGCGGCCAGGCCCAGGGCGAGCGCGGGACGGAGCGTGACGAGCTGCGCCAGCAGGGCGAGGACCAGCAGCGACGCGACAGTGAGGTACCAGCGGCGCACCGCGAGGTAGAGGCAGGCCCGCGCCACCCGGTGCAGCCGCGCGGCGGGCTGTTCCGCGATGACCACCAGACCGAGCAGTGTGGTGGCGACGGTGAGGACGGTCAGCATGGCCAGGATCGGCAGCGTGAGCGCTCCGATCCGGTGTCCCCAGAGGGCGTACGCGTCCACGCCGAGGACGACCAGGACGACGGTGGCCGCGGCGCCCCAGAGCATCGCCGGTCGGGCGGTGCTCCGCCAGGCACGGCCGAAGGTGCGCAGCGGGCCGTCGGTGTGACCGGCCGTGTAGGCGGACATCACCGCGAAGATCCCGCAGAGTCCCGGGGCGCACAGCGGCGCGGTCAGCGCGTACAGCGGCCAGGCCCGGGTGCTGTCGGTGGTGAGGGCGAGCAGCACCAGCGGCAGGCCGCCGGCGACCAGCAGCATGTTGGTGACCAGTGCGGTGTACACCCCGTCGAAGATGGCCTGGATGGTGTGGTGCCGCATCGGTCAGCCCTTCAGCCCGGTGGTGGCGATGCCTTCGACGAAATGCCGTTGCCCGAGCAGGAAGATGACCGCCACGGGCAGGACGGACAGCACGGAGCCGGTCATGATCAGCGCGTACTCGGCGTTGTACTGCGAGATGAACGTGCGCAGCCCCAGTTGGATGGTGCGCAGCTCGGGGCTGCGGAGGTAGATCAAGGGACCGAGGTAGTCGTTCCAGGTGGTGACGAACGTGAGCAGCGTGAGGCTCGCCAGCGCCGGCCGGGACAGCGGCAGCATGATCCGCCGGTAGATGCCGAACTCGGAGAGGCCGTCCACGCGTGCCGACTCGCTGAGTTCCTCGGGGATCGTCTCGTAGAACTGTTTCATCAGGAACACCCCGAACGCGCCGAACGCCTGGAGTGCGACGATCGCCCACAGGGTGTTTGACAGGTGCAGCTTCGACATGAGGATGAACTGCGGGATCATGTACGACTGCCACGGCACGGCGATGGTCCCGATGTAGGCCAGGAACAGCAGGTTGCGGCCGGGGAAGCGGATCCGGGCGAAGCCGTAGGCGGCGAAGCTGCCGGTCAGCACCTGCAGCAGGGTGACGAGAACCGACAGCAGGAGGGTGTTCCTCAGCCACGTCGTCATGTCCGACCGCTGCCAGATGTCGACGTAGTTGCGCCAGACCAGCGTGTCCGGGACCCACTTGATCGGGACCGTGAACACGTCGCTGTTGGTCTTCAGCGACGACATCACCATCCAGTAGAACGGCAGCAGCAGCGCGACCACGGCGAGGACGAGAGCCACGTATCCTGCCGCCCGCCACCCTCGGGAGGCGACCCGGCGACCGGGTGCCGGGGTGGCCGGGCCGTCCATAGTGGCGGGTGCGGCAGGGGTGGTGAGGCCGATCGTGGTCATCGGTTCTCCCTGCGGTTGTTGATCCAGAACTGCACGGCCGTGACCCCGAAACAGATCGCGAACAGGACGATGGAGACCGCCGAGGCGTAACCGAACTGGTTCTCGACGAAGCCCTTCTGGTAGATGTACTGCGACAGCACGAGGGTGGACTGGCCCGGGCCACCCTCGGTCATCACGAGGATGAGGTCGAAGACCTTGAAGCTGCCGATGGTCAGCATCACGACGACGAAGAACGTGGTGGGTCTGAGTCCCGGGATCGTGACGTGCCGGAAGCGTTGCCATGCGGTCGCGCCGTCGATCTTGGCGGCCTCGTACAACTGGGTGGGGATGGTCTGCAGGCCGGCCAGGAACAACAGCATGTAGTAGCCCATCTCCCGCCAGGTCCCGACGATGACGACCGCCGGCATCGACCAGTCCGCCGACGTGGTCCAGCCGGGCGGACTGTGCACTCCTACGGCCCGCAGGAACGCGTTGACCGGCCCGTACTCCGGGCTGAACAGCTGGTTCCACACCACGGCGATCGCCACGATGGACGTGATGTAGGGGAAGAACGCGGCGGTCCGGAAGAACCCCACGCCGCGTATCCGGCGGTTGAGCAGCAGCGCCAGACCGAGGGCCGCGGCCATGGTCAGGGGGATGTGCAGCACCGTGTAGTAGAGGGTGTTGCGCAGCGCGGTCCAGAAGCTCGCGTCCCCCCACATCCGGCGGAAGTTCGCCAGGCCGGTCCACTCGGCCACGCCGAACACGTTCCAGTTGGTGAAGGCCAGGTAGAACAGCGCCATCACCGGCGCCAGGGTGAGCAGGGCGAAGCCGACGAAGTTCGGCAGGATGAACGACCACCCCGCGATGGTGTTGCGCCAGACCAGCCGGCTGCGTCCGGGACGCGGCCGGGTCAGCGTTGCTGCCATGGACTCTCCCGGCGGAGGCGTTGGTCGGGTCAGGTGGCGGGTCCGGCGCCCGGCTCGCCTCGTGCGCCGGACCCGCGGGCGGAGGAGGTCACTGGGTGAGGACCTCGCTCCTGGCGCGGGCCTGCGCCTCGGTGATGGCCTCGTCGAGGCTCTTGCTGTCGGACATGACCGCCGAGTGCAGGTCGGCGAGCACGTTCTGGATGCCGGTCGTGTGCCTGGAGACGGGGTTCTCCGGGCGGATCTCGTGGGTGCCGTACGCGAACTTCGACAGGGCGTCGTCGGGCACTCCGTCGAGGGCGAACAGCGTCTCGGTGATCGGGGCGGTGGCCCGGGCGGGAGTGATGCCGATGCCCGCGAGCGCCTTGCCGGCGTCCTCACCGGCGACGTATGCGAGGAACGCCTGGGCTGCGGGGACCTTCGATTTGCTGATCTTCGGGTTGATTCCCATGCCGGTCGGGTCGCCGAAGGTGACCGGGGTGGCGGAGGTGCCGGTGGTGGACCTGTCGTGCTGCGGTGCCGGGGCGATGCCCCACTCGAACGTGTCGGCGTCGCCGCTCGTGCGCTGGTTCAGCAACGTGGCCACGTACCAGGTGCCCATGAGCAGCATCGCCGACTGTTGTTTGCCGAACTGCGCCTGGTAGGTGAGCTTGTTGGTGTTCGCGGTGCCGAACGTCGGCTGCGCCCCGGCGGCCTGCAGGTCGAGCGACCGTTGGTAGTACGGCTTGAGATAGGCGTAGTCGCCGGAGAGCAGATCGGCGCCGGGCGTCTGGGCGAGCGCGAAGCCCTGCGCGGTCGACTGCCAGACGTGTTGGTACGCGCCGGTCGCGGTGGATCCGGCGGCCTTGAGCCCGGCGGTGAGGCGCTTCGCCATGGCGGCGTAGTCGTCCCAGGTCCAGTCTCCGGTCGGGTGGGGCACCTTCGCCGTGTCGAACAGGTCCTTGTTGTAGTACAGCACCCACGAGTCCTGCCGGTACGGCACCGCGTAGGTCTTGCCGTCGACCTGGTAGGGCGCCAGTGCGGGAAGCGCGCCGAGAACGGACCCGGCGTCGGACACGTCAAGCAGCTGCCCGCCGCTCTGGTAGGTGTAGAAGTTCTTCAGGTTCTTCAACACGTACACGTCCGGCGCCGTTCCGGCGGCCAGGTCGGCGATCATCTGGGTGTCGTAGTTCGCGGCGTCGTACTCCTTGAGTTCGACCGTCACGTTGGGGTGTGTCGCCCTGAACCCGTCGGCGAGTGTCTTGAACTCCGGTGTGGAGGACAGGCTCCAGCCGGCGAGGGTGATCGTGACCGGGGCGTTCGGATCGACCGGCTCGTCCTCGCCGCCGCAACCGGCGAGAAGGAGCGTCAGCGCCATCGCGGTGCAGACGGCACCTGGTATCGCGCGTGTCATACCTTCTCCTTCTGATCAGGGGCCCGGGTAGTGGGCCCACGCTGACGCCGGGCCGGCTGGCCGGTCGGCCCGGTCGGGTCCGTGTCGAGGCGGATCGTGCTGGTGAGTCCGTCCGGCCAGTCGACCGTCACGGACGCACCGTCGGCGTCGAGTACGGCCCGGCATGCCTGCCGATCCGCGCGCCCGTCCGTGCCGGTCAGTTCGACGAGGCACGCGTTCCAGGTGCCGGGCCTGGCCGGGTACGCGAGCCACGGCACCGTCAGCGAGCCGCCCAGCGGGCCGCCGTCCGGGATCGAGGTGGTGCCGGGGGAACCGGCGCCGAGGACGCTCTCCAGACGGCTGGTCAGGCCGGCCGCGGTCACGTCGACCACACCGCCACGGACGGTGCGGGCCACGCCGTCGGGCACCGCCCAGCCGCCGACGACCAGGTGCAGGCCGGCCGCGTCGATCCCCTCGGCGATCTCCTCGATCTGGGCCAGGCGCAGTTCCCAGGGTCCACGGACCAGCGAACGGACGGTGAGGTGACCGACCGGCCACGAACGGCCGGCGCGTCCGCTGCCGTGGTCGCGCTGGTCGGGGTCCGGGTCGAGCCAACGGGCGAGGGTACGCGACGCCGCGAGACCGATGCCGTCGTCGCCGACCCGCAGTGCCAGCAGGCGCATGCCGGCGCGGTGGGTGGCCCGACCGGCAGCGTCGACCAGGGTGACGGACTGGTCGAGCGGATTCCGCCAGCCCTGCTCGTCGAGCACCGGGGTAGTCGCTGTCGAGTAGCCGAGGCGGGTGTAGAGGGGTGAGTCCCCGACGACGGCATCCTCGGTCGCGTGGTCGGTGCCGTGGTTGACCACCCGCACGATGCCGTCGGAGCGGGTGGCCGAGATCAGCCAGCCCGGAGCGCGGACGGCCCGCACGGTGTCGCGTTCCTCGACCGGCAGCGGCTCCTCCGGGGCCCGCCACACCGGATGATCGTCGGGCAGCGCGATGCCGAGCAGTCCCTTGCCGGCCCAGTAGGGGGATCCGGGCCCGGAGTAGTCCTGGGCGAGGCGCGGCCACGGGTGATGCCAGCCGAGGGTGAGCAGGTCGTTCGCGTCGGGCGCGCCGCGGGTGACGAAGTGGCGTACGGTCTGCGTGGCGGCCCGGCGCAGTTGCCCGAGGCTGACCGACGGTACGCCGGCGACGGCGCCGATCCAGAACGGCGCCGCGGCGGCGAACCGGTAGATCAGGCTCCGGCCCTGGACGAGCGGTGATCCGTCGGCGCCCACGAGGGCGACCGCGTCACGCAGGTAGCGGTCGAGGTTCGCCCGGTCCCGGTCCCGGCGGTCCGCGGCGAGGTCGCCGGCACCGGCCATCCTCGCCCACAGGGTCGGATAGAGGTGCAGCGCCCACCCGACGTAGTGGTCGTAGGCGCGCTCCGGGCCGTCGGACATCCAGCCGTCGGGGCGCACGAAGCTGTCGTGGGTCGCGAGGTCCTCGGTCATCTCGTCCAGCGAGTGCGGGCCGCCCGCCGAACGCAGGAACGTCTGGACGAGGAGGCGGAACCAGACCCAGTTGATCCTCGGATACGTGTCGTCGCCGACCGCCGGTGCGAGGTACTGCACCACGCGTTCCTGCACGGCGGTGGGCAGCCGGTCCCAGAGCCACGGCCGGGTCAGGTCGAGGATCAGGGCCAGCGAGGCGGCCTCCACTTTCGCCTGGGGGTGCTCGTCGAGCCGGATCCACCGCTCGGGCGAGGTCGGGTCGGTGCCGGTGGCGAGGCCGGCCGCGTACCGGTCGACGAGTTCGTCGACGCCCTGTCCCCGCGCGCCGGCGATCCGGAAGCCGGCCAGCAGGAAGGTTCGGGCGAACCCTTCGAGCCCGTCGACGGTCCGCCCGTACCCGCCGGTCGGGCCGGGAAAGGTGATGAGGGCGTGCCCCGGTGAGGCGTACGGCGCAGCGGCGGTGAGCAGCCGATCGGCGAGGGCCAGCCAGTCGTTGCGGTTCCATGTCCCGGCGGCGTGCGGGACCGTCGTGGCGGAACCCAGGTCGCTCGGCGTGCCGGACATCATCGGCGGTCCTGTCGCATCGATCCGCCTCAGGGAGGCGGGCAACGGAAGACGTGACCGGCTGTGTGTCGCACAGGCAACAGCCGGGTTTCCGAAGTAAAGCGCTCGCATAGGAACATGTCAATGCCATCTGCACGCTCAGACGAACATGTTCGATCAAGAACGCGCGCCGGAGAATCCCGCTTCCGATGAAAAGCCCACCATCGCTCTCGATCAATCTCACTGGGGCCTGATACGGTCGCTACCGTTCATGCACGCTCTGCGTCCATCGAGGAGCCATGACCGCCGTCGACCGCTTCACCGGTCCGCTCGCCGCAGCCTGGCCGGGTATCGGGCCTGCGCTGCTCGAGCAGGTGCTCGCACCCCCCGAGAGATCGCTGCCCGTGCCCCCGGCCCAGGAGCGAGCCGTCTGGACCGAGTCGCGGTTGGACGTGCCGACGGTGCGGTATCTGCGCACCCGTGCCGCGGCAGATCTCGGCCGGCCCTGGCCCTCGCTGCCCGCTCGCCACTACGCCAGATACTTTCGGGACGGCGACCGCGACACCTACGAGCAGCTGGTATTCGCCCGACAGCAACGGCTGAGCAGGGCCAGCGTCCTGGCCGCCGTGACGCTGGCCCCGGACTGGCTCGACGAGGTGGTCGACGGGGTCGTGTCGCTGTGCGAGCAGAGTTCCTGGTGCTGGCCGGCCCACGACGACACCCACACCCGCCACGGCGCGGTGCTGCCGACCGTCACCGACCCGGTCCTCGATCTCGGCGCGGGCGAGGTCGCCGCGCAGCTCGCCTGGATCGACCATCTGCTCGGCGGGCCACTCGACCAGCACGCACCGGGCCTGCGCGCGCGCATCCGGTACGAGGTCGACCGGCGCGTGCTGACCCCGTTCACCGAGCGCCGCGACTGGCACTGGCTCGGCCTCGACGGAGACGTGCACAACTGGAGCGCGTGGATCCACGCCAACGTGCTCGTCGCCGCGCTGCGCCTGCTCGACGATCCACCGCGTCGAGCCGCGATCGTCGACCTGGTCATCGACGGCCTCGACCGGTACGTGGCGTCCCTGCCGGTCGACGGTGCCGTCGACGAGGGCTACGGGTACTGGTGGCAGGGAGCGTGCCGAGCGCTGGAGGCGCTCGACGTCCTCGCCCACGCCAGCGGCGGAAAGCTCGACGGCGTACCGGGCGAGGCCCTCCGGAACACCGTCGCCTTTCCCCACCGTATGCACCTCGGCGGCGGCTGGTATCTCAACCACGCGGACGGCATGGCCCGGCCGCCGGACGTCCCACCCTGGCACGCCCTGTACCGAGCCGCACAGCGCGTCGGCGACCGCGAGGCGTCGGCACACGCCGCCGCTCATCGCGACCGCGCCGCGCCGGTGGCCGACGAGCGCCAGGGCCTCGGCCGGCTGCTACGGGCGTTGAGCCACCAGGAGTGGATCGACGTCGCCCCCGCCGCACCGCCGCTGCCACGCGACGTGTGGCTCCCCTCCGTCCAGGTGCTGCTGGCACGCACCGCACAGGGCAGCCCGGCCGGTCTGACGCTGGCGATCAAGGGCGGGCACAACGGTGAACACCACAACCACAACGACGTCGGCGGCATCGTGGTCGCCCTCAACGGCGTACCCGTGCTCGTCGACGCCGGCCGCCCCACCTACACCGCACAGACCTTCGGGCCTGACCGCTACGACATCTGGACGATGCAGAGCACGTGGCACAACGTCCCGCACATCCGGGGCACCGCCCAGGCCGCCGGCCACGCCTACCGCGCCCGCGACGTCACGGCCGTCACCGATCCGGTCAGAAGCGAGCTGTCCCTGGACATCGCCGCCGCGTACCCCCGCGCGGACGCACGTCGCTGGAGGCGCAGCGCACGGCTGGAGCGCGACAGCGGGCGGGTCGTGGTCACCGACGCCTGGGACCTCGCCCCGGCCGACGACTCCGCGCCAACCCACGTCCACCTGCTCGTCTCCGGGGACGTACGCCTCGATGTGGGCCGTGCGGTGATCACCGCACGGCAGGGTGCCGGCCTGCTCACGCTGACCTGGCACCCTGCGTCCGCCCCGGGCACCGCGACGGTGCGCCCCCTCGACGATCCCCTGCTCGTCGGCGTGTGGGGACCGGCCCTCACCCGCCTGGAGATCGACGTCGGCGCGACCACGCAGACCGGCACGTTCGTCCTCACCATCGAGGAGTCCCCCACCCGCGACGTGTCCTGCCCGGAGGTGCCCGATGCCCAGCAGAGGTGAGGCCGTCAGCCGGGGGCCGCTGCAGGCCGCCCGCCGCCAGCACCTGCTGGAGGCCCTGGAACGGGACGGATGGATGCGCATCTCCGACCTGTCCCGGCGGCTGGGCGCCGCCCCGGTCACCATTCGTCGGGACCTCGCCCAACTGGCCGCCGAGGGCCTGGTGCAGCGGGTCCACGGCGGCGTGGCACTGATCGAGCCGGGCGATCCGCCGACACCCGACGAGGAACCGGCCGCCGGGCTTGCCCCCCTCAGCGGACGGACCCTCGGCATGCTCGTGCCGTCCCTCGACTACTACTGGCCCGACGTCGCGCGCGGCGCCGAGGAGGCCGCCCGCGAACTCGACATGCGGGTGATCCTGCGGGGGTCCTCCTACGACACCGAGGACGACAGACCACAGTTGACCCGGATCGTCGATCGGATGGGCGTCGACGCACTGATCGTCGTCCCCCGGATGGACACCCCCTCCGCCGGACGCACCGTCGACTGGCTCGCCCACCTCGGCATCCCGGTCGTGCTGCTGGAGCGGACCGCCACCGTCGGCGCGCACCACGCCGTCATGGAGTCGGTGGTGACCGACCACGCACTGGGCGCGGCCATGGCGGTACGTCACCTCACCTCCCTCGGGCATCGCCGGGTCGGCCTCGTCGTCGACGCCAACAGCCCCACCCGACCCCACGTCCGCCGCGGCTGGCTCGACGCGGCAGCCGGATGCGACATCGCGCCCGACGACACCGTGGAAGCCGTGCTACCCGGCATCCGCTCACCCGACCGCGACGCCCTTCTCGACCAGGTCCTCGACCGCTGCCGGGCCTCCGCGACCACCGCGCTCCTGGTGCACGCCGACGCGGAGGCCATCGCGCTGGTGCAGCGGTGCGAGGAACGGCACATCGCCGTACCCGGTGACCTGTCCATCGTGGCCTACGACGACGAGGTCGTCGGCCTCTTCAGCCCCCCGCTGACGGCGGTCCGCCCGCCGCGACGGTCCATCGGTCGCGCCGCGGTACGCCTCGTCGCCGAGCGACTGGCCGATCCCGGCCGTCCCACCCACCGGATCGTCATCAGTCCCTCGCTGCGAATCCGCGAGTCGACCTCCGCACCCCGTGTCCACCAGCGCTATTCCGAGGAGATGTGATCATGTCCATGCTCCGTCCCGGCCGAAGGCCGGTCGCCCGCGCGATGACCGTCGTCCTCGGCGCCTGCGTGGCGGCGGTCGTCGCGGCACCGCCCGCCCACGCGGCCGAGATCCCCACCGGCGCCCGATCGCTGCAGTCGGTGAACCTGGCCGGCTCCTATCTCCGGCACGTCGACTACCTCGGTGCCGTCACCACGGTCAGCTCCACCAGCTCCGCCCAGCTCAAGAGCGACGCGACCGTCACGGTGGCGCCCGGGCTCGCCGGTGGCGCGGGCTGCGTGTCGTTCCAGGCGGCGAACGGCATGTGGTTACGGCACCGCGACTACCGGATCCGGCTGGAGGCCAACGCCGGCACCACCACGTTCCTCGCCGACGCCACCTTCTGCGTCCGCGACGGATCGGCCGGCGGATCGGTACGTCTGGAGTCGATCAACTATCCCGGACGGTTCATCCGCCACCGCGACAACGAGCTGTGGCTCGACCCGCCCACCACCAACTCGACCACGTTCGCCGCGGACAGTTCCTTCCGAGTCACCACGCCATGGGTCGCCGGCCGCCGCACCCCGACCATCAAGGGCCTGTACGCCGACCCGAACATCGCCCACCTCAACGGTCGCTACTACCTCTACCCCACCACCGACGGCCACAACAGCTGGAGCGGCAGCCGGTTCGACGCGTTCTCCTCCACCGACCTGGTGAACTGGACCCACCACGGCAGCATCCTCGACCTCGGCCCACAGATCAGCTGGGCCGACGACCGGGCCTGGGCACCGACGATCGCCTACCGCAACAACCGCTACTACTTCTATTTCAGCGCCGCGACCAACATCGGCGTCGCGACCTCCAGCAGCCCGACCGGTCCGTTCAGCGACCCGCTCGGCCGCCCCCTGGTCCCCGCCGGCTTCCGCAGCGGCCAGATGATCGATCCGCACGTCTTCACCGACACCGACGGGCAGTCCTACCTCTACTGGGGCAACGGCGCGGCGTACGCCGTCCGGCTCAACGCCGACATGGTCTCCTTCGACCCCGGACAGGTCCGCACCTTCAGCCTGCCCAACTACCGCGAGGCCGCGTTCGTGTTCAGGCGCGACAACACCTACTACCTCACGTACTCGGTGGACGACACCCGCTCCGAGAACTACCACGTCGAGTACGCCACGGGCACGTCACCGTTCGGCCCCTGGACCCACCGAGGCACCATCCTGTCCAAGAACCTCACCCTCGGCATCAGAGGCCCCGGGCACCAGTCGGTGGTGCAGGCGCCGGGCAGCGACACCTGGTACATCGCCTACCACCGCTTCGCCATCCCGGCCGGCAACGGGACCAACCGCGAGGTCGTCATCGACCCACTGCGGTTCAACGCCGACGGCACCATCGCGCCCGTCATCCCCTCCCTCTGACCGGCCAGCCGGCCTACTGCCGGACAAGTCCGCAGGGCAGTGCCCGGTCGACGGTCGCGGGTGTTCGAGCCTGATCGTTCCTGAACGTGTCGCTTCGGAATCTGGCGTCCCGGTGTGCCTTTCCGTTACCGATGTAACCGAGGCGACATCAGCTCGATGTCGACCGGAGGCGCCACGTTCAGTGATTGGACACGTCATGACACGAATCACGTCGTCCGGTGGCTACGCACCAGGACCAGCCTGGAGCGCCCGGTCGTCGCGCTGGCTGCTGATCCTCCTGGTGACCGCGCTGGCAGCGGTGGGCAGCGTCGTCGTCACCTCGTCGTCGGCCACTGCCGCGACCCGCCAGTTCCGAGGCATGAACTGGGCGATGCTGGGAGACAACTTCAGCACCGGCCCGCTCGTCCTGCACGGCCTGAGCTCGTCCGACAGCAACGCGACCGTACGCGCCAAGGCCAACGCCCTCTACGACGACATGGCCGCCACCATGGGGGTCAACACCATCCGACTGCCGATCAACACCCACACCGTGGGGACGACGTGGTGGAACGCCTACCGGGGCGCCATCGACGCCGCCACCGCACGCGGATTCAAGGTCATCCTCGCTTACTGGGAGGACGGCGCCGCCTCCGGCGGCCGGATCACGAACCTCGCCGCATGGAACACGATGTGGTCCACGGTGACCAACACGTACGGCGCGAACACCAACGTGTACTTCGAGCCGATGAACGAGCCGCACGGGTACAGCTCGACAGAGTGGCGCAACGTCGCCGCCGACTGGCTCAGCTACCACTACTCGGCGGTACCCGGCCGGGTTCTCATCGGTGGCACCGGCTACAGCCAGGACCTGCGGGACGTCTGCAGCGACAGTCGCTTCAACGCCACCCTGCTCTCCTTCCACCACTACGCCTTCTTCTACAACGCGATGACCTACGACGCCTTCCGGAGCCACATCCAGACCCGCCTGGGCAACTGCGCCTCCCGCGCGGTCGCCACCGAGTTCGGCGCCCCCATGGACAACGGCCTCAACTACGGCGACGCGAACAGCACCGACAACTTCGTGCGCCACATCCGCGCGATGGCGCAGGTCATGCGGGACAACCAGATGGGCGGCACCTACTGGCCCGCCCTCGGCGGCAAGCCCGGCAACATCGGGTACGACTGGTACTCGATGTTCTCCCTCAGCGGCAGCGGCACCAACCTCAACCTGGCCGTCCGCAACACCTCCGGCGCAGACCGGATCCGGTACGGCTGGGGCGACACCATCGGCGGCGGCCCCACGACACCTCCGCCAGCGACGTACCGGATCGACGTCCGCCACAGTGGCAAGACCATGGACGTGCAGTCCCCCAACACCGACAACGGTGCGCGCGTCGGTCAGTACACCTACGGCGGCAATGCCTGGCAGCAGTGGCAGTTCCAGGACGCCGGCAGCGGCTACTGGCGCATCATCAGCCGGCACAGCGGGAAATGCCTCGACGTGGTGAGCGCTTCCACCGCCGACGGTGCCGAACTCGTCCAGTACACCTGTGGCACCGGCACCAACCAGCAGTTCCAGATGGTCGCCAACGGCAGCTACTTCCAGCTACGCGCACGGCACAGCAACAAGTGCGTCGACGTGCCGTCCGCATCGACCGCGAACGGTGTGATCCTCACGCAGTATCCGTGCCACACCGGCACCAACCAGCAGTGGTCGCGTACCGCCGTCTGAGCTGGAGCCCCCGATTGCCGAACAACCAACTGGTACGCGGCCCAGTCCCGCCACTCGCGCAGCAGCACAATGCTGACGGCAGCACCGCAAGGTCAGCGTCGTCGAGAAGGGCAGCCAACTCACGGACAGCCGTGGACGTGGGCCAGATGTCGTATTCGCCGACCATCATGCGACCCGCGTCTGCCACGGATCCAGGCCCGATCAGGCCAGGCCCGCTCTCGCCGCGCGGGACGGTCCGTTCACGCCGGGGCGGTAGCGCAGAGTGACGATCTCTTTGTGACGGCTGGCGTCGACGAGTGTGAGATGGGTGTGCTTGTCGGGGCCGCGGAAGCGTACGCCGTCGCCGAGCAGGATCGGGGCGATGTGCACGATGACCTCGTCCACCAAGCCGGCGGCCAGGCATTGGCGGGCGACGTCCGCGCCGATGACGAGCACATCCCGTCCTGCTGCGGCGATCCGGGCTTCATCGACGACAGGTCGGATGTCGCCGGCGCGGACTGCCACGCCCTGGAGCGGTTGCTCGGTGGGACGGTGGGTGAGCAGATACTGCGGGCCGGACCAGGCGCCGTCGAAGACTTCCCTGCCGTCTCGTTCTCCTGCCTCGTAACTGCGTCGTCCGGCGATCACGGCTCCGGTGCGCTCGACCACGGCGGCCGCTGTCGGCTCCTCCGGGTCGAAGTGATCGAAGACCCAGGCGACGTCGTCACCCGGGGCGGCGATGTAGCCGTCGAGCGAGACGGTCGCGTGCCACAACACTTCTCCTACCGGGCGATCTGACATGGGCTCTCCCTAGACACTCGACCATAAACCGATTGCGACATGCAATCGGTTTGAACACCCTAGGGGAACCAGGAGTAGCCTGCAAGCAGTTCCCGGAGCATCAGGAGGGTTCGTGGGTGAGCACCGCTCGGACTGCCCGATCAACCTGGCCCTGGAAGTGATCGGGGACACCTGGTCGCTGCTGGTGATCCGCGACATCATGTTCGGCGATCGTCGCCACTTCCGCGAACTGCTCACCCGATCCGAGGAAGGGATCGCATCGAACATCCTCACCGACCGGTTGCGCCGCCTCCTCGCCAACGATCTTCTGTCGCAAGCCCCGGACCCCCGACACAAACAACGACGCATCTACCACCTCACCGAGCGATCCATCCGACTCGTCCCGGTACTCGCGACGCTCGGAGCATGGGGACGACAGCACCTACCGGTAAGCCCCGAGCTGAGCATCCGAGCCCGGATACTCGACGAGGGCGGCCCGAACCTGTGGCACCAGTTCATGGACGAACTACGGGAGACGCATCTGGGTCAGCCCCGGCCAGCCGGCACCATCTCAGTCGCCGCCCACTTGGAGGCGGCCTACCAGGCGGAACTGGCGCGCAGAGCCTGACCCGTCCACAACCGTCGCCCGACGCCGCGCTGACCCTGGCGGTGGAGACCGGCGACCGGGCTGTTGCACCGGACCGGCCTCTGGGCGACCGCGGTCGACGTGGCGGTGATGGTTCTCGTCTCGCCGTACCGGGCGTGTCCCGTGCCGCCGCAGCGACACGGGACATGCCACCGGAAGCAGGTGGTGTCGCAGCCGAGGTCAGGGAGTGACCGACTGGATCCGGACCGGCACGGAGTCCACCCCGACCAGACCGGAGGAGTCGAACACCTCCAGCCACACCACCCAGGTGGTGACGGTGGTCCCGCTGTCCAACAGGCCCAGCGGGGCGGTGAAAGCGGAACAGTTCTTCGGCTGTACCACGTCGTCGATCGGGCCGCCGGTGGGGACGCCGCTGCCCTGGCAGAGCACTTCTTGACACCCCCGTCGCCGTACGCGGTCCACCGCAGGCGCATCCCGCTGATCGCCCCGTCCTCGGCGTCGGCGCCGGTACCGGCGAAGGCGACCGACCGGGGAGTGCCGTCGTCAGTGGTCAGCGTCAGGGCCTGCGCCGGTGCGGTGATCGTGGCCGCCGGAGCAGTCTTCCCGGCCGGTGCCGCCACGACTGCGAAGGCGCGGTGGGGTCCACCGTCTGCCCCACCCCGAACTGCTGACCGGTCTTCGGGGTGCTGATGGTCACCGTCGGCTTCCCGACCTGCACTCCCAGCGCCTCGGCGACCGCGCCCAGGGCGTCGATCCGGCGTTGGCTGCCGGTCACCTTGGCGCCCAGCCCACCGACGTGGGCGGTGTCGTTGAGGATGTCCCGGACCTCGGCGGCGGTGAGGGTGGGGTCGGCGGCCAGCACCAGGGCGGCGACCCCGCCCACGAACGGCGCGGCGACACTGGTGCCGCAGGCGTTCGAGCGGGTCGTGTTGTTCCCCGGCGTACCGGGGTCGGCGAGGCCCCTGACGCACATCGGACCGTAGATCTCCCCCGAGCGGGTGTGGTCGCTGGTGCCGTAGTTCGACCCGCCGGCCACCGCCGCGTTGTCCCGCATGCCCCCACACACATCACGTGGGTGCTCTCGCAGGGCACGTAGAGGGTGTCGCCGTCGATGTCCACACCGTTGTTCCCGGCGGCGGCGACGATCAACGCGCCGGTGTCCCGCACGTGCTTCATCCGCCGGTCGGTCCAGGTACGCGCATGGGACTTGCCGAGGTCGACGTCGCGGGTGAAGCTGAGGTTGACCACCTCCGGGTGGGTCGCCTCGGCTGCCTTCTCCAGCCGGCGCAGCACCGTCCAGTCGGCGGGGGACCCGCTCGGCCCCGCCACCACCCCGACCTCCCGGTCGGTTCCGAGCCGACCCACCGGGTCGATCGGCACCCGGGGCGCGGACAGTCCCGGGTCGACCCGGAAGGCCAGGGGCTGCGCCGGGGCGGTGCCGGAGGCCGTACCCGGGTCGCCGGGGGTGGGCGCGGCGACGGCGTCCAGCGGTGTGGACGTGACGAGCCCACCAGCGAATGCCGCCACCACGGCGGCGGCCAGCAGGCGGCGGACGGGTGCCCGCCGGTGGACGGAACGTGTCGGTGTCATCGGTGTCTCCTCGATGCCGGTGATGCGGTGACACCGGTGGGAGCAGCCGAGGGTCGGGATGCCAACAGAAAAACTCAGAAACTATTCCGCTTCGCTCTAATGGAGCCGTCGACGGGTGGTGGGAGCAGTGATGGATACGGCGGCTCAGGACGACAGGAGCCTGGTCGAGGCGGTACGCCGAGGTAACCCGGCCGGGCTGGAGGGCGTGTACCGGCGCTACGCCGACCGGCTCCGCCCCTGGCTGTACGCGATCGTGCGCAACGAGTGCCTGCGGCACCTTCGTGAGGGGGCCTGTTCCAGGCCGCTGGGCGAGACCGACGACCCGGTCGCCGACCTTCCCGACCCGGGGGCGGGTGTCAACGCCGACCAGGTGCGCGCCCTCGTCCACGCCGCCGCGGCGTCCCTCAGAGACCGTCGGGTAACCGGCTCGGGGCGTTGTGTGACGGCGAGACACGTCGATGCGGGACGCTCGACAAATAGGTCATCCCCGCCATGATCGGGTTGTGTGTGCAACGTAGACCTTGGCGGGGATGACGCCCGCTCATGCTATCCGTCGAGCTTGACCGACGCGATGTGGGCGATCCTGGCCCCTCTCATGCCGGTGCGTGACCTGCGTAGAGGCGGCCGGCCCCGTAAGTGGGACGACCGGCTGATCCTCGACTCGATCTTCTACGTGCTGCGGTCGGGCTGTGCGTGGCGAATGATGCCGCGTGATCTGGCGCCGCCGGATGCGGCGCATCGCTGGTTCACCGCTTGGCGTAGAAACGGGACGTGGGATGCGATCCACGACGAGCTTCGCCGGCAGGTACGGGTGGCGGCGGGTCGTGGGCCGGAGCCGACCGCGGCGGTGTTGGACGCCCAGTCGATCAAATCCAGCGAGGGTGGCGAATGCCGTGGGTTCGATATGGGCAAGAAGACGACAGGCCGTAAGCGGCATCTGGTTGTCGACACGATGGGGTTGATCCTGGTGGTGATGGTCACCTCCGCCTCCGTCAACGACCGTCCTGGAGGCCGGCGGATCCTGCAACGACTGGCCGAGGCATTCGCCACCGTCGCGCTGGTGTGGGCCGACGGCGGCTACGCCAACAGCATCGACTCCAGCCTGTTGAGCTGGGCAAAGGACAAGCTCGGAATCCTGCTGGAGATCGTCAAGCGCACCGACGATGTCAAGGGCTTCAAGGTCCTGCCGCGTAGGTGGGTGGTGGAGAGGGTGCGCCGTGAGGCGCTGATTGATCGAGTGGAGGTGAGAGACCTTCGCCGCCGTCCTGTCGCAGCAGGGTGGTGAAGCTGGGGGCAGCCTGATCCGGGAGGTGCCGGGGAGGGTGGCAAGCGGCCCCGACAACGCCGGGACGTAACCAGTACTGCCAGATGGCGCGGGTCCGGCAAGCGAGACGGAGAGGTATACGCGAGGAACCGGTGTCTGAAGCCTCCTAACGATCCCTACCAGCTCGAACCTGGCGGATGTGGGCTGGGTGCGGTGCGTCCTGGTCCTCTTCTCTCGGGACGGGGAACTCCTGCGGCTGCTGACGTTCGGCGGTCCGGGAGGCCACGGTGAAGTGCTGCGGGGTAGCCGTGGCGATGCCGCGGGGGTATAGCCGGGTGCCTCCTTCGTCGAGCGATCAGTCAGTGAACACGGGAACTTTCCCGGCTTTGCCCGGGGCCGTCTCAGCCAGAGACGACGCCTCGGGTTGGGTTCACCGTCGGCCGATCGGGTCGGGAGAGGGCGGAGCCGCCGTAGTACTCCGAGGCCGGGAGAGCCGGTCACATGGGGAAGGGCGGCAGCGAGATCGCAAGGGAGGTACTGCAATGCCCGAAGACACGGTGGTGGATACCGCCGTCACGTGGCCGACCCCGGAAGAGGCATGGACGCGGGTACGGGGAATGCAGATCAAACTGCACCGTTGGGCGGCGGCCGACCACGGTCGCCGGTTTGACGATGTCTACAACTTCGTCAGCGACCCCGCCACGCTGGTCGTGGCGTTGCAACGGGTCGCCGGGAATGCCGGAGCCCGCACTGCCGGAGTGGACGGCGTCACCGCTGTCCACGTGAGCATGGCCGGGCCCGAAGTGTTCCTGGACCATGTCCGTTCCCTGCTGAAGACCGGCACGTTCCGGCCACTACCAGTACGGGAGAAGATGATTCCCAAGACCGGCGGGAAACTACGCCGGCTGGGGATACCGACCATCACGGACCGTGTGGTCCAGGCAGCGCTGAAGCTGGTCCTGGAGCCCATCTTCGAGGCGGATTTCCAGCCTTGTTCGTATGGGTTCCGGCCGAACCGGCGCGCGCACGACGCGATCGCCGAGATCCATCATCTGGCCACCGCCGGTTACCGGTGGGTGCTGGACGCGGACATCGAGGCGTGCTTCGACCGTATCGACCACCCGGCCTTGATGGGTCGGGTGCGAGCGCGGGTGAAGGACAAGCGAGTGCTCGCGCTGGTGAAGGCGTTCCTCAAGGCCGGGATCATGACTGAGCTCGGCGAGCGGAACGAGACCACGTCCGGCACACCCCAAGGAGGGATCCTCTCACCACTGCTGGCCAACATCGCGTTGTCGGTTCTCGACGAGTTCTTCGTCGAGCAATGGGCGGCAGCGGGCACCGGCCAGCAGCGCAGGCAACGACGCGCCAAAGGACTGGCGACGTGGCAGTTGGTCCGCTACGCCGACGACTTCCTCGTCCTGGTCCATGGCAACCAGGAACACGTCGAGGACCTGCGCGACCAGGTGAGTACCGTTCTGGCGACGATGGGCCTGCGCCTATCTGAGTCCAAGACCAGGATCACCCACCTTGCCGACGGGGTCGACTTCCTCGGCTTCCGCATCGTCTGGAAGCGGAAACGAGGAACGGACAAGTGGCATGTATACACGTTCATCGCCGACAAGCCGGTCCAGGCGCTGAAACGGAAGATCAAGTCACTGACCCGCCGGTTGTCGCACCTGAGCTACCGGGAGACGCTGGTCAAGATCAACTACATCCAGCGTGGATGGGCCAACTACTTCAAGCACGCGGTCGCCAAGCACACCTTCTCCCACCTGCAGAACTTCATCTGGTGGCGAGTGATCAACTGGGTGATGCGCCGCAACCGCATGACCTGGAGAGCCATCCAGCGATGGCTGCGCACCCCGCAAGGGTGGCAGCCCATCGCCTTCGACGGGGTCGAGTTGTTCAAGATGGCGAAGGTCCCCGTGACCCGATACCGCTATCGCGGCACCAAGATCCCGAACCCCTGGCAGCCCACACCGACAAGCCCACCCCCAACGGCATGACCTCGTGGAGAGCCCGGTGCGGTGAGAGTCGCACGCCGGGTTCGGCGGGCGGGTCCGGGAAACGGACCTGGAGCAATCCAGGCACCGCGCCCGGGCCCGACCCAACACGTTCGGCTGGCTGGTACGTAATCGGCGTCTGGCCCGGGACTACGAGCGGTTGACCGTCAACTCTGAGGCCATGATCAAGGTAGCGATGATTCGACTCATGACGATACGTCTGGCCGGGCAGGCGGTCCGGTGGAGCAACACTACCGAACGCGAAGCCGCCCGACGTATCAACGCTGAACGACTTATCGCCACGTAGTCACCTGGTTACCCGACGGTCTCTCAGCCCCGGTGACCGCGAGGTGGTCCACCTGGCGGTCCGCCACGACCTGTCGTCCGCCGACATCGGCGCGGCCCTCGGCCTGCCCGCCAACCACGCCCACGCCCGGCTGTCCCGGGCCCGCTCGCAGTTGGAACGGGCGCTCGGCGCCCTGCTCGTCGCGCGCAGCGGTGCCCGGGACTGCCCGGCCCTGGCCGACCTGGTGGCGGGTTGGCAGGGCCGGTTGACCCCGACCCTGCGGAAACGGGTCGCCCCGGCACGTCGACGACTGTCCGCGGTGCGGACTGCTCCGGCGGGACCAGCTGAATCCGGCGGCGCTGCTGTCGGCCTACACGGCGCCGGCGTTCCTCGTCGCCGCCGACGCGACGTGGTCGAGCCCGACCACCTCCGAGACGGCCGAGACCGCCACCGATGCGGTCTCCTCCGGGGACACGGTGGAGGACGACGACACCGCCGCCGAGACGGATCAGCCGACGGCCCGTAGCGGCGGGCCGGCCCGGGGCGGGGGCGCGGCGCGTACCGCTACAGCTGTTCCAGGAGTACACCCGCCACCTTCCCGGGCTGGACCAGAGCTGTCCACTCCCTGGTCCGGCCCTGACCGGGATGGGCATTGCGGAATCATTGAACAGCTGTTTAATCTGGTGTCGTGGCGTCGAACGATGCGATGTCGGCAGGGCGCGGTGGCGAGTTCGCTTCCGCGAGCCGAATCCGTGACGCCGCCATCTCCCGCTTCGCTCGGGAGGGATTCGGTGCCGGCCTGCGTGCCATCGCCACCGACGCCGGTGTCGCCGCCGGTCTGATCGTTCATCACTTCGGTTCGAAGGACGGGCTGCGTCGCGCCTGCGACGAACAGGTGCTCGCCGTGATGCGTGAGCAGAAGGCCAAGACTCTGACCGACGGCACGGGCACGACCCTGCTGGCGCAGTTGGCGGGTGTCGAGCAGTACGCGCCGATCGTGCGATACCTGCTGCGCAGCATGCAGGCCGGTGGCAGGTTGGCGGCCACCCTCATCGAGCACATGATCATCGACGCGGAGGAGTACCTCTCCGCAGGTGAGGCCGCCGGTGTGATCAAGCCCAGCCGGGACCGGGCCGCCCGCGCGCGGTACCTTGCCTTCCAGGCAACCGGCAGCATGGTGCTCTGGTTCACCCTGCACGGGTCGGACGCTGCTCCGGACCAGTTTGCGGCCCTGTTCCGCCGCTACATCGACGATCTCGCGTCGCCGGCCCTGGAGCTGTTCACCGAAGGGCTGCTCGTCGACCGGTCGATGCTCGACGAGTACCTGATGTACGTCCCGGATCCGCCGGCCGCCCCCGCTGCGGACAGCGCTGCACCGTAGTCCCCTCTTCTCGTCTGGGCGTAGCCCTTCCTCCCACCGCCGGTCCCCCGCGATCGACGGCATCCGTTCCGGCTCGGTGCGCCGGGCCTTCCTCGAACGAGGTCTCCTGCGATGACTGCTGCCATCGACATCCGACACGTCACCAAGTCCTTCGGAGGCGTCCAGGCGCTGGACGGGCTGGACCTGCACGTCGCCACCGGTACCGTGCACGGCTTTCTCGGCCCCAACGGCGCCGGTAAGTCCACCACCATCCGGATCCTGCTGGGCCTGCTGCGCGCCGACGAGGGCCAGGCCCGGCTGCTCGGAGGCGACCCGTGGGCGGACGCGGTTTCCCTGCACCGCCGGCTCGCCTATGTCCCCGGCGACGTGGAACTGTGGCCCAACCTCACCGGCGGTGAGGCGATCGATCTGTTCGCCCGGCTGCGCGGTGGTGCCGATCCGGTCCGCCGCGACGAGTTGTGCCAGCGCTTCGACCTGGACCCGAGCAAGAAGGGCCGTACCTATTCCAAGGGCAACCGGCAGAAGGTGGCACTGATCTCCGCGCTGGCCAGCGACGTGGAACTGCTGCTGCTCGACGAACCCACCGCAGGGCTGGACCCGCTGATGGAGGCGGTGTTCCAGGAGTGCATCCGCGAGGCCAAGAAGGCCGGCCGTACGGTGCTGTTGTCCAGTCACATCCTCGCCCAGGTCGAAGTGCTCGCCGACCAGATATCGATCATCCGGCAGGGGCGGATCGTCGAGACCGGCTCGCTGACCGAGCTGCGTCACCTGACCCGTACGTCGGTCGACGTGGTCACCGATCAGCCCGCCGATGCGGTCGCCGGGATGGCCGGCGTGCACGGGTTGCGGGCCGAGGACGGCCACCTCCGCTTCGATGTCGACGGCGAACACCTCGCTGCCGTGGTGCGCCGGCTCGGCGACCTGGAGGTGCAAGGACTGACCGTCCGCCCGCCGACGTTGGAGCAGCTGTTGCTGCGCCACTACGGTGACCAGCCCGCACGCACCTCGGCCACGGAGGTGGCGTGATGACCACGACGACGCTGCGCCGCCCGGCACCCCACGTGTCCTCTGGTACCGGTGTCACCACCGGAACCGGCACCCTCCTGTGGTTCATGCTGCGTAGGGACCGCATCCGGCTACCGGCCTGGTCGCTGGGTCTGCCACTGCTGATGACGTACTTCACCACCGCGCTGGAGGCCATCGCCCAGACCCCGCAGGACCTGGCGGGTCTGACCGCCTTCACTTCCAGTCCCGCCGGAGCCCTGTTCGGCGGACCCGGCTTCGGGTTCGATCACCTGACCGTCGAGCGGTTCCTCGCCGGGCAGTACGGGCTGTATGTGATCATCGGCGCCGGCCTCATGGGGATGCTGACCGTCGTGCGACACACCCGCGCCGAGGAGCGCTCGGGCCGCGCCGAACTGATCCGGGCAAACGTGGTCGGCCGGCACGCTCCGCTCACCGCCGCGCTGATCCTCACCGCCGCGATGGCGGTGCTGGTCGCTGTGCTGATCGGTTCGATGATGGCCGCCCGCGGCTACCCCCTGAGCGGTTCACTGCTGTTCGGCTCGTCCATCGGGGCGGCGGCGCTGGTCTTCGGCGGCATCGCCGCGCTCACGGTCCAACTGTCGGAGTACCCGAGGGCGGCCTCCGGCGCCGCCGGTGCCACGCTCGGCGCCGCGTTCGTCCTGCGCGGGCTGGGCGACATGGCGATGGTGCAGGGTAGCGGAGCGACCTGGCTGTCCTGGCTGTCGCCGATCGGTTGGTCCCAACAGACAGCGCCGTACGTCTACGACCGCTGGTGGCCACTGGTCATATCACTGCTGGTCGCGGCGGCGACCGCCGCGCTGGGCTACGTCCTGTCGACACGCCGGGACTTCGGTGCCGGCCTGGTGCCGCCTCGACCGGGCTCGCCCCGGGCCGCCGCGTGGCTGGCCGGACCGCTGGCGCTCGCGTTCCGCCTGCAACGCGCCAGCCTGATCGGTTGGAGCCTGGCCCTGCTCGTGGCCGGAATCGCCTACGGCTCGTTCACCCAGCCGTTGGTCGACGGCTTCGCCGATGCCCCGCCGGATCTGGTGGAGATCATGGGCGGCTCGGCGAACATGCTCGACGGTTACCTCGGCATGATGGGCATGACCATGGCACTGGCCGTCGGGGTCTACGCGGTGCTGGCGGTGCACACGCTGCGCGCCGAGGAGACCGACGGGCGGGCCGAGCCGGTCCTGGCCACGGCGGTGAGCCGGGCCGGCTGGCTCGGCGGCCACGTGGCCGTCGCCGCGGTCGGTGTGTTCTGGCTGCTGCTGGTCGCCGGGCTCGGCATGGGGATCGGCGCTGCGGTGAGCACCGGCGAGGCCGGGTTGATTGCGACCCTGCTGCTCGGTCACGTCGCGCACACCCCGGCGGTCTGGCTCGTGCTGACCATCGCCGCCCTGCTGTACGCGAGCGCACCTCGGGCTCTGCCGGTGATCTGGGTGTCGCTCGGCTACGGGTTGATCACCACCTACTTCGCACCGATCCTCGACATCCATGACTCCGTGCTTCGTCTGTCACCGTTCGCGCACGTCGGTGAGTATCCGCTGGAGGACATCAGCGTGGTCGCGGTGGCGGTGCTGGCCCTGCTGTCCGCAGCGCTGCTCCAGGCGGCCGTGGTCACCTTTCGACGACGGGATTTGGCCAGTGGCGCCTGAGCCGGCGTCCAGAGCTGCGTGAGCCTGGGATGAGCCGGTTGTCACCAGCATGATCGGCGTTCGTCGGCAATTCGACGGCGGCTGCCATGGGGCTACAGCGCCGCCCATCTCCCCCAGGAGGGCACAAGCTTCACCTGTGCGGCGGTGGTGGATGTGGGAAGTGGCTCGCGCACCGGCTCCCCGTCGGCGCCCAGTGCCGAGTGTGCGTAACATGGCCGCCGGTGTGCCGGGAAGTCTGGTCGGCCGGCGCTCAGATGTGGGCGTTGCTGGGCTAAGAGAGGCCGCCACCGTGCGTAGTGTCGCGAGTGTGGGACACCGCCTGATCAGTAAACCAGATATCGGCACACCGCGTAGCGACCTTTCCGAGGAGGCCGAGGGGCCCGGTGCGCCGAACGCCGGTCGCGTTTCCAGAACCACAGATTGCCGTGTCGCCGATCAGCATGGTGGGACGCGACGATGCGCGGACGGAGTCGACGTATGAGGCGATTCCTTCATCCCCCACAGGTCATCGTCATCGCCTACGCGGTGTCGGTGGTGGTGGGTACCGGTGCGTTGATGTTGCCCGCCGCGCACCCTGGGCCGGGGCGGGCCACTTTCGTCGAGGCGCTGTTCACCGCCGTGTCGGCGGTCTGTATCACCGGCCTGGTGGTGGTGGACACGCCGACCTACTGGACGCCGCTGGGCCACGTGGTGATCCTCGTGTTGATCCAGATCGGCGGGATCGGTGTCATGACGTTCGCCTCGTTACTGGGCCTGAGCGTGATGCGTCGGATCGGGCTGCGGTCGCGGCTGTCGATGGCGCAGGAGGTCAAGACCGTCGACATCGGCAGCGTCGGCGCGCTGGTCACCGGTATCGTGAAGACCACGCTGGCCATCGAGGCGGTGGTCGCGCTGGTGGTGTTCGTGCGGTTGCTCGCCGGCTACGAGTCCGCACCGGGCCGGGCCGCGTGGCTGGCGGTGTTCCACGCGGTCTCCGCCTTCAACAACGGCGGTTTCGCCCTGCACAGCGACAGCCTGGTGCGCTACGTCGCCGACCCGTGGGTGTGTCTGCCGCTGTGCGCGGCGGTCATCCTCGGCGGGATGGGCTATCCGGTGCTGCTGCAACTGCGCAGGGAGTGGGGCCGCCCCCTGCACTGGACGATGAACACCCGGATCGTCCTGTTGATGTCCGGCACACTGCTTCTGCTGGGTAGCATCTTCGTGACCGTGAGCGAGTGGTCGAACCGGGACACGTTCGGGCCACTGGGCGTGCCCGCCAAACTCCTCGCCGGCTTCACCCACTCGACGATGGCGCGCTCGGCGGGATTCAACAGCGTCGACACCTCGGCGATGGAACCGGTCACCTGGCTGGGCACCAGCGTCCTGATGTTCATCGGCGGCGGGCCGGCCGGGACCGCCGGAGGGATCAAGGTCACCACCTTCGCTGTGCTGCTGTTCGTCATCATCACCGAGATTCGAGGTGAACGAGCCGTCAACATCCTCGGCAAGCGGCTACCGCGTTCCACCCACCGCCAGGCGATCAGCATCGCGCTGCTGGCGGTGGCCGTCGTGGTGTCCTCGACCATCGCGTTGATGGCCGCCACCGACTTCGGTCTGGACCGGACCCTGTTCGAGGTCGTCTCGGCCTTCGCCACGGTCGGCCTGTCCACCGGCATCACCGCCGATCTGCCGGCAGCGGCGCAGGTCTTCCTGGTGGTGCTGATGTTCGTCGGCCGCCTGGGGCCGATCACCCTGGCCACGGCGTTGGTGTTCCGGCGCCGTACCCGTCTGTACGAACTACCCAAGGAGCGGCCGATCATTGGCTAGGTCGAACCCCTTCTCCTTCCGGCGGCCCGGTCGTTCCCTCGGCGCCGACGCGGTCGTCGTGATCGGCCTGGGACGCTTCGGTAGCGCGTTGGCGCTGGAGCTGATGGCCACCGGCACCGATGTCCTGGGCATCGACGCCGACGAGGAGACCGTCCAGTCGCTCAACGGCCGACTCACTCACGTGGTACGCGCCGACTCGACGAAGGAGACGACGTTACGGCAGTTGTCGGTACACCAGTTCGACCGGGCGGTGGTCGGTATCGGCAGCGACCTGCAGTCGAGCATCCTGACGACCTCGCTGCTGCTGCGCTTCGGCGTCGCGACGGTGTGGGCCAAAGCCACCAGCGACGCACACGGAGAGATCCTCAAACAGCTCGGCACCCACCATGTGGTGTATCCGGAGCACGACATGGGACGCCGCGAGGCGCATCTGGTCCGCAGCGACATCCTCGACTTCATCGAGATCGAGGACGGGTTCGCCATGGTCAAGACGCGTCCGCCCGCCCAGGTCGTCGGCCGGCCGCTGGGGACCACCGACATCCGGGCCACACACGGCATCACCGTGGTCGCGGTCAAGCCCCGGACCGGCACCTGGGGCTACGCGACGGCGGACACGGTTCTCGCCAGCGACGACACCATCATCGTGACCGGCGAGACGGCCAGAGCCGAAGCGTTCGGCAGGTTGCGCTGAACCTACGCTCGCCGGCTCCCGAACCCCGGGCCGGGCGGCGAGCAGCCTCCGTCGGGCGTGATGCCCGTCGGGGCCGATCGCCGACGGACACGCCCGCCCAGGTTTCCCCGCGCCGCCGTGATCACTCCACCTGACAGTCGCGGTTCCGGCGTCCACCGCGGCCTGGATTCGACGAATGTTAGTGACTAACATTTGACTGGTGAGGCATCCACCGCTGCACGGCAAACGGGCCGACACCCGCCATCGTCTGGTCGGCCACGCCCTCGACCTCTTCGAACAACAGGGATTCGAGGGCACCACAGTCGCCCAGATCGCCACCCGCGCCCAGGTCTCGGAGATGACGTTCTTCCGCTACTTCGCCAGCAAGGAGATGGTCGTCCTCGACGACTCGTACGACCCCCTGATCGCCGAGGCAGTGGCCGGCCAACCGGACACACTGCCACCGCTGCACCGGGTCACGCGCGGTCTGCACGCCGCGCTGGCCGACATGGACGACCTGGAGGACGAGACCACGCGACGCCGCATCCGCATCGTGGCCCGCACCCCGGCCCTGCGCGCCGGCATGACCCGCACCACCGGGGCCACTGAGACGGCCATAGCCGACCGACTCATCGCCGAAGGCGTCCCGACGCTACCCGCCCGGGTCGCCGCCGCCGTCGCTCTCGCGGCACTGACCTGCGCTCTCCTGGAATGGGCGACGGCCGCGCCGCCCACCAGCCTCACCGACGCCATCAGCGTCGCCCTGGACACCCTTGAAGGCGCTCGCCATGACTGAACGGCTCACCACCACCGACCTGGCCCGCGACTTCGGTGACGGCGCGGGGGTGTTCGGCATCGACCTCACCGTGCGCCCCGGTGAGATCCACGCCCTCGTCGGTCTCAACGGCGCCGGCAAGACGACCCTCATGCGGCTGATCCTCGGCATGCTGCACCCCACCGGTGGCGCCTGCCAGATCGACGGCCGCCGCCTGGCCCACCTCGGTGCCGACGACTGGGCCCGAGTCGGCCATCTCGTCGAACAACCCTTCGCCTACCCCGAACTCGACGTCCGGACCAACCTGCGGCTCGCCGCACGCCTCCGCCGCATACCCGCCGCACGAGCCGCCAGCCTGGCCGAACACGCCATGACCGAACTCGACCTGACCCGGTACGCCACAGTCAGCGCCCGACGGCTGTCGCAAGGCAACCGGCAACGCCTCGGCCTCGCTGCGGCGACACAGCACCACCCGGACCTGATCGTGCTCGACGAGCCCACCAACGCCCTCGACCCGGCCGGGGTGATCCTGCTGCGCACCGTCCTGTCCCGACGGGCCGATGCCGGCGCCGGCATCCTGGTCTCCAGCCACCACCTCGACGAGGTGGCCCGCATCGCCCACCGCATCTCAGTCGTCAACCGCGGCCGGCTGATCGGCACCCTCGACCCCGACACCGCCGACCTCGAACGCACCTTCTTCGCCCTCGTCTACCAGCACGAACAGGACCGTCCACGATGACTCCCGCCCTGACCGCCGCGCTCGACGTCGAACTCCACAAACTGACGGCCTCCCGGGTCATCCGCACCACCACCGTCCTGCTCGTCGTCGGCATCACCATCCTGACCACCGCGCTCACTCACGCCGCCCGCAGCGGAAACGACCAGGTCATCGTGCAGCTCGGTCCACTGGCCGACGCCACCGGGTGGGCACTGCTGACCGGCGTCGCCGCCCAGATCACCGCCGCCGGCGGCCTACTCGCCTTCGGTGTCGCTCTGAGCTGGCTCGTCGGCCGCGAATTCAGCGACGCCACCATCACCGGACTGTTCGCGCAGCCCGTCTCCCGACCGGTCCTCGTCGCGGCCAAGCTGCTGTCGCACCTGCTCTGGGCGGCACTGTCGGCCATCGCACTGACCGCTGCCACAGCGCTGACCGGGACGCTTCTCGGCCTGGGCGCGTGGAACAGCGACGTCAGCGCGGCTCTCGGCCGACAACTCGTGCTCACCGTCTCGTCGGCCCTCATCGCCGCCCCGGCCGCCTGGGCGGCAACACTCGGACGAGGACTTCTGCCCGGCATCGCCACCACCATCGGCCTGATCGTCGCTGCACAGGTCACGGCCATCGCCGGCGCCGGAGCGTGGTTCCCCATCGCCGCACCCGCCCTGTGGGCGCTGCAACCCGACGCCGTCAGCCCTGCACAACTCGCCCTCGTCACCGTCGTACCGGCGATCTCCGCGGCACTGACCATCACCGCCTGGGCACGGCTCCAACTCAATCGCTGACCCGAGTCGTGGACCGGGTGGCCGGGCCGGAGCGACAACGGTCGCCGGCCCCACCGTCATGGTGCGGGGCCGGCGACCGGTGTGGTTCGGATGCGGACGGTTCGGGTCAGGAGTTTTCGGTGGTGCTGGCGGCAGCCACGGCGCGACGCTCGGACGGGTAGCGGATGTTCTCCACCATCTCGGCGATCTCGTCCCGTGGCGGGGCGGTCATCTTCGATACCACGATCGTCACGATGAAGTTGACGATGGCGCCGATGGCGCCGATACCCTCCGGGCTGATGTCGAGGATGTGCGGGTTGGCTTCGGTGCCGAACACCGGCAATGTGTAGATCATGTAGGTGGCGGTGAACACCATGCCGGTGATCATGCCGGCCGCCGCGCCCGCCGAGTTGCATCTCTTCCAGAAGATGCCGAGCACGATCACCGGGAAGAAGCTCGCCGCCGCCAAACCGAAGGCGAACGCCACCACCTGGGCCACGAACGCGGGCGGGTTGATGCCGGCGTAGATCGAGATCAGCACCGCCAGACCCATTGCGATCCGCCCGGCCAGCAGCCGCTGCTTGTCGGTCGAGTCCCGCTTGACCCGGCGGAAGTACAGGTCGTGCGAGAAGGACGAGGAGATGACCAGCAGCAGTCCGGCGGCGGTGGACATCGCGGCGGCCAGGCCACCGGCGGCGACCAGGCCCACGATCGGCGCCGGCAGACCGGCGATCTCCGGACTGGCCAACACCAGAATGTCGTTGTTGACGATCAGATCCGCGCCGGAGGCAGGGTTGTTGCTGACCGATCCGATCGTCGTCACGCCGTCCCCGACGGTGACCAGGCCGGTCGCGGCCCAGTTGTCGACCCAGGCGGGCAACGCGTCGGTTGATGCGCCGTTGACGCCCTGCAACAGGTTCAGCTTGGTGAACGCGCCCACCGCCGGAGCCGTGGTGTAGAGCAGGGCGATGAACAGCAGCGCCCAGAACGCCGAGTAGCGGGCACCGCGCACGCTCTTCGTGGTGTAGAAGCGAACGATCACGTGCGGCAGACCGGCGGTGCCGATCATCAACGACATGGTCACCAGAAACACGTCGATCTGCGGTCGGGCCGCGAACGCGTCGGTGAACTGGGCCATCCCCAGTTCGAGGCTGATCGCGTTGAGCTCGTCGAGGATCTGCCCGAAGGACACCTGCGGGATCGGGATGCCGGTCATCTGCTGGGCCACCGCCACCGCAGGGATCAGGTAGGCGACGATCAGCACCGAGTACTGGGCCACCTGGGTCCAGGTGATGCCCTTCATGCCGCCGAGCACCGCGTACAGGCCGATGATCACCGCGGCGACGACGACGCCGCCGGTGACGTCGAGGCCGAGGAAGCGGCTGAACACGATGCCGCCACCACGCATCTGCCCGACCACGTAGGTGAAGGAGATGATGACGGCGGCGACGGCGGCGACGGTGCGGACCAGTTCCGAGTACCGGTCACCGACGAACTCGGGGACCGTGAACTTGCCCCACTTTCGGAGGTAGGGCGCGATCAGCAGGGCCAGCAGCACGTAACCGCCGGTCCAGCCCATCAGGTAGATGGAGCCGTCCGAGCCGAGGAAGGCGATCAGGCCGGCCATCGAGATGAACGAGGCCGCGGACATCCAGTCGGCGGCGACTGCGGCACCGTTGGCGATGGTGGGGATGCCCTGACCGGCCACGTAGAAGCCGGCGGTCTCCTTCACCCGGCTGCGCCAGGCAATGGAGAGGTAGACGGCGAACGAGGCGCCGATGAAGAGGAGGGTCCAGAGCTGGATCTGGCTCACGACGCCGCCCCCTCGGTCTCCTGCTCGTCGACACCGAACTGGCTGTCGAGACGGTCCATCATCTTCGCGTACACCAGGATCAGGATCACGAAGACGTAGATCGACCCTTGTTGGGCGAACCAGAAGCCGAGCGGGAAGCCGGCGATGACGATCTCGTTCAAGGGTTCGACCAGCAGAACGCCGAAGCCGAACGAGACGATGAACCAGATGGCCAACAAGATGATCATGAGCCGCAGGTTCCGGCTCCAGTACTCCTTGCGCCAGCCGTTGTCCGGCGGCGACGCCGGGGGTGGTGACGACGGGGGCGATTCACCGCCACCGTCTTTCTTGTCGGGGGTTACCTCGGTCATGTGTGGTGCCTCCTAGTCGGTACGGAACCGGCTCCGGCGAGGGGCTGCGACACGTCGACCGGAAGGTCGTGTGGTGGCGGCGCCGCGGCCCGATCCGCACTCCCGGCGGCAATCCCGCCCGACGGGATGTGCGGTCGATCACACCCTTAGGTTTGAGACAGCGAACGTGACCTGCCCGAACCGGGCAATAGTTGATCTGCGGGGTGCGCCTACGAATCGGTAAACGGTCCCCGCCGATCGATGAGCGGTCGAACGGTCGCCAGGAACGGCGATTGCCGTCCAGTTTGCCGCTGTTCGTGCCGCCGACCGACCGTCCACCGACGCAGCACGACCGCTCACCGATCACCGATCGGTCAGCCGCTGCCCGGCACCTACCATCCGGAGATGGCAGACACCGCATCCCCCGCCACACCGGTCCGCCGTCGCATCCTCCACGCCGGCAGCCTCGGCATGACAGTCGGTGGCCTGCTCGTACTGGTCGGCTCGGTGCTGCCCTGGGTCATCACGCCATTCGGCTCGATCAACGGCGCGGCCGGGCCCGGTCTGTGGACGCTCAGCGTGGCCTTCCTCGCCATCGCCGGCGCCCTACTGCCCTACCGCAGGGCGGCCATCGCACACAGCCTGATCCCAGGGGTGACCGTGGCCCTCATCGTCGGCTGGCAAGCCACCCGCCTCATCAACCTCAGCGCCAGCACCGGCGCCTGGGGCCAACTGATGCCCGGCATCGGCATGGTCATGGCCACCGGCGGCGCAGTAGTCCTGATCCGCACCGGAATACGCCTGCTCGCACTGCGCTGACCTCCAGAACTCGACACCTTCCGGCGTCACCGAGTTACGTCGAACGCGGGCGTCGTACTCCGCTGGCGGGTCAGTCGGCGGCGGCCAGTGCGGCGATGCGGAGAGAGATGTCGCGCACCACGATCTGGAGGTCGGTGTCGGTGCTGTCGGCGACGATGGTGAGGGCGAGTTCGGTGAGCAGGAGGAACGCGTGGGCGCGTTGCGCGTCGTCGGTGAACGCCTCGGCGAGGGCGTGGGCGCCGTCGAGGTCACCGCGGTGGCGGGCCGCGATGATCCCGACGGCGTGCTGCATGCCGGCCAGCAAATCGGCCGGGTGGGAGGTCATGCGGTGGCGGTGAGGTCGCGGAGTCGCGTCAGCAGGTCGGCGGGGTCGCCGGTGGCTTTACCCTGGGCGAGTGCGGCGCTACCGCCGCCACGACCGGCGAGCAGGAGCTTGATCAGGTCGGCGGCGGAGAGTCCTCTTTCCAGGCCGGCAGGGGTGACTGCGACGACGATGCCCGCTCCGGCGACGATGCCGACGACGCCGGGGCGGCGGCCGAGGCGGTCGCGGACCTTCTCGGCGAGGCGTCGGCCGTCACCAGTGGTGGTGACGCCGACGTAGGCGACGCCGTCGAGGTCGACGGCGTGAGCGGCGTACCCGTCGGCGTCGAGGTCCATGATCCGGTCACGGAGGTCGTTGGCTTCGCGTTCGATCTGCTTCATGCGCGAGAGCAGGGTGGCGACCCGGTCGGGGAGTTCCTCGGGCCGGGCTTTGAGTTGGGCGGCGAGCTGGCCGACGAGGTCGCGTTCGCGGGCCAGGTAGCGAAATGCCTCAATGCCGGTGACCGCTTCGATGCGGCGTTGTCCTGCGCCGACCGAGGATTCGCCGGTGAGGGCGAGGGAGCCGATCTGCGCGGAGTGCGCGACGTGGGTGCCGCCGCACAACTCGCGGGACCATTCGCCGCCGATCTCGACGACCCGGACGGTCTCGTCGTAGGTTTCGCCGAACAGAGCCAGGGCGCCTTCGGCGCGGGCCTGGTCCAGTGGCAGGTAGCGGACGTCGACGGGCAGGTCGCGGCGGATCGCGAGGTTCGCGACGTCCTCGATCTCGCTGCGGGTGGCCTCGGACAGGCCGCCGCGCCAGGCGAAGTCCAGGCGCAGGTAGCCGGGCCGGTTGTACGAGCCGGACTGCAAGGCGTTCGGGCCGAGGACCTGGCGCAGCGCGGCGTGCACGACGTGCGTGCCCGAGTGGGCCTGCCGCGCCCCGGTGCGCCACTCCGGATCCACCGCGGCGTGTACCGCGTCGCCCACGGCGAGACTGCCGTCGAGGATCCGGACGGTGTGCGCGATCAAATTCTTGACCGGCCGTTGCACGTCGATGATCTCGGCGCGCAGATTCGGGCTGGTGAGCAGGCCCGCGTCGGAGTCCTGCCCGCCGCTCTCGGCGTAGAACGGGGTGCGGTCCAGGGCAACGGTGACGATGCCGCCCGCCTGGGCGGTGTCGACGGTGGTGCCGCCGGACCAGATCGCGAGGACCCGGGATTCGGTGTCGAGGGTCTCGTAGGCCAGCCAGTCCGTCGGTCCATGCGCGTCCAGGACCGCCCGGTAGGCCGACAGGTCGGCGTGGCCGGTCTTGCGGGCCTTCGCGTCGGCCTTGGCGCGGGCGCGCTGCTCGGTCATCAGCGCCCGGAATCCGTCGGCGTCCACGGTCAGGCCCTGCTCGTTGGCGATCTCCAAGGTGAGGTCGATCGGGAAGCCGTACGTGTCGTGCAGTTGGAACGCCTTGTCGCCGGGAAGCGAGGATCTTCCAGCTTTCTTGGTCTCGGCGATCGCGGTGTCGAGAATGGTGGTGCCGGCGCGCAGCGTGCCGAGGAAGGTGTCCTCCTCAGCGTAGGCGGCCGAGGAGATGCGGTCGAAGTCGGCGGCGAGTTCGGGGTACGACGGGGACATGCAGTCGCGGGCGACGGGCAGCAGTTCGGGCAGTGCCTTGTCCTGCCAGCCGAGCAGTCGCATGGCGCGGATGGCGCGGCGCATGATCCGCCGCAGCACGTAGCCGCGGCCTTCGTTGGACGGGGTGACCCCGTCCCCGATGAGCATGAGCGAGGTGCGGACGTGGTCGGCGATGACCCGCAGGCGAACGTCGTCGGGGTGGGACTGCGCGGCGGCGGGCCCGGAGTGCACGCCGTACTGCTTGCCGGTCAGGTCGGCGGCCCGGGCCAGGATGGGACGTACCTCGTCGATCTCGTAGAGGTTGTCCACGCCTTGCAGGATCGAGGCGATCCGTTCCAGGCCCATCCCGGTGTCGATGTTCTTGTTCGGCAGTTCACCGACGATGCGGAAGTCGGTCTTCGACGCCACGTCGGCGATCTCGTACTGCATGAACACGAGGTTCCAGAACTCCAGGTACCGGTCCTCGTCGACCTCGGGACCGCCCTCTGCGCCGTAGGAGGGGCCGCGGTCGTAGTACAGCTCCGAGCAGGGGCCGGCCGGGCCGGGGATGCCCATCGACCAGTAGTTGTCCGCCTTGCCCCGTCGGACGATCCGCTCGACCGGCATTCCGGTGGTGCGCCACAGGTCGTGGGCCTCGTCGTCGTCCAGATAGACCGTCGCCCAGATCCGTTCCGGGTCCAACCCGAAACCGCCCCGTTCCACCGGCGTGGTCGACAGGTCCCACGCGAGGCGGATCGCGTCGGCCTTGAAGTAGTCGCCGAAGGAGAAGTTGCCGTTCATCTGGAAGAACGTGCCGTGCCGTGAGGTCTTGCCGACCTCGTCGATGTCCGGCGTCCGGATGCACTTCTGCACCGACACGGCCGTCCGGTAGGGTGCGGCCCGCTGGCCGAGGAAGTACGGGACGAACTGCACCATGCCGGCGTTGATGAACAGCAGGTTCGGGTCCGAGATCGCGGGCAACGGCGCCGAGGGCACTACCGTGTGTCCGTTGGCCTCGAAGTGCGCCAGGAAGCGCCGCTTGATCTCCGCCGTACGCACCAACGCCCCCTTGTTGCCATAGTTTTGCAACTACATGCTAGCGGCAGCAGAGTGCGCTTATTTCTGATACCCCACGGCCGACCACCCCGCCTGGATACGCCGGCGCGCACGGCGGGGCGCGGCAGTCGGCAGGGTGGTCGTATCCGGTCGGTGTCGCCGGCACGCCTGGTGCCGGCGACACCGACCGGAGGCACACCGCGGTCAGTCGTCGGGCGGTGTGGCGGTGGCGGCGACGAGCAGGGACAGCTCACGGACGAGGTCGTCCAGGGACTGGCCGCTCTGCGCGCGGAGCAGTCCGAGGCTCAGGTCCGCCAGGAGGTAGAAACCGAGGGTCTTGGCCTGCTCGGAACTGAACGCGGCGAGGAGTTCCTCGGCGCCGCCGAGGTCACCGCGATGCTTGGCCACGATGACCCCGGCGGCGCGTTGCACCAGCTCCGCGGCGGCCGGGGTGAGACCGGTCACGCAGATCAGATCTTTGGCGTGGCGGCGCGGGCAGCATCGAAGCGGGCAATCACGTCCGACCAGTTGACCAGGTTCCACAGCCGGTCCACGTAATCCGGCCGCACGTTCTTGTACTGCAGGTAGTAGGCATGCTCCCAGGCGTCGAAGACCAGCAGCGGCGTAGAGCCCTGGCCGACATTGCCGTGGTGGTCGTACACCTGCTCCACGATCAGCCGCTGCCCCAGCGGCTCCCAGGCCAGCACACCCCACCCGGAGCCCTGCACGCCTTTGGTGGCCGCGGAGAGCTGCCCGGCGAACGCATCGAACGAACCGAAGTGCTCCTCGATCGCGGCGGCCAACTCTCCGTCGGGACGATCCCCGCCGTCCGGGGAGAGGTTGCCCCAGAAGATCGAGTGCAGCACGTGACCGGAGAGATTGAACGCGAACGTCTTCTCCAGGCCGACCAGGGTCGAGAAGTCGCCCTTGGCGCGGGCCTCGGCGAGCTGCTCCAGGCCGTCGTTGGCGCCCTTGACGTACGTGGCGTGGTGCTTGTCGTGGTGCAGCTCCAGGATCTGCCCCGACATGGCCGGCTCCAGCGCGCCGTAGTCGTAGGGCAGATCCGGCAGGTTGTAGACCGCCATCAGAACTCCTTGAGGTTGCTGCCAAGATGATGCTCTTGCCACTATCTTGCAATAGAACCGGCGATCGCGCGGCGAGGAGGGGCGGTTGACCGCATCGGAGACCGACCGAGTGACCGCCGCGGTGCAGCGACTACGCCACGCCGGCCTGCGTAACACCGCCGCCCGGCGCGCTGTGCTCGGCCAACTCGCGCACGCCGTAGGTGGTCGCGGGCACCTCACCGTGACCGAGTTGCACCACGCCCTGCTGGCCCGTGGGGTGACCGTGGAGCTGTCGACGGTGCACAGGGTGCTGCGGCAACTGGTCGAGTTGGGCATCGCCCACACCGTGCCGGTCGGTAGGACGACCACGTTCGGGCTGGCCGACGACGCGCACCACCACGCCGTCTGCGGCGCCTGCGGCGACATGCGGCAGTTGCCGGACGAGGCGGTCGACGCGAGCATCGCCGCCGCACGCGCCGTCGGGATCGACCCGGATCCGGCCGGCCAGCCCAGTGGTGTCGTCGTCTACGGACGGTGCGCGGTGTGCCGGGCAGCGACCCGATAAGGGCCCAACCCGTCGGCGTACGGCCGGCACAACCCTTACTGCACATTGTTGGCAATTGCATAGGATAGGTGACTGTGCAGACCTCGACCGGCACTCCGCGCCCCATCACCCGCTACGGCATGCCCGTACTGCACCGCCGCTGCGCCGAGGTGACCGACTTCGACGACGCCCTCGCCCGCCTCGTCGCCGACATGTACGCCAGCATGTACGCCGCCCACGGCGTCGGTCTGGCCGCCAACCAGATCGGCGTCGACGCGCGGATCTTCGTCGTCGACTGCCCCGACGCCACCGGCGCCCACACCGTCGCCACCGTCGTCAATCCGGTCCTGCACCTGCCGGAGCAACGCGAGCTGGTGACCGACGCGGAGGGCTGCCTCTCCGTCCCCGGCCAGCACGCCGAACTGGCCCGCTGCGCCACCGCCACCGTCACCGGCTTCGATGTCAACGGCCAGGAGATCCAGCTGGACGGCACCGGCACCCTCGCCCGCTGCTTCCAACACGAGGTCGACCACCTCGACGGCCTCGCCTACGTCGACCGGCTCCCCACCAAACTCCGCAAACGTATCCTGGCCGCCAGCGCCGAACACCCCGGCGTCGGTGCGGGCACCGGACAGGACGACTGACCGATGCCGGTCGTCCTGGGCATCGAAACCTCCTGCGACGAGACCGGCGTCGGCATCGTCGCCGACGGCGTCCTCCTCGGCGACGCCCTCGCCACCAGCATGGACGAACACGCCCGCTTCGGCGGCGTCGTACCCGAGATCGCCGCCCGCGCCCACCTGCACGCCGTCACCCCCATGGTCCGCCACGCCCTCGACCGCGCCGGCATCGGTTTCGGCGACATCGACGCCGTCGCCGCCACCGCCGGCCCCGGCCTCGCCACCGCCGTCCAGGTCGGCCTCGCCGCCGGCAAGGCGTACGCCCTCAGCCTCGGCGTGCCCCTCTACGGCGTGCACCACCTCGCCGGCCACGCCGCCGTCGACACCCTCGAACACGGTCCACTCCCTGACCGCTGTGTCGCGTTGATCGTCTCCGGTGGGCACACCTCACTCCTACTTCTCGGCGACCTCGCCCGGGATCCCGTCGTCCACCTCGGCGACACCGTCGACGACGCCGCCGGAGAAGCCTTCGACAAGGTCGCCCGCCTGCTCGGCCTGCCCTACCCCGGCGGACCCGCCATCGACCACACCGCCCGCGACGGCAACCCCACCGCGATCGCCTTTCCTCGACCGATGACCGGCCCCCACGACCCGCCCTACCGGTTCTCCTTCTCCGGCCTCAAAACCGCCGTGGCCCGCTGGGTCGAGAAACACGACGACGGGGCGGTGCCCGTGGCCGACGTCGCGGCGTCGTTCCAGGAAGCCGTCGCGGACACCGTCACCCGCAAAGCCCTGGCGGCCTGCCGCGACCACCAGGTCGACACGCTCCTGCTCGTCGGCGGGGTCGCCGCCAACAGCCGGGTACGCGCCCTCGCCGAACACCGCTGCGCCGACGCCGGAGTACGGCTACGCGTACCGTCACCACGACTCTGCACCGACAACGGGGCCATGATCGCCGCCGTCGGCGACCTCCTCATCCGCGCCGACGTCACACCCGACCGACTCGACCTCGGCGCGGACCCCTCCGCCGTCCTGCACGGCGCGCTCCTGCAGGGCCTACGCCCCTGAGTAAGGACAGGGGCACCCATCCCGGGGGCCTGTGCCGCTCTCGGCCAGTCTCGACAAGATCGATACGCCCAAACCCGTGGGCAGGACCCACGCGGCAGCCATCCGCCCTGGTCGTAAGCATTCAGGGCCACTCCATGACGTAGCCGTTGGTGGCAGTGTGTGATGGGTGGTGGCGGTCGTTGCTCGTGGTGGGTTAGCCGGGTGCCCAGGCGGGTGGTGTCCAGGGTCGGCCGAGGATGGCGTCGCGGATGGCGGTCATGACATCCGCGCCGTGTTTGGTCACTGTGGAGACGTAACCGCGGATGGCGTAGCGGTGTTCGGTGACCTTCTCGCTGGTGAGCCGTCCGGAGATCTTCTGCTGGGTCTTCGCGGGCCGTAGGTCGCGTTCGGCCTGGTTCGACGTGGGTGGGATGCGCAGGTCGGTGGTGAATCGCAGGATGTCGGCTTCTCGGTCGTGGAGGTCTTCCAGCAGTGCCCGGTGTTTCGGCTGTTTACGGCCGTCCACCCGGGCGACCTCCTTGAGCCCGATCCGCACGCCGTGCCGGTAGGCGTCGATCAGCGGGCCGGCGATGTGTTCGCCGATCGCGGGCAGGTTCTGTGCGCGGGCGAGGTTCGCGGCGTGGACGAGTCCCTGTAGCGCCTGGCGGATCTGGATCGGCCAGTGCGCGTCGGGGTAGGTCTCGGCGGCGTCCTGACAGTCGCGGATCAGGTGGGCTACGCAGAGTTGGTGGACCAGGTGGGCGAAGATCTTCGCGTCGTAGTTCTGGTAACGGTCGTGCACGACCACCCCGGTCAGGTCCGGCAGGACGAACACCTTGAACGTGTCGAGGCTGCGGTCACCGAGCAGGTACCAGGTGTAGAGGCGGGTGCAGGCGACCAGAAGGTACTTCTTGACCTTGCGGGCACCGACCCGGATCGGGGTCTCGTCGCAGGAGACCACATGCGCGAGGGCGATCAGCGTGCGGATGATCCGGTTCGACTCGGCCACCCCCGCCGCGGCCCGGCCGATCAACGCGTGGACGAACCCGTCCGACGGACGCGAGCCGGTCAACGCGGCGACCAGGTCAGCGCACCGGGCCACCGGAATCGCGTGCACCACCATCAGATAGACGCACCACGCCTGAAGATTCGGCCCGTACGAGACGCCTGCGTCCGGCACCCCCTCGGGGCGGGCCGCCACGTGCATCGCCCCGCACCCGCAGCGCACCGCGTGCCGATCATGCTGGGTGACCGTCGCCGTCATCGCCGGCACATCGACCTGCTGATGCGAGGCGTAAACCCCCAGATCAGCCGCCGATGCCAGATCCGATCCGCATCCACACGGCCCGCCCGGAAAATGATCCACAATGCCGTCCGGAAACGGTGACCAGGACAGCTGCGCACCCGGCGCACCCCGCTGCTTACCCCGCGACCGCTTACCAGCACCGGCTGCCGGCACCGGCGTGGACACCTCCGCCGGCGGCGTCCGTCCCGGATCATCATCCTTCGACGGCGGCATCCCCGAGTTCCCACTGTTACGCGACACCAGGCGTTCCAACCGCGCGACCCGATCAGTCAACTCCCGGTTCGCCTGGGTCAACTGTTCCACCTGAACGATCAGCCGTCGCGTGAGTCCGATCAACTCCTCGCGCGACAACTCCTCCAAGCCCGGCACCCACCGATCACAACACATCGATCGCACCCGGCCGCGCATCGACACACCGTCAAGATCGACCCAGCCCGTCAATCACAGACAGCCACTCACGGCCACCACCCGGAGTGGCCCTGAATGTTTACCCCTGGTCGTCGAGCAGAGCATCACGCGTGCGTAGGGACAACGCACCCGCGTCATGAAACGACGATCGTCCGCTTCCGTCTCAGGTAGCCGTCCCCGCCGCTGGAGTTCGACCCGGAAGGCGCGAGATCAGGCGGGACGTGTCGCGGATCAAATGGATCACACCCGTTACGCCCCGCTCTGGGCCACGCGTTCGTCGGAACCTCCCGCAGCCCCCTTCAGGCAGTCGCAGACCAGAAAGAACGAATGCTTCATCCCGCAGATGCGCTGGTCGGTGACCACGCTTTTCCAGAGCGTCCCGCCTCACCAGCAACGCCGGCCCACAGGCCGAGATCGTCCTTCTTCCATCGAGGGCGATCCCGATCGCGGCACACGACGACGGCCACTGCGCGACCTGTCCGCCCTCCTGTCGGCCGCCATGAGGCGCGGCGCACACCCCCTAATCATCCTAGTACTGCAACGGCGGGTCGTGCCTTATGGCGGTTCGAGTCGTTTACGGTAATGGGAGGCTTTCGCTTGAGCTTGCCGGCGGCGGCGCCAGGTTGACCAGTGCAGCACGTGCTCAGCTGCGGTACGCCCGATGAGGACGAGGTGGGCGAACAGGCGGCGGATCTCGTTGCTGGTCAACGGGATCAGGCTGCCCGCGTCTGCGGTGATGCCCCCTTCGAGGCTTCGGCGGCGCGGGTGACGACGAGGAACGCGGCGGCGGCCATCGCGAGGGTGATGTGGGCGTACCAGGCGTCGTAGCGGCGGACCTGGCACTGGACCAGGCCGACCTCGTTCTTCGCGGTCTGGAACGACTCCTCCACCGACCAGCGACTGCCGGCGACCCGCACCAACTCACGCAGTCGGGTGCCGCGCCGGCCGAAGCAGACGTAGTAGGCGATCTCGCCAGGGTCGCTGATCGAGCGTCGCGCGAGGACCCAGCCGCGGCGGCCGTGGGCGAAGGTGCGCCGGATCGGCACCCGGGCCCAGTCGTAGCGGCGTGGCCCGCGCGCGCCATCGCCGCACGACAGGCGCTGCCACGCGCCCGCACGCACCCTCGCGATCAGCTCATCGACACGGAGGGTGGTGTGTAGCCCGGAGGGCACCCCGTCGTCACAGCGGGTGGCCATCACATAGGCGATGTCCTGATCCTCCAGCCAGCCCCGCAGGCCCGGGTTCTGCCCGTAGGCCTCGTCCGCCGTGAACCACGAGAACGGCACCCACGCCTCGATCGCCCGCTCCACCATGGCCTGTGCCTGCTGCGGCTTCGTGGCGAACTCCACCTCTTCCGGAATCGCCGCCGCCCGGCACCGGTCCCGGTCACCGGTCCACGACTTCGGCAGACAGGGGCCGACCCGGGCCGGAGTCTCATCAGCGTGCAGCACGTCCTGAACCTGCAGCAACGCGGCCAGCCGGGAAACGAACGGGCCCAGCCGGCGGGCCGCCTCGGTGACCACCTGATGCACGAACCCGGTTGAGACCCGCACCCCGAGCAGATCGGCCATCAACGCGGCGACCCGTCCGAACGGCAGGAACTGCCCGGCCCGGGCATACACGGCGGCGGCCTTGACGTCCGTGCCGTACTGCACCCGCCCCGTCACCCCTGCGGGCGCCGCGGGCTCGCTGACCTGCCCACACCCGGCGCACTCCACCGCAACGAGCTGGTGCTCGGTGACCACCGGCCGGCGCTCGGGCAACTCGACCACCTGCCGGCGCTGCCGCCCGTACTCACGGCCGCCGTCGAGACCGATCCCGCACGCCGGGTTCACGCACCGATCCGGCCGATGCTGCACCACCTGATCCGGATCGGCTGCCAACTCCAGTGTCGATCCCGGCGCACCCGGCTGCTTACCCCGCGACCGGCCACTGCCGCCGCGCTTGCCCGACTGCGGCCGGGGCCTGGCCAACCCGTCGGACGACGGCGGCTTGGACGAGTTCGACGAGTTCAACCCCAGCCGGCGCCGCAGCTCCGCGTTCTCCGCCTCCAACCGATCGACCCGTTCCCGCAGCTCAACCAGCATCGCCAGCAGATCCTCATACGAGGGCGGAACCTGCGGGGCCGACGACACCACATGATCATGCCAGCCGGTCAACCAGAGTGGACACGCGGCCGTCGCCCTACCTCAAGCTGAATACGTACCGTCAGTCATCCAAGCTCAGGGTCCAGACGAGTCCACCAACGCTTGATCACTTCATGCCGGTATGCGTAGATCCGTGTAACAGTGCGTCCGCCGGCCGTCCGATTCCCGGCTGGCCGGCGGACGCGCAACCCACGCAACCCACGGAAGGCGCTTTCGGTGACCATCGACATGCCTCGTATCGAAGACACTACCGCCGCGCTGCTCGCCTACCGCGAACACCGACGATTCGCGTTCTACGGCCGGGTCTCCACCGAGGACCAGCAAGACCCAGTGGCGTCGAGGAACTGGCAGCTCAGCCGCGCAACTGGCCTCATCGAACCGGTCGGCGGCATCATCGTCACCGAGTTCTTCGACATCGGCCTGTCCCGCTCCCTGCCGTGGAAACGCCGGCCCCAGGCCGCCAAGCTTCTCGACGCCCTCGCCGACCCGAACCGCGGTTTCGACGCAGTCGTGATCGGCGAGCCCCAACGGGCGTTCTACGGCAACCAGTACAGCCTGACCATGCCCGTCTTCTCGCACTACGGCGTCGACCTATGGGTACCGGAGGTCGGCGGCGCGATCGACCCCGAGTCCGAAGCCCACGACCTGATCATGAGCGTGTTCGGCGGCATGTCCAAGGGCGAACGCACCCGCGTGAAGGTCCGCGTCCGCACGGCGATGACCTCGCAGGCGAAGATCGAAGGACGGTTCCTCGGCGGACGACCACCCTACGGATACCGCCTCGCCGACGCCGGACCACACCCCAACCCGGGCAAGGCCGCCGACGGCCGCCGCCTGCACAAGCTGGAACCTGAACCGACCACCGCGCCCGTCGTACGGCGGATCTTCGCCATGTACCTCGCCAACAACGGCTACCTCGCCATCGCCGAAGCGCTCACCCGCGACGGCATCCCGTCACCGTCAGCCGCCGACCCCGCCCGCAACCCGCACCGCACCGGCGAGGGCTGGGCCAAGAGCGCCGTCAAGAACATCCTGTCCAACCCCCGCTACACCGGCCGGCAGGTCTGGAACAAACAGCGCAAGGACGAGGTACTCCTCGACGTCAACGACGTCGCCCTCGGCTACGAAACCCGCATGCGCTGGAACGACAAGACCTCATGGGTGTGGTCCGACACGATCGCCCACCCGCCGCTCATCACCGTCAACGACTTCGAGCTAGTTCAGACGATCATGGCGGCCAGCGGGCGAGGCCGCACCGGCAACCGACAGCGGAGGGTACGCCGCCACTACCTTCTTCGCGGACTCATGCTCTGCGGGCTGTGCGGACGCAAGATGCAAAGCCATCAGGCGCACGAGATGGCCTACTACCGGTGCCGCTACCCCAACGAGTACGCCCTCGCCAACCACGTCCAGCACCCCCGCAACATCTACGTCGCGGAACGAGACATCGTCCCCGCGCTCGACAACTGGCTCCTCACCGCGTTCGCCCCGCACCGACTGACGGACACGATCCGCCGACTCCACGCCGCCCAACCCGACACCAGCCCCAGCGTCGTCGCGGCGGAGGTCGCCGCCGCCAACAAGATCATCACGGCATGCGACGCCAAACTCCTCCAATACCGCGCCATCGCCGACGCCGGAGGCGACCCCGCCACCGTCGCCGCATGGATGGCCGAGGTCAACGCCCAACGCGCCGCCGCCGTCACTCAACGCGACCAAGCAGCAGCACAAGCACAAGCACCCCGACGCCTCACTGAGGACGACATCCGGCACCTCGTCGGCAGCCTCGACGACATCCGCAACACCCTGCGGAACGCCCACCACCAGGACAAGAGCAACGTCTACCGCGCGCTACGACTCGCCCTCACCTACAACCCCGGCCAAAACAAAATCAGCGTCGAGGCTAAGCCTGACGCTGATTACTGTGGGGTAACTGTACGTGTCCGAGGGGGGACTTGAACCCCCACGCCCTATACGGGCACTAGCACCTCAAGCTAGCGCGTCTGCCATTCCGCCACCCGGACTTGCTCTGCCCAGCCTACCGTTTCGGCCTCGGTGATCCATCACCAGGAGGCCGCTCGGCGGGCCGCACGGGGAGTTACTGTACACGCCGCCGGTGGATCATGCACATCAGCATCGGGGGCCGGTTCCGGCCGGCTCGACGCGTCCTGCCGGGCCGTCCGCGAGGGTCGGGTGGCGTCACGGTGCCCGTACCCGGCAGCATGGCGGTGTGTCCCATGCCTCTCCCTTGGCCGTCGCCCAGCAGCGGGCTCTGGCGCTGCGCGGTACGGGCAATCTCGCCGCCGCCCGTGAGCTGCTGACCGACGTGGTCGAATCCGTGCCGCCGCCGTTCGGCAAGGGTCATCCGGACGCGCTCAGCACGGCGCACCTGTTGGCCAGGTTGCACCGGGAGGCCGACGATCCGAGCGCGGCGCGGCGGGTGCTGGAGGAGGCGTTCGCCGCCGGGGAGCGGCAGTGGCCGCACGCCGACCCGTTGATGTTGGCGTTGGCCTTCGAGCTGGGCTCCGTCGCGGACGAGCTGGGTAACCGCCACGAGGCGCGACGCAACTACACCCGCGTCGCCGCTGCCGGCCCGGCCGTGCTCGGTGCCGATCATCCGGCGGTACGCACGGCGCGCGAGTACCTCGGCGACGCGGCTCCGGCCCCGCAGCCGGCCGTACCCGCGCCTCGCCAGCCGGAACCGGCGCGCGAGCCGACCCATCATCAGGCACTGAACGAGCCGACGATCTCGCTGGCGGCGCTGTCGACCGCCTGGAAGCCGCACGATGCGTCGACCACCACCGCCTCCTTCCGACAGTCCACGTCCCGGTTCGGGGAGGGTGCCGCCGCCTCGTCCGCCCCGGCGTCGGCCCCACCGGCGCCCGCCGTACCGCATCCGCGAGCCGTACCGGGATCGCATGCTCCTGAGGTGCCGACGGTGCCGCTGTCTACGCAGGTCGCTCCGCCTCCGGTGGTGCCCGAGCCGCCGACGGTGCCGCTGGCCCGGACAGCTTTCCACAAGCAGCCGGCACCCCCGGTCGCTTCGTCTCAGGGCAGCGAGCCGACCATCGCGCTGGGCCTGCCGGTCCGCGAGATAGAGGTTCCACCGCCACCGGTACCGCCCGCCGCACCCCATTCGGCACCACCGGCTCCGCCGACAGCCAACCTTGCGGCCCCCGAGGCCGACGAGGACACGAGCGTGCTCCGGATTCTGCCGGCGCCCGACGCATCGGCCCCGAACGAGACCGAACCGGCATCGCCGGACGGGTCGCAGTGGGCACGGCCCACGATCGGGGTCCAGCAGATCGGTCCGCTGTTGGCCGAGGAGGCAGCCCGGGCCAGCCGCTCCCCTCAGAATGCGTCGCCGACCGAACAGGCGCTTTCGCCGGGCGACGGCTCGGTGAGCGGCACACCGGCCAGCGGAGTCCCGTTCGACGCAGCACAGGTCAGCGGCCCACGGGCCGCCGCACCCCACACGGACGCGACCCCGATCAGCCCGAATCCTGTCAGTGCACCGCCGGTCAGCGGCGCTCCGACCATTTGGGCGCCCATGAGCGCGCCGCTGCCTCCTCCCCCGCCGACCGCCGGCCCGACCCATCAGCCGCCGGCAGCGGGGACCCCCGGCCTGCCCTCGGCCGCGAGCCCGACGTCCGGGCCACAGGATCTGACCACGCCGTTGCCCCAGCCGGGTCCGACCAGCTACCCGTCGCTCAGCTACGAACCCCCTAGCGGGCCGCCCGGCTACGCCCCCATCAGCAGCCCACCGGCAAGCCCCCACTACCCGCCGCAGCAGCCTCCTCCGGCGGTCGGCGGGGGGCAGCAGTACGACCCGAGAGGGCAGGCGGCGTCGGCGTACCCGGCGGGGCAGGTCGGGCACGGCGGGACTGCGGGGTACGCGCCGCAGTCCTGGGGGCAGCCGGGGGCCGGAGGGCCCGGTTCGGCGGGGAACGTGGCGTACCCGGTGCCGTCGGGGGGTGCGGGGTCGGGGCGGAGTCGGGCGGCGATCGTGGTGGCGATCGTGGCCGTGGTGGTGGCGGTGGCCGCGCTGATCGGGCTCGGAGTGTTGATCATGGATCGGCGAGCCGCGCCTCCGGTGACGCCGGCCGAGTCGTCGGCGGCGGATCCAGGTCCGCCGCCGACGGGGTTGGAGTTGCGGGACGATTCGGCCACGATCAGGTTGACGTGGACGGATCCTTCGGACGGGCTGGTGCCGTTCATGGTGGCCGGTGGGCGGGCGGGCCAGGCGTTGGGGGTGCTGGCTACGGTGGGTCAGGGGCAGACCAGCTACACGGTGAACGGGTTGAACTCGCGAGTGGACTACTGCTTCACGGTGTTGGCCGTGTACGGCACGAACGAGTTCGCGACGTCCAGCCAGGTCTGCACGTCGCGGGAGTCCGGCGCGGGTCAGAACTGAGCGTTGCTCACGGTCGGTGGACGGACCAGTCCTGGCGGGACGGTCGGGGCGGGACACGCCGACGACACGCCACGCTGGGTGTTCATCGGCGGACAGTGTGGGTTCCCGGGGTGTGTGCGGTGACCATATGATGGCTCCCGGCTCAGGGGAGAGGTCGCCGTCTGGCGCCACCTGCCAGGACGACACGAGAGGCAGCCGGTTGTGGCGAGCACCGACGAGGCCGTTCCGACCCGTACCGCCCGATCCCGATCGCGGGTACGCGGTGGTCTGGTCACAGTGGGGACGGTGCTGGCGCTGCTGGCGGCGATGGGTCTGACCGTGCTCGGTCTGGGTTCGGCGGACAACGCGGTGGCCAGTTTCGACGCGAGTTCCTGGCTGTGGAGTTCGGCACGTAGCGAGTTGGCGCGGGTCAACGGGGTGACCGCACGGGTGGACACGCGGGTGGAGCTGCCGGCGGGACGGCGGCACCCGACGCAGGTGACCCAGACGGACCGGGTGTTGGTGCTGCGGGATCTGCACACCGGTCAGATCAGCGCGTTGGACCTGGCCACGTTGCAGATCACCGCGACCACGCCGACCACGCCGGGGCTGGGTGTGAGTGTGGCGTTGCACGAGGACGCGGCGTTCGTGGTGGACGCGGTACAGGGTGTGGTGCGCCAGTTGGACCCCCGGTCGCTGGCGCCGGTGGGTGAGCCGGTGCGCTATCCGCCGGGCATCACCGGTGGCGCGTTCGACGGTAAGGGCCGGTTGTGGATCGCGGTGCCGGCGGAGGGGACGGTCTCGGCGATCACCCCGGCGGTGCTGCCGTCGGGTTCGGCCGGGGGCACGCAGGCGGGTCCGCAGCGGGTGGAGACGTACGACGTGGCGGGCGCCAGTCACGAGTTGGTGGTCTCCACGCTGGACGACGGCGTGGCGGTGCTGGACCGTACGGCCGGGGCGTTGGTGACGGTGGTGCGCGGCGAGACGCGGCGGACCGCGTTGGCGGAGACGTTGACCGGGCCGGGCACGATGCCGGTGCGTACCAGCGGGCAGGTGGTGCCGGTGACGGTGGCCGGGCAGCGGCAGGTGCACGCGATCACCGACGCCGGTGAGGTGCGGTCGTTCACGGTGCCGGGCGAGGGCGACCGGTTGAGTCCGGCGGTGGCCTGGTCGGGGCGGATCTACTGCGCAGACGAGGCGTCCGGCACGGTGTACGCGTTCGACGCGGCGGGTCAGCTGGTGGACACCATCCGGGGCAGGTGGCGGGGGCCGCTGGACCTGGAGGTGCGGGAGAACCATCTGTTCATCAACGCGCCGGAGGCGTCGACGGCCCGCGTGGTGGACGATTCGCACCTGGTGCGGGAGGTCGACAAGTACGCCAACGACGTGCTCGGTGGCGATCCGCCGGCGGAGCCCCCGCCGCCCCCGCCGCCGCCGAAGAAGCCGCAGGTGAGTAAGCCGGGTGCGCCGCGCAACGTGACCGCGGAGGCCGGGAACGCGCAGGCGCGGGTGAGTTGGCGGCCGGCGGCGGCCAACGGTGCGGAGATCATCCGGTACGTAGTGGAGGGTGCCGGGCAGCGTCGTGAGGTGGGCGCGAACCAGCGGTCGGTGCAGCTCAAGGAATTGACCAACGGGGAGACGTACCGGTTCTCGGTGCACGCGGTCAACGCCCAGGGGGCGGGTCCGACACGGACCAGCAATCCGGTGACGCCGACGGCGGCGGTGCCGGACGCACCGGCCAGTGCGTCGGCCCAGGCCCGCGCGGACGGCACGGTGGTGGTGAGCTGGCCTGCGGCGAACGGACAGGGCAACCGGATCGCCCGGTACGCGGTGACGGCCACGTCGGCGGGAACGAACGCCCCGGCCGGCGAGGCGACCGGTACCGAACTGGTGATCAGGGCCGGTGAGCTGGAGTACGGCACGCAGTACGCGTTCACGGTGGTGGCGGTCAACGACAAGGGTGCGGCGTCGGAGGCGTCACCGGTCAGCGACACGGTGGTGCCGTTCACGGTGCCGGGTGAGCCGGTGGAGTTGCGGGCCGGCACGGTGGCGGACCGGTCCGGGACGGTGTCGGTGCAGTGGGCGCCGGCGGCGGCCAACGGTCGGCCGGTCAGCGGGTACGTGGTGGAGGTGGGTGACCGGCGTACCGAGGTGACCGACACGCAGACCACGGTGAGTGATCTGGGTGACGGGCAGAACGTGACGGTGCGGGTCCGGGCGGTCAACGAGGCGGGTGAGGGTCCGCAGGCCACGACGACGGCGCGGACGGTGGCGCCGCCACGGGTGACGGTGACCGGGTCGTCGGCGACCGCGACGTCGGCGACGGTGACGTTCACCGTGGACGCCGGTGGTGGGCAGGCGACGTGCACGCTGGCCCGGTCGGGTCAGACGGCGCGCAGCGGTCCGTGTTCCCGCATCACGATGAACGGCCTGTCGCCCGGGACGGAGTACACGTTCTCGGTGACGGCGACGAACGCGGCGGGTGAGGGTACGGCGCGGCGGACGCAGGAGACCGACGCCTTGTTCGGCATCGCCACCTGCAACAACGGCAGTTCCGGCGAGGAGGCCACCTACTGCGATCGGGATCGCGAGGGCCGTAACGGCAACGAGATCTTCTCGGTGCCGCGCCAGGACAACGACCGGCAGGTCGGCTGGGCGCGGCCGGGTAACCGGTTGAAGGCGTACTGCCGGGTGCGGGGCGAAGAGGTGTACGCCTACATCTACAACAACGACAAGCGCAGCACCTGGTGGGTGCAGGTCGAGTACAGCGGACGCAACTACATCCCCTGGGCCTGGCTCAACCTGGAGGGTGGGGACGACATCGCCGTCCTGCCCACCTGCTGATCCAATCCGGTCGAGGAGCACCACCGTGAACAGCCACGAACCGCTCACCCAGCAGGAGGTGCAGGGTTTCGCCGCCCTCGCCGCCCGGCTGGCCGAGAACGTCAACGCGGTGGTGCTCGGCAAACCGCAGGTGGTCAGGCTGGCGCTGACCGCCCTGTTCGCGCAGGGACACGTGCTGTTGGAGGACGTGCCGGGGGTGGGCAAGACGACGTTGGCACGGGCGATCGCGGCGACGGTGAAGGGGCAGTGGCGGCGGATCCAGTTCACGCCGGACCTGTTGCCGTCGGACGTGTCCGGGGTGACGATCTTCAACCAGGCCACCCGGGGGTTCGAGTTCCATCCGGGGCCGGTGTTCGCCAACATCGTGATCGCCGACGAGATCAACCGGGCGTCGCCGAAGACGCAGTCGGCATTGCTGGAGGTGATGGAGGAACGCACGGTCACCGTCGACGGGGTTCGGCATCCGGTGCCGCAGCCGTTCCTGGTGGTGGCCACGCAGAATCCGGTGGAGATGGACGGCACCTACCGGTTGCCGGAGGCGCAGTTGGACCGGTTCCTGGTGAAGCTGTCGGTCGGGTATCCAGACGAGTCGGTGGAGGTGGAGGTGCTGCGCGGGGCGACGGTGCGCTCCCCCGAGGCGCTCACGGCGGTCACCGACACCGCCACCGTGGGCGAGATGGTGCGGATGGCCCGCCGGGTGCACATCGCCGAGCCGCTGTACGCGTACGCGGTGCGGTTGGCGGCGGCGACGCGTACGCATCCGCAGGTGCGGGTGGGGGTGAGCCCGCGTGGGGTGATCGCGTTGACCCGGGCGGCGTGCGCGTACGCGTTGATCGACGGCCGGGGCTGGATCATGCCGGAGGACCTCAAGACGCTGACCGAGCCGGTGTTCGCGCACCGGCTGCTGCTCACCCCGGACGCCCAGGTGCGCGGGGTGACCGCCGCCGACGTGTTGCGTCAGTCCGTCGCCTCGGTGCCGGTGCCGCTGCCGTCGGGGCAGCCCGCCCCGGCGACTCCCTGACCACGAGACGTCTGTCGTGCGGATCACCGCCCGGGGAATCGGGCTGCTCGTGGCGGCGGTCGTGCTGGCCGGTGCCGGTTTCCGGTTCGCGTACCCGGAGTTGACGCTGCTCGGCGTCGCGGCGGGCGGCGCGGTCGCGGTCGCGACGGTGACCGCCGCCCGCCGGCCTCGACTGGAGGTGCGGCGGAAGGCGCACCCGGACCGGGTGAGTCGGGGTGACCCGGCGTCGATGACGGTGACGGTCCGCAACGCGGGGCGGTGGGGGGCGGCGAACCTGCTGGCCACCGACCGCTGCGGTGACCAGGTGGTGCCGGTGCCGGTGCTGCGGCTGCGCCCCGGCACGGACACCGTGGTCCGCTACGACGTGCCGACGGTACGGCGAGGGGTGGTGCCGGTCGGGCCGCTGCGGGTCACCCGCCGTGATCCGCTCGGCCTGGTGGTGCTGGCCCGGTCCTACGGCGACAGTGTGCCGGTGTGGGTGCATCCGCGGATCCACCCGCTGTCGGCGGTGCCCACGGGCGCCGGTCGCAGCCTGGACGGGCGCGTCGACGCGGTCCCGCACGGGTCGATCACGTTCGACTCGTTGCGCGAGTACGTGGTCGGCGACGAGTTGCGGCGGGTGCACTGGCGCACGAGTGCCCGGGTCGGTGAGCTGATGGTGCGGGAGAACGTGGACACCAGCCTGCCCCGGATCGTGGTGCTGCTGGACAACCGGGTCGCCGCTCATCCGAACCGGGTGGACGGGGTCGCCGAGTCGTTCGAGGCGGCGTGTGAGGCGGCCGCGTCGGTGGTCGCCGCCGCTGTCCGGGAGGACCTGCCGGTGGTGCTGCTCTTCGTCGCCGCACCGGAGTCGGGCGTCGCCGAGGACGACGGTGCGGTGGGGCCGCTGGACCGGTTGGCGGCGGTGGCCCTGAGTGCCGAAGGGACGGTGCAGCAGGCGGCTGCCCGGCTGCGTCGGGACCGGCTCGGCGACACCCTGGTCGTGCTGACCGGGCCGGGTGGCCGCGAGGACCTGGGTCACGTCGGTGCGCTGCGCGGGGCGTACCCGTCGGTGGTGGTCGGGGTGTTCGGCGCGGCCGAGCCGACGCCGCCGGGCGCCGCCGGGCTGGTGGTCGTCGACGCGGCCGACGGTGCGGCGTTCGCCGCCGAGTGGGACGGGGTACGCCGGTGGTGAGGTGGCTGCGGGCGGTGCCGGTGCCGCTGGCCCTGATCACCATGGTCACGCTGGCCGGGGTGGTGCTGGGCCGGGTGTACGCCGACGCGCTGCTGACCACGCTGGTGGCCGGTGCGGCGCTCGGGTCGGTGCTGGTCAGCGTGGTGGCACGGCGGTTGCCGTCGTGGCTGGTGGCGCCGGTGTCGGTGCTGGCCATGGCCGGATACACCGCGTGGTGCCTGCACCTGTCGGCGGGCCGGGCGCAGCTTCCGGGCGGTTTCGCGGAGATCGTCGGCGACGCCGCCCGCAACGCGATCCCCCGGTTGTTGACCGCGATGATCCCGGTGGAACCGACCCCGGACACGGTGCTGCTGCCGGTGGTGGCCGCCTGGTTGACCGGGCTGGCCGGGGCGGAGGTGGCGGTGCGGGCCGGGCGGGTGCTGCTGGGCTACCTGCCGCCGGTGCTGCTCTACGTCGGCGCGGTGTACGTGGTGGGGCCGAACGCGGCGCCGGCGGTCGGGGTGACGGTGGCGCTGGTGGCGGTGGCGGCGGTCGGGCTGGCGGCTTCCGGCCGGGCGGCGGGCCCCGACCCGGTGGCGGACCTGGCCCCGGCGGTACGCGCCCGGGTGCGGGCCCGGCTGGCTGCCGCGTCGGCGGCCGGGACGGCGGTGATGGTCGGGGTCGCGGCGGTACTCGGCCCGGCGGTGGCGGCGCTGGTGGACACCCGGCCGGTCGATCCGCGCCGCTACGTGGAGCCGCCTCAGGTGCAGACGTTGGACGAGAACCCGCTGATCCGGATCTCCGGGTGGGCGCTGAACCCGGACCAGCAGTTGTTCCAGGTGTCGACCGAGCGGCCCGACGCGACGCCGTCGTCGGACGGGGTGCGGATCCGGTTGGCGGTGCTCAGCGACTACGACGGGGTCACCTGGCGGGTCGGTGCCACCTACCGCAACGCCGGGCGGATCCTGCCCGCCCCCGAGCCGTCCCCGTACGCCACCGTGGACACGGTCCGGCAGGAGATCACGGTCGGTGAACTCAGTGGACGGTTGCTGCCCGCCGTACCAACGCCCTGGGAGGTCAGCGGGGCGCGGGTCGCGTACGACCCGGACACCGGCACGCTGATCCGTCCGGACGGGCTCTCCCCTGGATTGCGGTACACCGTGACGTCGGCGCGGGAACACCCCGACGCGAACCTGCTGGCCACCGCGAACACACCGGCCGGTGACGAGGTGGCACGGGTGCTGCACGTCGCCGACGGGGTGCCGGAGCAGCTACGACGGTTGGCCACCCAACTGATGGAGGAGAACGGCGCCCCGTACGCGCGGGCGGCGGCGATCGAGCAGTGGCTCGCCGAGCACTACCGGCTGGTCGCCGACGCGCCCAGCGGGCACGCGTACCCGAATCTGGGGTTCTTCCTGTTCGGACCACGCAACGCCGGTGGGCAGCGCGGCACCTCGGAGCAGTTCGCCGCCTCCTTCGCGGTGCTGGGCCGGTTGGCGGGGTTGCCGACGCGGGTGGTGGTCGGGTTCGCCGCGCCGGGTGCCGGTCCGGTGCGGGCGGCCGACGCGTACGCCTGGCCGGAGGTGTTGTTCGAGGGGTTGGGATGGGTGTCGTTCGATCCGCTGCCCCGCCCCGACGAGGAGCCCCGGCCGGTGGAGGAGGACTTCCGGCCGCAGCCGGAGGATCCGCCGCCGTCGGAGCAGCCGGAGCCGACGCTGGAACCGACTGCCTCGCCCCCGGCGCAGGCGGCCCCGGGCGGGCCTGAGCGCTCCGGCGGGGTGCCGAGGTCGGTGCTGGCGGCCGGGACCGGCGGCGGTCTGCTGCTCGTGGTGGTGGGCGTGCTGGGCACGCTGGCGGTGTTGCGGCGGGCGCAGACCCGGGCCCGGTTGTCGCGGGGTGACCCCGGTGACCGGGTCGTCGGCGCCTGGCGGGAGCTGACCGACGCGTTGCGGCTGGCCGGGCAGCCGGTGCCTGCCGACCTGTCCGCCAGCGAGGTCGCCGCACGCGCCCGACAGGCCCTGACCGATACCGGATCCAGGGCCGACGCCGAACTCAGGGCCGACACTGCACGCGGACCCGACGCCGGAATCGGGGCCGACATCGCGCAGGCGTCCGGCCACGGGACCGGGGCGACCGGGACCACCGACGCGACCGGAAACGTCGAGGGCGGGCCGGCGGATCCGGCCTGCGTCGCCGTCGACGACCTGGCCCGGCTGGTCAACCAGGTCGGGTTCGCTCCCGGTGCGGTCACCGAGGAACAGGCCGGAGCCGCCGCCGGAGCGGCCGGGGCCTACACGAGCCGGTTGCGGGCCGGGCGGTCCTGGTGGCGGCGGCTGCTGTGGTCGGTGCACCCGGGGCCACTGCGCTGGCACCGGTGACCCTCGACCCCACCTCCTAGCATCGAGCCATGGACATGTGGCTGGTGGTGATCGGCACAATCGTCGCGGTGACCGGAGTCGCCGTGGCATGGCAGGTGAGGCGTCGGCGGCGGGCCGCGCTCCCGACGACACGTGACAGCGGCCAACCGCCGCCACGGCGGCCACCCCGCAGGTCCGCCGCACGGCGCCGCCACGGGGCGGCCGCAGAGGCCCCAGCACCAGCGGTGAGGTTCACGCCGCCTCCGCCGCGTCGACGCCGAGCCGGGCGACCAGCGTGGCCAGGGCTGCGGGGTCCCCGGCGGGCACCTCCGGCGTGGGCAGCAGAGCCAGCACGGGCACGTCCACACCGGCTTCGGTGTAGCGGCGTACCTGGGCGCGGCACCGCTCGGGTGAGCCGTGCAGGACCAGCGCGTCGACCACCTCGTCCGGCACCGCCGCCAGGGCGCCGCACCGGTCACCGGCCGCCCAGGCCCGCCACATGCCGGCCAGCGCCTCCTCGCGTCCGAGCCAGCGGTGGAACGCCGCGTAGGCGGGCACGGTCAGATAGCTGGTGATCATCCGTCGGCCCAGGGCGCGGGCGTGGTCGACGTCCTCGGTCGGACAGACGAAGATCCGGGAGAGCACCTCGAACTGCGGGCGCCGCTCACCCAACTCGGCCACCGCCCGGGGCACGTCGGTGGCGGCCAGCCAGTTCAGGATCACCCCGTCGGCCTCGGCGGCGGCCAGCCGCAGCATGCCGGGACGCAGCGCGGCCAGCAGCAGCGGCGGCGGCACCAGCGGCGGTCGTTCCAACGTGAAGCGGCGTACGGCGAAGGTGTCGAAGGCCCCGTCGACGGTCTCCCCGCGCAGCGCGGCCCGCAGGAACGCCAGCACATCGCGGGTACGCCGCAGCGGTTCGGTGAACTCCACCGCGTTCCAGTCGCTGACCACCACCGGCGACGACGCGCCGATACCGAGGGCGAACCGGCCGGGGGCGACGTCGGCGAGCGCGGCGGCGCTCATCGCCAGCAGTCCCGGCCCTCGGGTGAACACCGGGGTGACGGCGGTACCCAGGCGCAGTCGCGGCTGCCAGGCCGCGGCGAGGGCCAGCGGAGTGAACGCGTCGGCCCCGTTGACCTCGGCGGACCACACGTCGGTGAAACCGGCGTCGGCGAGCGCCGCGTACATCGCGGCGTGGTCGGCGAGCGGGATCGCGCCCAGCGGCACCGTCATTGCCCATCGCGTCGTCATCGGTCGATGGTGCCCGCTGTCGCGCCCGGCGAGCAAGATCTGGTCGGCTTCCCGGATTGACGCCCTGAGCTGCCCCTGACGGTGTTACGACAGCAGGATGAGCTGGACCCGGGGGACGGGGCGGCCGACCGTGACGCACGTCGCCGGCCGGCTGGCGCCGGTCTCCCAGCCGGGCCGGGCCACGTTCCTGGAACTCTTCTTCGACCTGGTCTTCGTGTTCGCGCTCACCCGCATCTCCGCCCGCTCGTTCGAGGGACTGGCGCTGGAACCCGGGGGCGCCTCGGGGTGGACCCCGGTGACCGGGGGCCTGAAGACACTGCTGTTGCTGCTCGCGCTCTGGGCACTGTGGCAGAACACCGCCTGGGCGACCAGCCGCTACGACCCGTACCACGCCGGGGTGCAGCTGATCGTGATGATCGCCCTGGTCTGCAGCATGGTGATGGGCGTGGCGATCCCCCACGCGCTCACCGACACCGGGTTGGCCTTCGCGGTGGCGTACGTGGTGGCGCAGGTCGCCCGCCCGCTGATCCTGCTCGCGTACGGCACCCCCGAACGTGCCCTGAAGTCGCGGACCGCGATCACCTTCACCGCCTCGGGGGTGCTGTGGATCGTGGGCGCGCTGCTTCCGATCAGCCTGCGGGTGGTCCTGTGGACGGGCGCGCTGGGCCTGGAGTACGTCTGCGGGAGGTACGGCTATCCGGTGCCCGGGCTGGGCCGCTCGACGGTCTCCCGGTGGGACATCTCCGGCGAGCACCTGGCCGAGCGCTACCAGCAGTTCTTCCTCATCGCCCTCGGCGAGACCGTGCTGGTCGCCAGCTTCTCCTACAGTGACTACCCCTACCCGCTGGCGGAGACCGTGACGTTCGCGCTGACGTTGGCCATCTCGATCCTGCTGTGGCGCATCTACGTGCAGCGTGCCGGCCAGATCCTCGCCGAGGCGGTCGCCCACGCCCGGCAGCCGGCCGGCATCGGCCGGCTGCCGACACCCACCTGGTGATGGTGGCCGGTCTCACCGCCACCGCCATCGGCTACGAGTTGGCCATCCAGCACCCGCCGGTCTACTCGCAGATGCTGGTCCTCGTGGTGCTCGGCGTGGTCGCCCTCACCGACTCCCTGCCCGCCCACAACAAGGCCCCCGAACCGGCCGCCCCACCCTTCTGACACCCCGCCGCCTGGCACCGGCAACACGACCCTGACCAGCGCTAATCTGTCTGGCGTGACCTTCTCGATCGTCGCCCGTTCCGCCGACGGCCAGACGCACGGCATCGCCGTGGCCAGCCGGTTCCTGGCCGCCGGTGCCCTCGTCCCGGCGGCCGAGGCGGACATCGGCGCGATCGCCACCCAGGCCCACGTGAACCTCGCCTATCGGCCGCAGGGGCTGGCCCTGCTGCGTACCGGGGTCCCCGCCGCCCACGTGGTCGCCGGCCTGGTCGCCGCCGACCCGGAACGCGACCACCGGCAACTCGGTGTGGTCGCCGCCACCGGCCCCGGCGCCACCTGGACCGGCCCGCACTGCCGCGACTGGGCCGGCGGCCAGACCGGCGACGGCTGGGCCGCCCAGGGCAACATCCTTACCGGCCCCGAAGTGATCGACGCCCTGCGCGACACCTGGCTGACCGGCGCCGACCTGCCGTTCGCGCAACGTTTGGTCGCCGCGCTGCGCGCCGGCCAGACCGCCGGCGGCGACCGACGCGGCCAGCAGAGCGCCGGCCTGCTGGTGGTCCAGCGCGGCAGCGGGTACGCCGGCACCGGCGACGTGTCCATCGACCTGCGCGTCGACGACCACCCGGACCCGATCACCGAACTGGAGCGGCTGCTGGCGGTACACACCCGGATGTTCAGCCGCCCCGACCCGGCCACCCTGCTCGACCTGGCCGGCACGCTCGCCGTCGAGGTGGCCGGACTGCTGACCGCGCTCGGGCACCCCGCCGACCCGACCGAGCCGGAGGACGCCCTGGTCGCCTGGGCCGGGATGGAGAACCTGGAGGAACGCCTGGTGCCCGGCCGCATCGACCCGGTCGTGCTGGCCCATCTGCGCACCGCCGTCCCGCACGTCCCGGCACCGCGCTCCCCCGCCTGACCGCGCCTCGCCTGTTCGTGCCACGCCCTGCACAGACCGGGATATCGACAGACGCTCATCCGGGCGGTCATCCTGGCCTGATGGATCAACCGCCCGCCAACAGTCTCGTCCTGGTCCACGCCGGCCCGGCGTGGGACCGCTCCCGGCCGCTGGCCGCACAGCGCAACGCCGCAGCCCACATGGCCTGGATCCAGCGCCAGGTCGACGCCGGCACAGCCGTGGTCGCCGGCCCGATCTGGCGACCCGACGAACGACCGTCCGGAGACCTCATCGGCGCCCTGGTCCTCGCCCTGCCCCCGGGCCCGGCCGCCGACCTGGTCGCCACCGATCCGGCGGTCGTCGGCGGCCAGCTCACCATGACCACCCACCCGTACCACCGCATCGAGCCGCGCTAGATCACGCCCGGCATGCCGTGTCGGTTCCGACCTCCGCGATGACGGATGGTTCGATGCGCAGCTCGACCGGCCCTGCCATGATCACGACACGTCCGGCCTGATCATCGTCATGCACGATCCTGACCTGTGTCGCCTCGACGGTCAGCGTCACCCGTGCCGTCGGCACGCCGTCGGGAGCGACCACCCCACCGCCCTGCTCACCGGACTCGTAGCCTGCGGCTGCCACGCCTGGGGCGTCCGCGAAGACAGGAGGAGCCTCCGCCGGTGGGGCCGAGTGCAGTTCGGGGTCTCGCCCGTGCCCCTGAATCACGAAGAAGCCGAGTTCGGCGTTGGTGGCCTTGCCCAACACCTGCCGCAGTGCCGTGCGGTTGGGCTCGAACGGCCACCGGTGCTCACCGCGTTCGAGCTTGCCGACATAGCGGGCATCCACCGCGACACGACGTCCCATGTGCTTGTAGGTGTAGGCGTTGACGGCATCCGCCAGATCCTGCCGGGACATCGGCCGCCCCGAACCTGACGGAGACAGCCGCGCCAACCGCGCCGCGCGGAGCAGATTGTTCGGCCTTGGTCGATAGACCACGATGAGAGTCCGTTTCTGGTCTGACTTGCGGAAGCCCTCAGCTGATCCTGAGGGAGTACGAAGATCGCGGTGAAGGCCCGTGACAGACCCGACGCCTCGACACCACCTATGGCCCTACCCTTGGTTCGTGCGGCGGCATCTGGTCAGGTTTGGGCTGCTGGTCGATCCAGCCGAGGAAGCGGTCGAAGACGCCACCGCAGCCGCCCGTGCTCCTGACGTCGAGTTCCCGCAGATCGTCGATAGCCTCGTGCAGACACGCCGCGAGGTACAGCGACAACGCGGTGGTGTTGCCCTCGTACTCCGCGATCAGTGATTCCCTCGCCGGACCGCAGGGCCAGGCAAGACCACAGGCCCGACAGTTCCATCCCGGCTGCGACGGCACATGACCCAGAGGAGAGTGCTCGCCGGCCCCCGCCGCTTCCAGGCTCACCGGTGACCCGTCACTCGACCGCGGCGGTGGAAGAAACGACGCCACGCGTAGGTGAACAACGGCGGATCCGCCGCCAACGCGGAACGTGTCAAGGGTTTGAGGCCAACGGGAGTTAAGCGGCTTGTTGTTGCGGCTGGGGCTGGGGTTGGTTGATCCAGACCTGTTCGGGCAGGTCGAGGATCTTTGGTGTGGTCCGGGTGGTGGCGCCGAACCGTTCCGGATGCGCGGCGCGGGCTGCGGCGAGAGTGTCGAGGCGTGCGGCGTGGACTTGGTGGTGGCGGCCGTGGTGGACGTCGGCGGGGGTGTGCAGGCCGATTCCGGAGTGCCGGTGGGCGTGGTTGTACCAGGTGACGAAGTCGTTCATGAACGCTCGGGAGTGGGCGAGCGACGCGAACCGGTTGGGGAAGACCGGCGCGTACTTCAACGTCTTGAACCATGCTTCGCTGTACGGGTTGTCGTTGGACGTCTTGGGCCGCGAGTGCGAGCGGGCTACCTGAAGGTCTTCGAGCAGGTCAGCGACCGATTTCGAGGTCATAGACGTGCCCCGGTCGGCGTGGACCACGTGGGGGACGCCGTGGACGTCGAACACCTCGCGCATCATGTTCTCGGCAAGCGGGCCGGACTCGCGGGCGTGCACGCGGACGCCGACGATGTACCGGGAGTAGACGTCGATCATCACGTACGCGTCGTAGTAGATCCCTTTCACGGGGCCAGCGAGTTTCGTGATGTCCCACGTGTAGACCTGCCGCGGCGCGTCGGCGACCAGCTCCGGGCGCTGCCGGGCCGGGCGCCGGGCCTGCCGGCGACGCTCGCGGACCTGCTCGTGTTCGCGCAAGATCCGGTACATGGTGGCGATCGAGCCGACGTACACACCCTGATCCAGCAGCGCCGCGTAGATCTGCGCCGGGGCCGCGTCGACGAACTCCGGGCTGTTCACCAGCCGCAGCACATGCTCCCGCTCGGCCAGGGTGAGCGCGTTCGCTGGCGTGCGTCGCATCGGCCGGGCCGGTGTCGGACGCCGCCGGTCCCGATCCGCGCTGGACCGAGCGATCCCGGTCAGCCGCTTCGCCTCCCGCGTCGGGACCTTCGCGCTGGTCAGCTGGTGGTAGGTGTCCATCAGCGTCTGCCGAGCCCGAACACGTCCGGACCGTCCGGCTCGCTCCTGGAGATGTCCTCCAAGAGCTCGCGCGCTTTTCCCATGATCGTCAACGCCGTCTCCGTCCGCGCCAACTTCGCCTGCGCCAGTTCCAGCTCACGGCGCAACCGGGCGATCTCCGCCTGCTCCGCCGACGGCCGCCCTACCGTCTGCCCAGCCGGCTTGCCCTGCAACAACCCGGCGTCACGGGCCCGGCGCCACTCCGACATCAACGACGAGTACAAGCCCTCACGCCGCAGGAACGCCCCACCGTCACCGGCCGCGACGGCCTTCTCGTATCCGGCCAGTAGCTCCAACTTCTGACCCGGGGTGAACGACCGGCGGGCACGCGGACCACCCGAACGCGGTCCCTTCTTACGACTCATGACCCCATCCTCGGCCACGGCCATGTCAACAGCAGTAGTCAACGCTTCTCAATCCTCAACTCGCCCTGTCCGGCGGACTTGCTATGAACCGCTGGCCTCAACTCACCCTGGCAGACAGGGACGACACCGCATGCACCAGGCGCGGTCTCCCCGGCTGACCCGATCTCACGTTGCTGGAGATATACAGGCTCACGCCTTTCCTCACCCTTCACCTCGGAATGTCGGCAGCGGTGGGCCCGCCACTGGCGAGGCAAGCCCACCGCCACCCAGGCGGCGGCTGGGAGCGGACCGCCGGTCACCCACCCACGCAGCCCCGTGGGCAGTACGCAGGCGGGGAGTTGTTCTCGCGTGGCAGCCATACGCGGCTGTGCCGCCGCACCGCCGTCCGCCAAGGCCCATGCATCCAACCAACCGGAACCAGCCGACCATGCCCATTGCGGCGATGACGCAGAACTGATGCATACCCATTGCGTCACCAGGCGTGACCTGCGTGAATGTTGTCGTGATAACCGACGACCAAGGGAGGATCACGTGGCGGGCAAACGCCGGCACCGGCTGGCGCAGCGCCGCAAGGCGATCGGGCTGAGCCAGGAATGCCTGGCCGTCTCCCTCGGCGTCGACCGTTCGACAGTGGTGCGCTGGGAACGCGCGGACACCGATCCTCAACCCTGGCATCGACCACGCTTAGCAGCGGCCCTCCGGCTGTCGATCGAGGACCTGGCCGACCTTCTGGCCGATGTCGGCCAGCCTCCCGACCCACCAGACGAGCGTCTCGCCTACGTGCTGCGCCATCCCCGTCGCGTTGACCTGGTCGCCGTCGCGCACCTTCGCGAGCGGGTGGGGGTTCTCGACCAACAGTACGATCGGTTGCCTTCTACCCGCCTTCTTGCCGAAGCCGGGCAACTCCACGGGCAGGCAATCTTTCTCCGTCAGCACGCAAGCGCCGGCGCGGTGCACCGCGAGCTGACGGCAGCCGTCGCCGAGTCCGCCACGCTGATGGGCCAACTCGTCTGGGACGCTTCCCAGCGGCGCGATCACAAAGCCAGTGCCGCGTACTTCGACCAAGCGATCAGCGCCGCCCGGGAGATCCGCGATGTCGTCACAGAGGCCAACGCACTCCTACGCAAGAGCTACCTCTCCCTCTACGGCACCAAGCAGCCCACCAGCAGCCTGGTCCTGACCACCAACGCCGCAACTGTCAGCAGCAACGACAGTCACGTCATCGCCGGCCTCGCGCACCTGCATCGCGCCGAGGCCCACGCGATGCTCGGCCAGTCCCGAGCCTGCTCGGACGCCCTCGTAACCGCCGAGGAGCACATTGATGCAGTCAACGCTGACGATCCAGCAGCCGCTCTCTTCTGCCCGAGTCACTTCACCCGGCTCGTGGATTCGTGCTGGCTGTTCCTGAACAAGCCCGCCGAGGCGATCTCCGCCCTGGAGAACGCCAGACATCTCATCGCCAACCGCAGCAAGTCCACCGCAGTCGTCCTGGGCAACCTGGCTCTCGCCAGCATCCTGCAACGCGACATCGACGCGGCCACCACCTACCTTCACGAGGCCATCGACGTGATCGAACGAACCCGCGCCGGAGGCGGCCTCAACCTCACCTTCGGCGCGGCCCGCCAGCTACGCCCCTGGCGGGATCAGCCAGGCGTTCAGGACGTCAACGACCGACTCCTCACCCTCATGAGCCAGTAGGAGCCACCGCGTGACCAGCCTCGCCGAGATCGACCGCGCCAAGCAGACCGTTCGGCAGCACGTCTGGAACCTGCTGGAACGTGAGGGCACCGCCCCCATTGGGGTACACGGGCACATCCCCGACTTCGTCGGCAAGGACACCGCCGCCGACCGACTCGCCAATCTGGAAGCCTGGAAAGCAGCACGAGTCATCAAGTGCAACCCCGACCGCGCCCAGCTTCCCGTCCGGATACGCGCGCTCCTAGACGGCAAACTGCTGTACATGGCGGTACCGCGCCTCGCCACCCCCAAGCCCTTTTATCTCCTCGACCCCACCACCCTGACTACCCCGTTCGACATCGCTGCCACCAGCACCCGAGCACCAGAGGTCGCCCCCACCGTCGCCGTGAACGAGATGCAACCAATTGACCTGATCGTCTGCGGCAGCGTCGCCATCAGCCGATACGACGGCACACGGATCGGCAAGGGCGCCGGCTACTCGGATCTGGAGGTCGCTCTGCTCGCTGACGCCGGCCTCGCCACCACGGACACCACCATCGCCACGACCGTCCACGAGAGCCAACTTCTCGACTCCGACCTGCCTCACGCGGCCCACGACTTCCCAGTCGACCTCGTCGTCACTCCGCACGAGGTACTGAGCTTCGGCCCGCGCAAAGACCTCCCGGGGATCGTTACGACCCACCTTCGCCCGGACCAACTCGACCAGATCCCCGCACTGTCCGATCCAGCGCACGACGCCGAAAGATACTCCGGCCGCTGAAGTCCCTGGCAGCGCACTGCCGCTAGCGCGCCATGAGCAGCTGGTCAAGGCAGTGTTGAATCGCGGGTTGCGGGAGCGATTGGAGGAGCATCTGGACTGTCGAGCGGCGTAGGCGGTCGACGCGGTTACCTTCTCCAGGCAGACACGACCTCCGAAGGGCCCCACACCACATCTGCCTTCGTCGAGTCGACCTGTGGCGACAGGCCGCTGAGGGAGACGATCACAAGCCCACAACGACCGGGTTCGAAGCCGGGCACCTGCGCCGCGCCCGAAGCCAGATCGGCAAGGTCCCGCGCGTCGAATGGGCTACCGAGCCACTTGATGGAGCCTGCGAAGTAGACGGTCTGCGCCACCGGTGCCCGATCCGCGCCGATGATGTCGAGCTCCGGGTTGAACTGGCGGTTCCACCAGCCCCCCACCGCCTGCACATCTGACCACGGCAGGATTCCGGAGATCGCGGCGAGTTCCAGGGACTCTCGGATGAGCGGTTCGACGGCGCGACCGCGCCAACTCGTCCACCGCCGCTGGACGAGTTGGAAGGCTGCCTCTGGGCGGCCTCGGCGGGCCTGCTCCTGCGCGCTACGGAGAATGGTCAGGTACAGGCGCAGGTTGCTGTCGGCGACCCGATACAACGCCGGTCTGCTGGGCTTCGTTGACAGCGGCTCGTCGACGGCCAGCACTCTCTTCTCCTCCACCAGCCTACGCAGGAGTGGGGAGAGCAGACCGGACGCGAGCGGAGATTGGGCACCGCCTGCCGTCGAGGCGATGTTGGCATAGGCTCGATCCCCGCCACCGATCGCCTCAAGGACGCGGCGTGCCTGGTCCGGCGTGGGAAACTCGGCCAGCAGCGCCGCTTCCGGGATGCTGAAGACGACCGAGGCGGGATCCGCGCACTCCTCCTCGAGGAAGGCCAGTGGCGGCGTGGCCGGTGGCCAGGCCCGAACGATGCCCGGGAGACCTCCGCAGATCAGATGGGCGTCGATTGCGTCTGCCCCGCTGAGATCCAGCGCATGCGCCGTCTCCGCAGGGTTCAGCGGACCGAGCACGAGCGCGTCGGCGCGGCCGAAGAACGGACGGTCGTATGCGGTCAGGCGCTCCATCATGTGGACGTCGCTGCCGAGGAGAAGAAGGAGAACGGGCTTGGTGGACAGCAGCCGGTCCCACGCCGTCTGCAACGCGCCGTCGAAGATCGCATCCTGCTCGGCAAGCCATGGGACCTCGTCGACAACGATGACGCCGGCCCCGGATAGTGACCGCCAGCCCGGCCGCCCCTGTTCGGACCCGGTCCAGCCGTTTCTGCAACGAGGCAAGCTCGATCGTTCGGCCGACGAAGGATCCTGCCATGAAGTAATCCCAATCTACGTAGACCAAAAATACGTAGATTCAATCTACCCATCTCTCGTCCCGCTCGTCGCCATACCCGACACGGCCAGGCTGCCGGAGAGGGCCGCAGGCCCGGCTCGCCTCAGCGGCCGATGGACAGCAGCGGCACTCCCGAGCCGTCGAGCAGCGCCTGTTCGGCGGCGGGGGTCAGCCAGGCCGGCCGGTTCAGGGCGCCAGCAGTTCCGCCAGGTTCCAGGGTGGACAGTCGGTGGGGCGGGCCAGGTCCGCGTCGTCGAGGGTGGTCAGCACCTCGCCCAGCCGGGCGCACTCGTCGGCGAAGGCGGCGCGGATCATCCGGAACTTCTCGGTCGACACGGGTCAGCCCTGGTGGCGGGGGACGATGCGGTGCACGGAGGCCAGCACCAATGCCATCACGACACCCATTGTCCCGGCGATGCCGGCGGCGCTGCCGGCGTACCCGAGGAACAGTGGTCGGCGGCCGAGGTCCTGCGGAGGTGTGGCTCGCACGCCGATCAGCCACCACAGGGCCAGGACGCAGCCGGCGATCGCCAGGAGCCCGCCGACGCCGAGCAGTGTCACGGTGAGCCGGTGCGCGTCGCCCGGGGCGACCTCGGCCTGCTCGCGCTGGGTGATCAGCAGCAGCAGTCCGGCCAGGGCCGCCCAGACGCCGACGACGAGGAACGCCGCCACCGCGTCGCTGGGGCGGTGCCAGCCCGCCGACAGGGTGGCTACTCCGGCGGCGGCGGCGTAGGCGGCACCGATCACCGCGCCGAGGGCCCGTACGCGTGGCGGCAGCACCAGCACCAGGGCCACCGCCACGGAGGCGGCGACGGTGGTGTGGCCGCTGGGCAGGCTGTTGCCGACGAACGCGCGTTCGGGGTCGATGCCGTAGTCGGGGCGGGACAGGCCGTACTTGAGCAGTTGGGTACTGACGTTGGCGCCGGCGATCAATGCGGTGGCGGCGACCGCCAGCGCGATCCGACCCCGCATCAACGCGATGAACCCGATCGTCACGGTGACCGCCAGCAGCGACACCACGGACATGGCGTTGAGGATGCGGTCGACCGGTTCCTCGATGTGGTCGCGGCCGATCCTGTTGCCGGTCAGCGCCACCGTGTCGATCCACTGGCCGAGCCCGGTGTAGAGGGCGAGCCGCCACAGGACGACGAAGGCCGCCACCTGGACGAGGACCAGGACGACCAGCCACACCGCAGTCCCACCCCGGGGCGTCACGCGCACCCGGACAACTTAGCGGCACCATGCGGCCGGACGGCCGCTGGCCCGCCGGTGTCGCGGGGATAGGTTGGGGCGCAGGTGAAGGAGGCGATGGTGACCGGTACGTCGGAACGCGAACCGACTGCGGCGCAGCGACCGGAGTCGCTGGCCGATCTGCTCGGCGGGCGACAGGGAGCGATCGACGCCACACTGCCGCCGGTCGCCTTCACGCTGGGGTGGCTGGTGGCCGGCCAGTCGGTACGCGTCGGGGTCGCTGCGGCCCTGGTGACCGGGGCGGTGGTGGCCGCCTGGCGGCTGCGGCGCGGCGACCGGCCCCGGTCGGTGGTGATCGGGCTGCTGGCCGTCTGCGTGGCCGCGCTGGTGGTGGTGCGTACCGGCCGCGCCGAGGACTTCTTCCTCGTCCAGTTGCTGGCCAACGCCGCCAGCGCCCTGGCGTGGGCGGCCAGCATCGTGCTGCGCTGGCCGCTGCTCGGTGTGGTGGTCGGTACGGCGTTGGGCCAGCGCGGGCGGTGGCGGCGCGATCCGGCGCTGCTGCGCGCGTACGGTCGGGCCAGTTGGGTCTGGACGGCGACCTACGTGCTGCGGCTGGCGGTCTTCCTGCCGCTGTACCTGGGCGGGCAGGTGCTCGCGTTGGCCGCGGCCCGGGTGGGGATGACCTGGCCGCTGGTGGCGGCGGCGTTGGCGGTCAGCTGGGCCGTGGTACGCCGGTCGCTGCCGGCCGGTCACCCGGGGTTGCGGCATCCGGTCGTGCCGGGGGCGGAGCCCGCGCCGGACGCCGAGACGAACGGGAAGGAATCCGCACAATAAGGGAGAGGCCGCCACGGGGGGAGCGGCCTCTCCGGTGATGTACGTTACTCCGTCCCGGGCCGGGTTGTGATCCCGGGACGGTCACGATTTTCCGCGATCTGTGTACCCGCCCTCAGGATCGAGGGCGGTGGGGTGGGTCGACCGCTCCGCTGCGTCGGCCAGAGCGGCCGACCCACCCCGGCCTGACCGTGGGTGTCAGGCCGTCGTCGGCCGGTGCCTGCCTCTACCCCCGAGGCCCGGCCGAAGCCTCCGGGTGGGTCACCGCCCACCCGGAGGAGCTCCGGTCAGCCGTTGGGGAACAACTTCCCGTAGTCGGCGTACGCCATGGCGACGTCCGCCTGCGCCCAGAACCGGTGGTAGCGGAACTCCGGCTCCGGCCCACCGTCGAGGTATGCCTGGACCTTGGGCCACGCCGGGTCGTTCTTGTAGAACGACCGGATGTCGAGGAAGCTCTTGCCCGGGGCGATGACGTCACCGTTGGGCATCCGGCCGCTCCATCCCTGCGGGACGTAGAGACCCTGCCCGGTGGAGGCGTCGTAGACGTCGTCGAAGCGGCGGTAGTCGCCCCGCTTCTCCACCGTCGAGACACCCTGCGCGTCGCTGTTGGCGTGCAGCGCGTCCAGCAGACCCTTGGCGGTGGTCTTCGCCGCCGCGTTGCCCGACTTCGCCGCGTACGCGATGAGCGTACGGGCGTAGGCGGCGGCGACCCCGACGTCCTGGCCCTTGACCGTCACCTCGACGTGCAGGTTGGTGTTCGGCTGCGGGTTGTTCGGGTTCCAGTTGTTGGGCTGCCCCGTCCACCGCATGTCCGACGGGATGGACCAGTTGGTGCCCAGCGTGGTATGCGAGATCGCCCACGGCACCCACTTGTCCAGCAGCGCCTTGGCCCGGGCGTTGCCGCTGACCAGGTACAGCTCGGCGATGCGCTGCATCGACCAGGCCTGCATCCCGAACCACTGGTTCGACGGCGGGTCGTGGTATACCGGGTCGACGTCGTAGAACATGCCGTAGAAGGTCGCCGTGCCTGCCGGCGGCTCGCCGTAGCGCCCGTTCCAGCTGTTGGTCGCGCCACCGGCGATGCCGCCCTCGGCCGACTGGAGCCAGGTGTAGAGCTCCAACTGCCGGTTGAGGCTGTTGGTCCAGTCCGCCGCGGCGGTACCCGAGCGCGGCTTGAGCTCGTCGACGTTGGTCATTGCCCATGCCGCGAACGGGTTCTGGTAGCCGAAGTGGCTGTGGCTGGAGCCGATCCGCCACGACCAGTTCTGGCTGGCCTCGTACGCGCCACCCCAGGCGTAGTACCAGGAGAGCAGGTAGTGGGCGGAGTCGCGGCCGTTGCCCGCCGGGCACTGGCTGGGCCCGACACAGTTACCGATGCGCTTGAAGTACTTGTCGAACAGCGCGTACCGCAGGTAGTCGCCCATCTTGGCGGCCTTGGCCACGGTGGCCGCTACGTCGGCCTGCTTGTTCTGCTCCTTGGCCCAGGTCAGCGCCCAGTAGGCGGCCTGCACGGCACGAGCGTCGGCATCCGGCGCGTTGGTGTACTTCCACTGCCGCGCCGGGGCGTTCGACTCCTTGGTGAACAGGTCCAGGTAGCCGTACTGGCCGCCGTGGCGGAAGGTGTCGCAGGACGGCTGCGGCACGGTCTCCCACACCGACTCCTGGCTGCCCCGTTGGAAGGTGTTGATGTACGCCGGCCGGGTGGTGCCGTCACCGCAGCGGCCGAAGCCGTAGGTGTTGTCGACGTCCAGCAGCCAGTGCATGCCGTAGATGTCACCGGTGCCGTAGGTCTGCTGCAGTTCCGCGCGCAGCGGGTCGCGGCCCACCGGGACCGACGCGTCCAACTGCGCCGGGTACTGGTTGGGCAGGTCGAACTCGCCGGCGTACTGGGCGTCTCCGGGGGAGCCGGCGGTCGGCTGGTCGGCCGAGGACGGGATGATGTAGTTCTCCATCACCGTCCAGGCGTTGTTGAACGGCGCCCAGTTCTGGGTCACCCGCCCGTAGTACGCCTCCAGCCACAGCCAGAAGCTGAACGCCTCGGAGGTGGTCTGGTGGCCGTGGTCCGGCGCCTCGATGATCAGCGTCTCGATGGAGTGGTACGGCACGCCCTCGGGGCTGAAGTACCCCGAGTTCTTGATCTTGCCGTACTGGGCGAGGAACCGCTCCACGTACTCGCCGTCGCCGCCACCGGGCACGTCGTTGTCGATCTCGGTGGCGGTGATCGCCAGCGGCGCGTAGCCGGTGGCCGAGGCGGTAATGGTGGCGGTACCGCCGGCGGTGTCGGCGTCCTCCGCCGCCCGGACGGTCACGTTGACGCCGGTGTTCCAGTTGCTCGGCGTCAACGTCAGCGAGGTCGGGGTGACGGTGATGTCCGAGTCACCGGTCCGCGCCAGGCTCACCGCCACGTTCGAGGTGGGTGCCCGGTCCAACTTGAGGTTGAACGTCGCGGTGCCGCCCTCCGGCACGCTGACCGACGACGGCGTGGCGACCAGCGCCGGGCCGGTGGCCGCGGTGACGGTGAAGGACCGCTCCGCCACCGCCGAGAGGTTGGCGTTGTCGTACGCCCGCGCCTGCACCGTGTACGCGCCGGCCGGCAGATCCTCCAGCGTGTACGCGTACGGGGCGGTGGTGTCGGTGTTGACCAGCAACCCGTTGCGGTAGAACTCGACCCTGGTGATGGTGCCGTCAGCGTCACTGGCCGTCGCGGTCAGCGGCACGTCGGCCGGGGCCACGAACGGCCCGGCGGGCACCGACAGGCTCACCGTCGGCGGCTGCTGCGGTACGCCGCCGCAGGTGACCCCGTTGACCGAGAACGATGTCGGCTTGGGGTTGCTGCCGGTGTAGGAGCCGTTGAAGCCGATGGTGGTGCTGGCACCGGTGGCCAGGTTGCCGTTGTACGACTCGTTGACGGCGGTGACCTCGGTGCCGCTCTGGGTCCACCGGGCCGACCAGCCCTGGGTCACCCGCTGGTTGCCCGGGAAGGCGAACTTCAACGTCCAGCCGTTGATCGGGTCGCCGAGGTTCTTGATGGTGACGTTGGCGGTGAAGCCGTTGCTCCAGTCGTTCGTCGCATAGACCACGTCGCAGGCCGGTGCGGCCTGTGCGGCGGCGGCGGGCACGGTCACCCCGCCGATCGCCAGCGCCGCGGCGGCGAGCCACGCCAGGCGCCGACGTCTTGCCAGATTTCTCATCTGCGCGGTGTCTCCTCGGACCAGGCCGGGGGCGGTGCCGCCCCGGCAACGACGCCGACGCCGACAGGGGTGTCCGCGTCGCGTCAGTGGATGGTGGTCTCTGTCGGCACGAAGGCCGGGGGCGGCGGGGGCGCGGTTGCACGACTGCTGCTCCCCGCTGCGATCAGGACGCCGTACCGGACGTGGCCGGGATGCCCTCGGCGACCTGCACTCACGCGTCTCTGGCTCCACGCGGTCGATCGACAGTGTGTCATGGAAGCGCTCCCAACGCCAGCGCCAGGACTTCCGGAAACACCAGCTTGTTTCGATCTCGTTTTGGGGCTTTCACAAAGTCGTGACGGGCGTTACAGTCGCAACAACGTCGATGGGAGCGCTTCCATCGACAGGGTTCCAAAAAGAAGATCACCCGGAGTCGTGCCCACGGCACCGGGGAGTTGACCACAGGCCGACGGCGGGCCAGCCCGGACACCGCCGCCAGCCGCCGCCTCACACAGTGGAGGGAGGTGGATCCTCAAGCCACTCGCGTGGCCCGGCTCCCGCGCGACACGCACGACTGGGACGCCAATCCGCACGTGCGTGTACCGCAACACGGTGGGGACGGGGGTTGCCCTCCCCCGTCCCCACACTAAACCCCCGTTCACGATGGGAAAAGAGGCCGACGGGTCAGACGCGCGTCACACGCGCGCCCCGCACCGGCAGTCGACCCGCCCGCCGACCGTGCGACGCCCGCCGACCGCCCCGGGCGCGCGCCATCCCGGTCCGCGCCCTGCGGAACCCGACGCACCCGGTCCAGCCGACCTGACGCCCGACCGGCCAGCGCCAGCTTTCCCACCCCCCAGCCGTCCCCGCCGCCGAGGCACCTGCGGACCTGCGACGATCCGGTCCCCGGCGGGCACCGCCCACCCTTTACCCTTATTTGGGAGCGCTCCCGAGGGCTCAGGCGGTCAACCCATCCACGAGGAGAACTCCATGTCGATACTCACCCGGCGCCACCTGCTGCGCCACGCGGCACTCTCGGCCACTGCCGTCACCCCCGCCGGTGCCGCCCTCGGTACCGCCGCGGCCGTGGGTACCACGGCGGCGCTCGACGGCTGCCAGCCCGGCGACACCACCGCACCAGACCCCAGCCCGGCCGCCCGGCTGCCCTTCCCGCAGGACTTCGGCTGGGGCGCGGCCACCTCCGCCTACCAGATCGAGGGCGCCGCCAAGGAGGACGGTCGCGGCGAATCGGTCTGGGACACCTTCAGCCACGCACCGGGACGTATCCGCAACGGCGACACCGGTGACGTCGCCGCCGACCACTACCATCGCTACGCCGAAGACCTCGATCTGATGCGCGACCTGGGGCTGCGCAGCTACCGGTTCTCCATCTCCTGGCCGCGCATCCAGCCCGACGGCACCGGCGCCGCCAACCAACGCGGCCTCGACTTCTACCGCCGCCTGGTCGACGGCCTCCACGAGCGGGGCATCTCCCCGATGGCCACGCTGTTCCACTGGGATCTGCCCCAGGCTCTGCAGAACACCGGCGGGTGGGAGTCCCGCGACGTCGCCCAGCGCTTCGCCGACTACGCCGCCATCCTCTTCGACGCCCTCGGCGACCGCGTCCCGGTCTGGCTGACCATCAACGAGCCCAAGACCGTGGTGCAGAACGGCTACCTCACCGGCCACCACGCCCCCGGCCTGCGCGACCCCGACGCCGCCTACCTGGTCGCCCACCACCTGCAGCTGGCCCACGGCCTCGCGGTCCGCGCACTCCGCGAGACCAGCAGCACCGGCCGCATCGGCCCGGCCTTCAACCTGCACCCCTGCTACCCCGCCGACGGCTCCCCCGCCGCCGCCGAGGCCGCCCGCCTCTACGACGGCTACGAGAACCGCATCTACCTCGACTCCGCCCTCAAGGGCAGCTACCCGGAGGACGTGCTGGCTGACCTCGGACCGGACAGCCGCATGGTGCGCGGCATCCGCGACGGCGACCTGGAGATCATCTCCGCCCCCGTCGACCTGCTCGCGGTGCAGTACTACACCCCGATCTACGTCACCGCCACCGGCAGCACCGTACGCCGCTGGCCCACCTCCGAGGCGGAGTGGCAACAGATCTACCCCGACGGCATGTACGACATCCTGACCCGGGTCACCCGCGACTACGGCCCCATCCCGCTCACCGTCACCGAGAACGGCCTGCCCACGCCCGACGTGCTCGCCGCCGACGGCACCGTCGAGGACACCGGCCGGGTCACCTTCCTGCGCGACCACCTCGCCGCCGCCCACCGCGCCGTCACCGACGGCGTGCCGCTGGAGAGCTTCCACGTCTGGTCGCTGCTCGACAACTTCGAGTGGGCCGAGGGCTACGACCAGCGCTGGGGCCTGATCTACGTCGACTACGCCACCCAGCGCCGCGTCCTCAAGCGCAGCGCCCACTGGTACCGCCAGGTCATCGCCGACAACGCCCTCTGAGGTGTAAGGAGGGGTCCCCTGCTAACGCCTCGTGCATAGCAGGGGACCCCTTCTTACACCGCCCGCCTGGCTCCGGGGCCGCCGGATGTGTGGAGCGAGGGCTGTCGAGCTGATAGCGCAGACGGGTCCCCATCCGGGATTGACCCCCGTGCTGTCCATCGCTGACGGCATAAACGGTTCAGCTCGAAAGGGCACAGACACCCAGCCATAGCCCGCCTCCGGCCGCGCGATCAGGCTCTTCTTCGGCCCGCGAACACTCCGTTCCATCAGTCACGGCGCGCCGCCGCTGGGCCCGGCGAGACTCCCGACCGACCCACCACAGGGCCCGACCGACACGATCGCCACGAGGTAGCGGCAGCGACGCGGGACCACGCCTGCCACCGGCCCTGCACGAGAGTCGGCACCGGCGCACCCACCGCCGACGACACGTCCACCGCCCAGGGCGACGGCATCCTGGCCGGCCTGCGGTGGCTGGTCCGCCAGCCGATGCTGCGCACCCTGGTGCTGGTCACCGCCGCCGTGGCCGCCGCCGACACCGCCTGGTTCGCGATCTTCGTGCTCTACGCCCGCGACGCCCTCGGCCTCGGCGCGCTCGGCTTCGGCCTGCTGCTGGCCACCGGCGCCACCGGTGGCCTGATCGGCTCGTTCGCCGCCGACCGACTGGTCGCCCGGCTCCGCCACCGCCACGTGCTCACCTGGTCGATGGCCGTCACCGCCGGTGTGCCGGCGCTGCTGGCCGTCACGCCCCACCGCGCCGCCGCCGTGGTCGTGGTGGTCACCACCAGCGCAGCGTTCGCCGTGCTCAACGTGGCCGCGCTGTCCGTACGGCAACGACTCGTGCCGGGCGGGCTGCTCGGCCGGGTGATCGCCGCCACCCTGGCCTGGTGGCTGGCCTCCCGCCGCGGTGCCCTCGGCACCCTCGGCCTGCGGTAGGCCAAGGGCACAGCATTCGGGACGTCAGGGCGTCCTCGCTCCTCCTGCCAGACCGGCTCAGCGCGGCAGGGCCTGCTGCAACTCCGCGCGCAGCGCTGGGGTCAGCATGTCCCCGGCCTGCTTGGTCAGCCGGGCCATCTCGTAGCCCACCACGCCGATGTCGGCGTCCGCTCCGGCGAGGGTGGCCAGGATCGACCCGTCGCGGACCTGCATCACCAGGAAGTAGCCCCGGCCCATCTCGACGACGGTCTGCTTGACCACGTCACCGTCGAACATCTGCGCGGCACCGGCGGTGATGCTCATCAGGCCCGACGTGACGGCGGCGAGCTTGTCGGCGTGATCCCGGGGCAGGTTGTCCGATATCGCCACCAGCAGCCCGTCGGAGGACACCACGATCGCGTGTGCCACTCCCGGCACCCGATCCGCGAACGCGCTGACCAGCCAGCTCAGATCCCGAGCCTGCTGCGACAAGGTGGTCACCTTCGTCCCCCTTCATTCCATACGCCGGACGGTTGCACGGGTATCTGCATGGTCTCCTCGGCCTCGGCCCGCCGCACACCGCTGTACAACTTCGACAACATGCCGCCGACCGCCTCCGGGTCGGGATCGTGCCGGACTGGCCGCTGCTGCTCCGGGCGGGCCGGCTGGGTCACCGAACTCAGTTGCGCCATCGGCACCCGCATCGGCAGGCCGCGAGCGTTGGTGCCGCCGGTCACCGGGACCGTCGGCGGTGCCGGCTGCCCGACTCCCGTCGTCGGCACGGTCCCGACCGGCCCTTCCCGTGACCACCAACCGCCGCCGGAGCCGGCCGGGACGGCCGCTGCCGGGGCGAGCACGTCCTCGGCGCGTACCGGAGGGGTCTGGCGTGGCACGGTGCTCGGCCGACGGCCGGCGACCGGCAGATCCACCGGGCCGGTCCGTCCGGCCACACGGGCGGTCATGCCGGCCGGCACCCGAGGCGCCGGTGCCGGGTCGACACTCGGTGCCGGCGCCGCCGCCAGCAGCGCGCCGGGCAGCCGGATCCGGGCCACCAGCCCACCGATGCCACCGTGCAGCCGCACCTCGATGCCGTGCCGGGCCGCCAGGTGGCTGACCACGAACAGACCCATCCGCTCCACAGACGCCACGTCGGCGGCCGGCGGGGTGGCCAGGACGGCGTTCGCCTCGGCCAGCGAGGTCTCGGTCATCCCCAGGCCCTGGTCGGCGATCTCGATCACCGCACCGCTGCCCTCGACCCGGGCCATCACCTGCACCACCGTAGCGGGGTGGGAGAACGCGGTGGCGTTCTCCAGCAGCTCGGCCAGCAGGTGCACCAGCTCGCCGACGGCGTGTCCGACCACGTACAGGTCGGCCACGTCCTCGTGCCGCACCCGCTGGTACTGCTCGATCTCGGCGCTGGCCGCCAGCAGCACCGCGCCGAGCCCGATCGGTCGGTTCCACCGCCGGGTGGACTCGGTGCCGGCCAGCACCAGCAGGCTCTCGTCGTTACGCCGCATGCGGGCGGCCAGGTGGTCGAGCTTGAACAGGTTCTCCAGCTGCTCCGGGTCGCCCTCCTCCCGCTCCAGGTCGTCGAGCAGTTCCAACTGCCGTTCGACCAGCACCTGACTACGCCGGGCGAGGTTGACGAACATCGCGTTGACGTTACGCCGCATGGTCGCCTGCTCGACCGCCACGCCGACCGCGCTGCGGTGCACGGCCACGAACGACTCGGCCAGCTCACCGATCTCGTCGAGCGACCGGACCGCCGCCGGCGAGACCTCGATGGACGGTAGGCCGCCGGAGACCGATCGCAGCCGGGCCAGCGCCTCCGGCAGTTCGACCTGGGCGATCCGCAGCGCCTGCGACCGCAACAGCCGGATCGACTGGGCCATCGAGCGGCCGACCAGCACCGAGATCAGCACCGCCACCAGCAGCACCGTGATGATCACACCGACCAGCAGCAGCGTCTGGCGCAACTGGGTGCTGCTGGCCGATTCAGCCTGGTCCAATGCCGTGGCCAGCATTTCCGCCTCGTACTGGCGCAGCAGCTCGTGGCGGTTGTCGCTGGCCTCCCACCACTGCCCGGCGGTCAGCACCACCCGACCGGCCGCGATCTGGGCGGTCGCCCGATCCTCCAGTTCGCCGGCGGCGACGAAGGTCGGCTCCACACTCATCTCGTCGTAGCGGGCCACCTGCGCGTTGGTGGCGGCGATCCGGAACGCGCCCAGCGCGTTCAGCTGGCGGGAGCGCAGTTCGGCCAGCCGTGCCCCGCCGTCGGCACTGTAGCCGCTGTCGCGTGCGGCGGTGTACAGCTCCGCGCGGACCCGCGCCGACATGTCCTTGGCCCGGGCGAACTGCACGTACCGCAGCACCGCGTCGGCCAGGTCCGGGCGGTCGGTGCCCGGCGACGGCTGGGCGAGCAGGGTCAGCAGCCCCTCGACGGCCCGGTGGTAGTTGCCGATGATGGTGTCGTCGCTGAGCACCACGGTCTCCATCACGCCGCGGATGTAGTTGATCTGCTGCACTGCCTGGGAGGCCACCGAGTAGGTGTCCCGCCAGGCAGTGTCGGCCGCGGCCAGCGGCTCGGCCGCCTCCCGCAGTGCCCGCGCCGCGTCGTCGGTGGCGTCCCGGTAGGGCTGCAACGCGGCCAGCATCGCCGCGCGGCCCTGCTCGTCGGCGTTGGCGCGCAGGACGGGCAGCTCACCGGCGGTACGGTCGCGTTCCTGCTGCAGCATGTGCACCAGGTAGGTGATGTCCTGGCCGATCCTGACCTGCGCGGCGAAGTCAGCGAGGGTGCTCGCGCGACCGAAGAGGCTCTGGGTCTGCACGCCGGCCATCACCAGGAACGCCACCGACGGGATGACCAGCACGGCGGCGAGCTTGGTCCGCATCCGCCAGTCCCGCAGACGCAGTGCGGAACGACGCCGGTGGGGCACCACCCGGACGTCGAAACGACGCCGGCGATGTGGTGACACCTCGGGCGTCTGATGTGCTGCACCCACGGGTTCCTCCTCCCCACGCGTCCGCCGCGACCTCGGGGAGCGCCGTCCATCCAACCAGGCCCCCGAGCAGTGTCAACGCCCTGCCCTTACGACCGGTTCAGGACGAGACCGCCGGTCGCCACCCTATGCCTGGGTCGCCGGAGCTTGATCATCCGTCCGGCTGATGTCGGCCACCACCACGGCATCGGTGATCCGGCCGGTCGCCACGAGCGCCGCGCCGGTGGCCCCGATCTCCGGGTGACGTCCGAAGTCGACCCGCCGGGGTGTGAGCACCTGGGCGAACGCGCGACGCCACCAGGCCGAGGCAGCCATCGCCCCGCCGCCGAGGACTACGTCCACCGGTCGCCCGGCCATCGACTCCAGCAGCACCAGGTCGTCCACGACCTGCTCACACACCCCGTGCATCAGCCCGGCCAGGATCTGCACGGCGGTCGTGTCAAAGCCCAGCCCACGCAGCTCACCGGAGCCGGCCCCCCGGTCGCCCGGGGGGCGGTCACCGCCGAAGCCGACGTGCACCGGGACGCCGTCGCCGGGCGGCAGCAGCGCCAGGGCCTGCTCCAGCGCCGGACCGGTGGGCAGCCGCAGCACCCGGTCGGCCCAGGCGAACAGATTTCCGCCCGAGGAGTACGCCGCCCCGGTGACCACGTGGTCGTGGTCGACGCGGTAGCGCCACAACCGCTGCGGCAGCGGCGTCTGGGCGGCGTGCGCCGGCATCCGCTGCAACAGCCGTACCGCCGAGGAGGTGCCGACGGTCACCGCCGCCCGACTGTCGTCGACGCATCCGGAGCCGACGTTGGAGGCGGCGCCATCACCCACCGGGGCCGCCCAGGACACCTGTGCCAGGGCGGGCCAGCGACGGGCGTACTCGGGACGCAGCCGTCCCCGCCAGTCCCGGGTGGCCAGGTCGGGCAGGTCCCCGCCCCGGGTCTCGGCCAACGCGCACGCCTCGGGATCCCAGTCCAGCGTCCGCAGGTCCAGCAGGCCGGTGCCGGACGCCTGGGACATCGACATCGGCGCGTCGGTGAGCAGCCGTCCCAGCGCGTACTCGACCAGGCCGGTGAAGCGGCCCACCCGGGTACCGGCGTGTGCCCGCAGCCACGGCAGGCGCACCGACCAGTAGCAGCGGTGCCACCAGGTGCCGGTGCGCTGGTGGTAGTCGACCTGGTCGGCCGGTCCGCCCGAGGCCGACGACGGCTCGGGGCGGGTGTCCAGCCAGGTGAGCACCGGACCGAGCGGTTCGTCGTCGACTCCCAGTGGCAGCACCGAGTGCCACTGGGCGCTGACCGCGATCAGGTCCACCTCGCGCAGGTGACCGCCTTCGTGCAGCTCGTCGAGGCACTCGATCAGGCAGGCCAGGTACTGACCCGGGTCCAGGGTCCCGGCGCCGTCGCCGTCGGCGGTCAGCACGGTCTTGCGCCGCGCCAACGCGCCCGGCAGGGGCCGGACGTCACCGTCCAGCAGGAGCCCCCGCACCGAGGAGGTGCCCAGGTCCAGCGCGAGAATGTTCATCGCGGTCAACGTACCCGTTGCCGTCGGCGCCGCGCGTCACCGCCCACGCCAGTCCGCCGAACGGGCCGCCCTGCTGCGCTTCCTCGCCGACACCAAGGAGACCGAGGAGCTGTACATGGTCCTCGACGAGGAGCTGAAGATGATGGCCACGGTGGCCGATCGGGGCGGTCAGGTGGTCGGGCCGTACCTGAAGGAGATGTCGCACCTGGCGCACACCGAGTACCTGCTGGCCGGGCACGGCAGCCGGGACGTACGCGAGGTGCTGCGGGAGACGATGTTCGCGCCGACGGTGACCGGCAGTCCGATGGAGAACGCCTGTCGGGTGATCGCCCGGCACGAGCGCACCGGCCGCCGCTACTACGCCGGGGTGCTGGCGCTGCTCGGTCACGACGACAACGGCCGGCAGACCCTCGACGCGCCGATCCTCATCCGTACCGCCGAGATCTCCCCCACCGGTGAGCTGCGGGTGCCGGTCGGGGCGACGCTGGTCCGGCACTCCACGCCCGCCGCCGAGGTCGCCGAGACCCACGCCAAGGCCGCCGGGGTGCTGGCCGCGCTCGGCCTGGGGCCGCAGGCACCGCAGGCCGGGCCGCAGCCGGCCCGGCGCCTCGCCGACGACCCCGAGGTGCAGGCCGCGCTGGCCGCCCGCAACGCCCCACTGGCCCGGTTCTGGCTGGACCAGCGGCCGGTGGGTGCCCTCGCCCTGCCCGCCCTGACCGGCCGGCGGGCTCTCGTCGTCGACGGCGAGGACACCTTCACCGGCATGCTGGCCCACCAGTTGGGGGCCCTCGGCCTGTCGGTGACCGTGCGGCCGTGGCACGCCGCCGGCCCGGTACGAGCGGACGACCTGGTCGTCGTCGGCCCCGGCCCCGGCGACCCGACGGGCGACACCGCGAAGATGACCCGGCTGCGCGACCTGCTCACCGAACTGCTCGACGCCGGGCACCCGACCCTGGCGGTCTGCCTCGGTCACCAGCTGCTCGCCGGCCTGCTCGGGCTGTCGTTACGCCGCCGCGACGCGCCCTACCAGGGGCTGCAACGCACCGTCACGCTGTACGGCACGCCCCGCCGGGTCGGTTTCTACGCCACCTTCACCGCGCACGCCGACACCGACCGCTTCGACAGCCGGTACGGCCCGGTGCAGGCGGCCCGCGACGAGACCGACGGGGCGGTGCACGCGCTGCGCGGCCGGGGCTTCGCCGGGGTGCAGTTCCATCCCGAGTCGGTGCTCAGCCCGGACGGGGTCGCGGTGCTGGCCGAGCTGCTGGCGGAACTGCTGCCGGCACCGGCCGGCGAGTTGTCCACCACCGGGCAGGCATAGCCGGCCCGATCCGGGGTAGCGCTGTGGACGGCCGGCGGTCCGGGCGGGTATGAGAGCCCCCGCCCGGACCGCCGGTCCTTGGTCAGCCGGTCAGGCCCTGCTTGAGTGCCGCGCCGATGCGTACCGCCCGCTTGGCCGTCAACGCCGTCGCCCCCAGGGCCACCTGGTCCGGGGCGGTCTCACCGTTGTTGCTGGTGTGCGAGGCGCCGTACGGGTTGCCGGCGACGAACTGGCTCGGCTCGGTGTAGCCGGGCGCGACCACGATCCCGCCCCAGTGGTAGAAGACGTGGAACAGCGACAGCAGCGTCGACTCCTGCCCACCGTGATGTGTGGCGGTCGAGGTGAACGCCGAGTACACCTTGTCGGCCAGCGCGCCCTGCGCCCACAGCGGCCCGGTGGTGTCGATGAACTGCTTGAGCTGCGCGGCGATCAGACCGTACCGGGTCGGGGAACCGAAGATCACCACATCGGCCCAGCTCAGGTCGTCCGGCTGCGCCTCGTCAACGTCCTGGGTCTCCAGCCGGTGCGCCTCCCAGCCCGAGTTCGAGCGGATCGCCTCGTCCGGGGCCAACTCGCGCACCTTGCGCAACCGGACCTCCGCACCGGCCTCCTCGGCGGCCTCCCGGGCCGACTGCGCCATCTGGTAGGTGATGCCGGTCGCGCTGTAGTAGATCACCGCCACCTTGACCTGTGCCGCCATCGCCTGCGTCCTTCCTGCCGTGATCGTCGGTAAGCTTCCGCGACTACCCGATACTTGCGTCGACAAACATCCGTCGGATTCAACCGGCCCGCCGCCGACGCCCTGTCCACCGGTCGACGGACACCACGATTCCGTCCACCGGTCGTCCCGCGACACCCCCGCGTCCACCGACGATCAGGACATGACCGACTTCCCCGTCATCCGCGTCCGCGGACTACGCAACACCTACGGCGACACCACCGCCGTGGCCGGCGTCGACCTGGACGTCGCCACCGGTGAGGTGGTGGCCCTGCTCGGACCCAACGGCGCCGGCAAGACCAGCACCATCGACATCCTCCAGGGTCACCGCGACCGCGACTCCGGTGAGGTGAGCGTGCTCGGCCGCGACCCGGCCCACGTCGACCTCGACTGGCGCGCCGAAATCGGCGTCGTCGCCCAGGACAGCGACGACCTGACCGAACTGACCGTCACCGAGGCGGTCCGCCACTTCGCCCGCTACTACCCCGGTCACCGGGACCCCGCCGAGGTCATCGAACTGGTCGGCCTCACCGACAAGACCACCGCCCGGGTCCGTACCCTCTCCGGCGGTCAACGCCGCCGCCAATTCTGGGCGCTGATCCGCCGGCTGGCCGACGAGGGCACCCCCATCCTGTTCAGCACCCACTACCTCGACGAGGCCGAGGCGCTGGCCGACCGTGTCGCGATCATCGTCGGCGGCCGGATCGTCGCCGACGGCACCCCGGCCACCCTCGTCGCCGCCCTCACCCGCCGCTACGGCGGCACCGTGCCCGGACTGACCGTCAGCCGACCGAGCCTCGAAGACGTCTATCTCGACCTGATCGGAGCAACCCCGTGACCGCCACCGCCGACCGGGCCGCCACCCGCCGCCCCTCCGCCCTGCGGCTCGGTCTGCACCGCGCCGGCATCGAACTGAGATGCTTCTTCCGGGAACGCGACGCCGTGGTGTTCACCTTCGCCATGCCCGCGGTGATCCTCGCCCTGCTCGGCTCGATCTTCGACGGCATCTACGAGGGCAGCGACGTGACGTCGGCCCATCGCCGCGAGCAGCCTGGCCCGCTCGGCACGCAGCGCCGGGGCCGTGATGAACCTGCCCTACCTGGTGCTGGCCTTCATCTCCGGCGTCTTCTACACCCCCCGTCGGGCAGTTGCCCGAACCGCTGGTCACGATCGGCTCACTGTTCCCGCTCAAGTGGATGGCCCAGGGCCTCCGCTCGGTGTTCCTGCCCGACAGCATCCTCCCCCAGGAGGTCGTACCCTCCTGGGAGCACGGGCGGGTCGCGCTCGTGCTCGCCGCCTGGTGCATCGGAGGAATGGTGCTGTGCCTGACCACCTTCCGTTGGCGGGGTCGACGCGCCCGATGAGCCCACCGACCGACACGTGGAGCGGACGTTTCTGGCTCTGAAACGCCTACTTCGCGCTGGCCGCCGTCGGCGTCGCCGTGGCCGTGGCCGCCGACGGCAGCCGTACGCCGGCCGCCCGCCTCGGCTGTCTCGTGCTGTTCCTCGCCCTGACCGGCTGATATCTCGGCTTCGGCCGCAGGTTGATGCGCGACTCGGTCGAGGACTGGCGCAGCTACCTCTACCTCGCCGGGGTGGCCCTGTTCTACGTGCCGGCGGTCCTGCTCAGCGGCACGGCCTCGTTCCTGCTGTTCGTGCTCAACCCGCAGGTGTTCATGGTGCTGCCGGCCGTCCCGGCGATCGGCGCGGTGCTGCTGCTCAACTCGGTGCACGTGGTCGTCCTGGCCGTCCGGCTCCCGGACCTGGGCGACGTGGTCGCGCCCCTGCTGATCGCCCTGATGACCGTGTTCGTGGTCAGCGTGCTGGGTGTCTGGTCGCAACGCACCGTCGCCGAGAGCGGCCGACGTGCCAGCGTGGTGATGCTGGTGCAGGCCGCCGAGCCGACCTGGACCGCGACCCGGCCCAGGCCAGCCGCCATCTGGACCTGGCCCGGCAGACCGCCCGGGAGAACCTGCTCGACGTACGCGCCCTGGTCGCCGCCCTCACCCCGACGCAGATCGACGACTCCCCGCTGGAGCAGGCGCTGCACACGCCGACGCCACCGCCGTGGCCGTCCTGCTGCACGGCGACGAGGACCGGGTCACGCTGGAGATCGGCGACGACGGCACCGCATTCGACCCCGCCGGCGCGTACCCGGCCGAGAACGGCGGCTACGGGTTGGCCGGGCTGCGCACCCGGGTCGAGCAGGTGAACGGCAGCGTCGCCGTACGCTCGGCCCCCGGCGAGGGGACCACGATCCGGGTGGAGGTGCCGTACCAATGATCACCGTGCTGCTGGTGGACGACCATCCGGTGGTCCGCGCCGGAGTCGCCGGCTACCTACTCAAGGACACCTCCCACGCCGACCTGATCAGCGCGGTACGAACCGCCGTACGCGGCGGCACGGTCCTCGCCCCCTCGGTGGCCACCCGGCTGCTGCACCAGGTACGCCGACCGATCGGACGCGACACCCTGTCACCCCGGGAGGTGGAGGTGCTCCGGCTGGTCGCCCGAGGGCTGTCCAACGCCGAGATCGGCCGGGAACTGCACATCGGCGAGGCGACCGTGAAGACCCACCTGCTGCGTACCTTCAACAAGCTCGACGTCTCCGACCGCACCGCCGCGGTCACCACCGCCATGGCCGCCGGCCTGCTCTGAACCCGCCGGCCGGCGTGGTGGCGCTGGTGCGGCTTCGACCTGGCCGACCGCGTCCCCGGCGACGCCGGATAGCCTGTGCCGGTGATGCTGCCCCTGCCCCTCGGTGAGTTCCAGGCGTACCTGTTCGACTGCGACGGCACCATCGTCGACTCGATGCCGCTGCACTACACCGCCTGGCGACAGGCGCTCGACGAGTGGAAGTGCGCCTTCCCCGAGGACCTGTTCTATGCCTGGGCCGGCCGGCCGACGCTCGACATCGTCGACGCCCTCAACCAGCAGCAGGGCCTGAACATGCCGGTCGACACCGTCGTCGCCCGACGCGAGGAGCACTACCAGCGGCTGCTGCCCACCGCCGCCGGAATCCCCGGGGTGCTGCACCACATCGAGGCCGCGCACGGACGCATCCCCTTCGCCGTGGTCTCGGGCAGCACCCGGGAGGCCGTCACCGCCTCCCTCGACGCGCTCGGCATCCTCGACCGGTTCGACGTGCTGGTCTGCGCCGGCGACTACACCCGCCCCAAGCCCGACCCGGAGCCGTTCCTGCGCGCCGCCGAACTGCTCGGCGTATCGCCGCACGCCTGCCTGGTCTTCGAGGACGCCGACCTGGGCATCGAGGCCGCCGTCGCGGCCGGCATGGCTGCGGTACGCGTACCGCAGCCCCGCCAGGGCTGACCGACACCACCGAAAACCGCCCGGCTGTCGGTGCCCGGGCCTATGCTGCGCTCGACCGACGACGGAAGGCGACGCAGTGGCACCCACCGGCACAACGCTGACCGGCTCGACGGCTCTGACCGGCGCCGAAGCGCTCGCACTGCGGATGAGCAGTCTCCTGCTGGCCCCCGCCCCCGCCACCGCTGCGCAGACGGTGGGCGAGGTCGTCGAATGGTTCGGTGCCATGCAGGCCCAGGACCTCAACAGCGGACTCTGGTCACCTGGCTCGCCACTTCCGCGCGGCAACCGGCACCACCCCGTTGCAGTGGCTGCTGACCACGTTCCGGGCCTGACCCCGGCGACGCACCGGACCCGGCACTACCGGAATACGGGGAACCTCAGGCAGGCGAATTGCCGTGGGAGTGTCAAGCGCGGGCGATGTCCCGACAGGCGGTGGCGATCAGCAGGCCCAAGCCGACCGCCAGGAGCGGCAGCCCGAGCCCGAAGGGAAGTTCCGCGATCGAGTTTAGGTCGTCGCGTCGCCCGATGTTGCCGAAGCTCGCCGCCACCACGGCCAGGATCATGACGAGCGCACCGATGCCCGCGGCCAACGCGGTCATCGCCGCCTCGACCGCGGTCCGGGCCCAGAAGCTCACCACGACGGCGACCAGCAGGAAGGCGAACGTCCAGAGCGTCCAACCTCCGCCGGTGCTGAGGCTGGCGTACTCCCAGCCGGAGTACGACCACCGGCTCCGGGACGACTGCCGGAACCACGGGAGCAGGTAACCGAAGAGGGTAAGCATCGTCGCGAGGAGCATCACACCGTCGAGACCGGCGAGCCTGCCACGCCCCTCGGCACCCTTGTCCTGAGTCACCCTTGGCATGCTAACGACACCGCTCCAATCGGCCACGGGCGACCGGGTGCCATCGATCCGATGACGCAGCCCACGTCCGCGAAGTGGACCGCGTACACGGCACCCGGTGGGGCTGTCTCCTGCCCGATAGGGTGTCGCGTGCCGGTGACCTCGATCGCGTCTGCCTCGATGCCCAGATCGAGCAACGCACGCTGGGTGGACGCCGGAGCGAAGTCCCCCGCTGCGCGGAGGGCCTCGAGCTTGGGTCGGATCCGTGCGGCGAGCTTCTGCCCGGTGCGCTGGTCCGCAGCCGACAGTGCGCACCGTTGCTTTCAGCCGTTCCCGCCGGCATGCGTCGTCCCCAGGATACCGGTGACGCAGCCTGGGCACGAGATCTGCGGTCACCAGCAGGGACGGCAGGGCCATCAGCACCATCGCGGTGGCCACCGGCACCCACTGCGCGAGCGCACCCGCGACCGACGCCGCGACCGCCTGCATGCTCAGCATGCCGGCCGAGTGCAGCCCGAGCGCCTGGCCCCGAAGGTCGTCCGGGGTCAACGCGATCAGACGCTCCTGCAAGAGGAGGTCGGCACTGGACCCGAACGACGCGGCGGCGACGGCCACGGCCGCCACGGGAAGCGGGAGATGGACGGCGAAGAGCAGGTACGGCACGGCCAGCAGCATCATCATCGGAATGATCACCCGAGCCCGCCAACGGGGTGGCAGGAACATCCCGATGATCACGTCTCCGGCAAGCATCCCGAGGGCGCCGAAGACGAAGAGCACCCCGGCCGGATCCGGCGCGTACGGAATGAACAGTGCCTGGCAGCCGACCACGAGGCCGTTGGGCACCCACATGGCGAGGTAGGCGTACCGGCGGGCGGGAACCGACCAGAGCTCGACGTTGATCCGCCAGGTCTGCCCCGCCGACGCCCGGCCGGTTGCCCGCGGTGGCCGTGAGGTGAGACCGAGTCGTGCGGTGATCGCGGCGACCAGGTACAGCGCGGCGCCGAGCAGCAGCACCGGGCAGCGCCATGGCCACGCTGCCCAGCCCGAAGAACAGGCCCATGACGGTCATCGCGGCCCGAGGCGGTACCCGGTCCGCGAGGCTGAGCAGGGCATCGGTACGGGTACGCCGCTGCCCCCGGAACTGCAACGGACGGACCTGCCGTCCCGGACAGCCGATCCACTCGACTGGATCTGGACCCACACGGTGGAATCCGCCTGGCCGCGCCGTCGGCGCGTTCTGGAGGCCGACATCGTCGCTCGGACCGACCAACTCAGCTCCGGCGGATGGGCCTGCGCGCTCGACCGGATGCGACCGGGGATGCGCTGGCTCGGCGACGGCCGGCTACAGGTCAACACCTACGACCTGCCTGCGAAGGACCTGGCGGACGCCCCGCTGCTGCTCATCTCGAGCAGCACCCGTCGGGGGTGGCTCAGCTCGGCCAGGCCGCATCGCTACGCAGTCGTGTATCCCTGCTCCGCGATGCTGGCCGACCCGTCCCGCAACCCACCACCAGAGGCGCTGAGCCGCCTGCTCGGCCCGGTTCGCGCAAGAATCCTCACCCTGCTGGACGCTCCGAAGATCCCGACCCAGTTGGTCGCCCTGACCGGGTACGGCTTCGGGTCCGTCGGTGGTCACCTCAATGTCCTGCTCCAGGCGCAGCTCGTCGGGCGACGGCGGTCGGGCCGGTCCGTGCTGCATCTCCGCGCACCCGGAGGTGACCTGTTGGTCGAGCTAACGACCGGCTGCGGACGACGGGCCGCCGCCGCTCACCCGCGTCGCCGTGTCATCGATCGCCAGGACTGACAGAATCGTGTTCACGGAGCCGATGTACGCGGGCGAGGAGAATCCATGAGCGACTGGAACGAGAAGATCATCGCTGAGTTTCGCGCCAACGGTGGGCAGGTGGGTGGCCAGTTCACGGGTGCGCCGCTGCTGCTGTTGCACACCGTCGGTGCCAAGAGCGGCCAGACGCGCGTGAGCCCGATGATGTACCAGGAGGTGGACGGCGGCTACGCCGTGTTCGCGTCCAAGGGCGGGGCGCCCACCAATCCCGACTGGTACCACAACCTGCTCGCGCAGCCGCAGGTCGAGGCGGAGATCGGCTCGGACACGGTCGGGTTGGTCGCCCGGGTCGCCGTCGGGGACGAACGGGAGCGGATCTGGAGCGCGCAGAAGGCCGCCTACCCGGGCTTCGCCGACTACGAGCGGAAGACCAGCCGCCAGATCCCCGTCGTCGTACTGGAACCTGCGCCGTAGGCGGAGGCGGTGCCGCCCGTTGACCTCAACCTGAATTGCCGGGTAGACGGCGGGAGTTTCACCCGCCGTCCCCCACAGATCCGGACGTGAACCTCTCGACTCATCCGGCTCGTGCCGTTCGGTTGTCAGGTCGTGTACCGCATCGCCCAGTGCGCGAACAGGTCGGGCGACCGTTGCCGGACGTCTCGTAGCCATACTCGAGCTCTGTCGTCGCTGCGTTTGAGTCGCTTGTACTTCCACTTCGCCCAGCGCATCAGATGACGATCGATGCGCTTGCCGATCGGGTAGACCGCGCTCGGGTAAAACACGGTGAAGTAGTTCAACCAGCCCCGAAGGACAGGGTTGACCTCTACGGCGAGGTCTGCCAGGTTGCCGGTCGTGCGTCGATGTAGCCGCCAGGACGCGACCTTGCGGCTCATATCGGTCAGCTTCCCCGGGGCAACCGCGGGTAGGAACCCGGTCCGGGCCCTTCCGCGGATCTTGTCCCATGCCTTCCGGGGACGAAACGCGTACCCGCAGAACGTGAACGTCACCAGCTCGTAGTCGAGACGGCGCCGGTCGTCTTTGCAGTACACGATGCGCGTCTTGTCGGGGTGCAACTGCAACCCGATGTCCGCGAACCGACGATCGATCGCCTGACGCACCTGTTGCGCCTGACGTTCGGTCACGCAGTGGACCACCACATCGTCTGCGAACCGCTCGAACCCGACCCCGGGAAACTCACGGCCCATCCAGGTGTCGAAGCCGTAGTGCAGAAAAATGTTGGCGATCAACGGGGAGATCGGACCACCCTGCGGTGTCCCCTTGTTCCGATGGGTCAGGGTCCCAATGCCATTAAGTTAAGGCGTCTGGGCAGGCCAGCCTGGGTATGGCGGGCCCGTCGTGGCGGGTGGTCCGGTCGGTGGGTCGTTTGACGCGGTAGGAGTTGTGGCGGGCGCGTTTGATGACGCGGGGGCAGCTGCGGTCGCGTCGGGGCGGGTTCGGCTGGTGGCGGATCTCGGTGAGGGCATCGTCGAGGGCGGTGGAAAGGTGCTCAGGGGGTAATGGCCGCCTGGTCGGTGACCTGGCGGCGTACGACGCGTAGGCCTTTGACGAACGACATGCGGTCGGGGTCGTAGCCGGCCGGGTCGGCGGCTTCCAGCAGCAGTGCGCGGATGGCGTAGTGGGCCAGCAGTAGTCCCCACATCTGCTGTTCGACCAGGTCAGGGACCTTCGATCGGAGGACTTCGCCGCGGCCGCGCAGGTCCGTCTTGATCTCGTTCAGAGTGGACTCTTCTTCCCAGCGCTGCTGGTAGGCACCCGCCAGTTCCATCGCGGGGACCTCGTGGTGGTCGGTGAGGGTGGTGACCACCACGATGAGTTCGCCGTCGGGGTTGCGGTCCGGGACGGTGTACTCGACCACCCTGACGAGGCGGGCGAGATCGGCCGGGATCTCCTGGCCGGTCCGGGCCTGCTCGACCAGCCTGGCCCGGCGTTGCGCGGACAACCCCGCCTTGAAGATCAGTGCCTGGTAGGAGCCGTCCGCGAGCCACCGCAGATGCCCGATGGACACGCTCGCGCCGACTCGCCAGGCAAGGTCCGCGCCGGTGGCGGCGAAGGAGTTGAACAGGTCGAAGGAGTACAGGCCCGCGTCGGCCAGGACCAGCATGCCCGGCCCGACCCGCCCGGCCAGATCCTTGATCAGGGTACGTTCCCCGGTGCGGCACGACCCGAGTACCGCCCCGACGATCGCGTGGCTGCCGCACTCGGCCAACGCCGCGATGTGCAGCTTCGGGTACGCCGACGCCTTCGGCCCCGACCCCATCCGGTCGAAGCGTTCCACGTTGGCCGGGGTGTCGGCCACGTCGAGGGTGGTCGCGTCGATCGCCATCAGCCGGCGCCGGGCCAGCCAGGCGCCCTTGGTGCCCGGTCCAGCCAAGGGCACGCACGCCCTGTCGAACAACATCTTCACCGGCTCGGCGCCCAGCCGCTGACGTGCCTGGGTGATCGCCGACGCCGTCGGGACCTGCCAGTCATCGTCCCAGGAACCAAGTCTGCGCAGGTTACCCACCAGCCGGCGCATCACCTCGTCAGAAGACTCGGCGCAGAACAACCCCATCGCGATCACGTAACGGATCATCACGTGCGCCGGCAGCCGCCGGACCCGCTTCTCACGCCGCCCGCTGCGGTTGAGTACCTCTTCCAGCAGATCCCGGTTGAACCGGGCCGACACCACCCCGAGCCCGATGTGATCGGTCAACCGGCCCTACGGCCGCAGCGACTCCACCCCAGACGACGTCACGCCACGGCACGGTACCGGCCCGCCGACCCCTAGTCAGCTCACCGCGCTGACCAGCACTGATGCCTTAACTGAACGGCATTGGGTCAGGGTCCCGTCGGGCATCAGCATCGGCGCTCTCAACCAGCGCTCCACAGAAGTTATCTCAACAAGATTCGGATAGGTATTTGTATTCGAAGTGGGTCAGGTGTAATGCGGCGGCGACGATGTCGCCGATTCGGCGTGGGCTGATGTTCGTGTGGCGGAGCGTCTTCCAGCGTCCGATCAGGATGGCGAAGCCGCGTTCGCCTTGCCATCGCAGGCCGCGGAGCAGCTGGTTGTAGGCGCGGTTGTCGGGCGCGAGGCGGCTGCCGTCGGTGGGCTGCTTGATCGGGGTCTTGATGCCGTGGCCTGTGCTTTCGTAGCCGGAGTCGGCCAGGGCGGGCAGGTCGAGTTCGGCGGCGGACCAGTTCAGGGCGGCGGTGACGCCGAGTTCGCGGGCGCAGCTGGTGTCATGCAGATGCCCGGGCATCGCCGCCGATGTCCAGATCGGTAGCCCGTCCGGGCGCATGACGGCTTGGATGTTCGCGCCGAAGTCGCGGTGCTTTCCCGAATACCAGGCGTCGATGGTCTCGCCCTTGACGGACAGGGTGGTCTCGGTGAGCCGGTCGCAGTCGAACAGTTTGCCGTCGAGGATCACGTGGGACCAGCCGTCGGCGGCGGCCCGACGCAGAGCGGTGTGCAGGTCGGTCGCCTGGGCGGCGAGTACGGCTACGCCCTCGTCGCGGTAGCGGTAGGCGGTGGCCCGGGAGATCCCGAATCCGGCGGCCAGCAGGGTCAGGTCCTCGGCTTTGCGGAACCAGATGAGCACGAGAAGTGCCTGGTGGAAGCAGGTCAGGGCGCGGGTGTCACGCCGGGTTCCGCGGGCTCGGCGTTCGGCGGCCAGCAGCCGGCCGAGGTACTGCACGAGTTCCCTGGGGACATCGATCATGGCACGATAGGCGATCACGCGGAGTCCTCATGGTGTAGGTGATCTTGTGGTGAGAACTACCTACCGAGGACTCCGCGTCCTCTTCCAGCACCGTCCGATCTCAACAGTTTCGCCCGTGTCGCACCAATCAACACATTCGCGTCGCTGAGATCAGCTCACATACAGCATGACCCACGGGTGAGTCGTGTGACGCGCCACCGCCTTGAGCATCAAATCCCACCGCACGGAGTCGAAAAAGGCCTTGACGTCCAAATCGACGACCCAGTCCTTCTTGAAACACCGCTGCCGACACACCCGAATCGCATCAATCGGGGACCGTCCGGGACGATATCCGTAGGAGTCGTCGTGGAACACCTTCTCCACCTCCGGCTCCAACACCAGCACCGCCACCGTCTGCGCCACCCGGTCGACCACATTGGGAATGCCCAGAATCCTGACCCCACCCTTCTTCGGGATCTCCACCGCCCGGACCGGGCCGGGGAAATAGCTGCCCGACGACATACGGTTCCACAGCCGGTAGAGGTTGTCAGCCAACCTCGTTTCGAACTGTTCGATCGTCACTCCGTCGGCCCCGGCCGCTCCGCCATTACCTTTCACCTTCAACCACGCGGCCCAGATCAGCCGCTTTGGGATATCGTGCGACTTGCCTGTCAACCCTGGCTGACTCACGCGGTTCCTCCCTCACGGTTGACCGCACAAACCAGCCTGAACGACCCCGCCCCTTCGCTCCCCAACCCACTGCGATACGCAGGCGGTTCACAGCTACTACGGGCGAGTCCGCCAGCGGCCCCGCATCGGTACTCTGCTCCTCGCGGTCTCCTCCGCTTGGAGTCCTCCCTCTCGCCGCCGGTCAACCGACGGACAGTATCGGGGTCCGCCTTCACACGTTCCGTATGAGAGCCTGGACCGGGCTCATGCTGCCTATATGCCGGACACCACCTGGGCAGTAAGCGGATATCCCCCAGGCTCATCCCGAGACTCACCTCCGGCCTCGGTTCTGATGTCGTCTGACTGAGTTTCGACACGTCAACGACAGAGAACTCGACGTTCATCGCTCATCTTCCCGGTCCATACCTGACGCGATCACAGTCACGCCTTCTCCAACGACGCTCAGGACGACGGTCTTCAGCCAACGCCCCTCGTGGTGGTTTGAAGCCTGCTTCCGCAAGCCGGCTCCGGAGGGCCAAACAACCTCCATCTCCCATACAGCACCGCAGTCCACGAGACCGTCATCAATCTTTGCCTCGCTTTCCACGTTCGTGTTCACAAGAAGTTATCTCAACAAGATTCGGATAGGTATTTGTATTCGAAGTGGGTCAGGTGTAATGCGGCGGCGACGATGTCGCCGATTCGGCGTGGGCTGATGTTCGTGTGGCGGAGCGTCTTCCAGCGTCCGATCAGGATGGCGAAGCCGCGTTCGCCTTGCCATCGCAGGCCGCGGAGCAGTCGGTTGTAGGCGCGGTTGTCGGGCGCGAGGCGGCTGCCGTCGGTGGGCTGCTTGATCGGGGTCTTGATGCCGTGGCCTGTGCTTTCGTAGCCGGAGTCGGCCAGGGCGGGCAGGTCGAGTTCGGCGGCGGACCAGTTCAGGGCGGCGGTGATCCCGAGGTCGCGGGCGCAGCTGGTGTCGTGTAGATGCCCGGGCATCGCTTCCGAGGTCCAGATCGGCAGCCCGTCTGGACGCATGATCGCTTGGATGTTCGCGCCGAAGTCGCGGTGTTTTCCGGAGTACCAGGCGTCGATTACCTCGCCCTTGACCGACAGGGTGGTCTCGGTGAGCCGGTCGCAGTCGAACAGTTTGCCGTCGAGGATCACGTGGGACCAGCCGTCGGCGGCGGCCCGACGCAGAGCGGTGTGCAGGTCGGCCGCCTGGGCGGCGAGCACCGTGATGCCCTCGTCGCGGTAGCGGTACGCCGTCGCCCGGGAGATACCGAAGCCGGCTGCCAGCAAGGTCATGTCCTCACCCTTGCGGAACCACACGAGCACCATCAGGGCCTGGTAGAAGCAGGTCAACGCACGAGTGCCACGGCGAGTGCCGCAGGCCCGGCGCTGCACGTACAGCAGCCGCGCGAGATGCTGCACGAGTTCCCTCGGGACGTCGATCATGGCACGATAGGCAATCACGTGGAGCCCTCTCGAAGACGTGGATCTGTCGCAAGGACATGTCTATCGATGGCTCCACGCCTGTTTCCACTGCCGCCCGACTCGCCGCCTTCGCCCGTGTCGCGCCAATCAACCCATATGCGTTGCTGAGATCACCTCACTACGGGCGAGTCCGCCAGCGTCCCCGCATCGGTACTCTGCTCCTCGCGGTTTCCTCCGCTTGGAGTCCTCCCTCTCGCCGCCGGTCAACCGACGGACGGTATCGGGGTCCGCCTTCACACGTTCCGTATGAGAGCCTGGACCGGGCTCATGCTGCCTATATGCCGGACACCACCTGGGCAGTAAGCGGATATCCCCCAGGCTCATCCCGAGACTCACCTCCGTAAGCATTCAGGGCCACTCCATGACGTAGCCGTTGGTGGCAGTGTGTGATGGGTGGTGGCGGTCGTTGCTCGTGGTGGGTTAGCCGGGTGCCCAGGCGGGTGGTGTCCAGGGTCGGCCGAGGATGGCGTCGCGGATGGCGGTCATGACATCCGCGCCGTGTTTGGTCACTGTGGAGACGTAACCGCGGATGGCGTAGCGGTGTTCGGTGACCTTCTCGCTGGTGAGCCGTCCGGAGATCTTCTGCTGGGTCTTCGCGGGCCGTAGGTCGCGTTCGGCCTGGTTCGACGTGGGTGGGATGCGCAGGTCGGTGGTGAATCGCAGGATGTCGGCTTCTCGGTCGTGGAGGTCTTCCAGCAGTGCCCGGTGTTTCGGCTGTTTACGGCCGTCCACCCGGGCGACCTCCTTGAGCCCGATCCGCACGCCGTGCCGGTAGGCGTCGATCAGCGGGCCGGCGATGTGTTCGCCGATCGCGGGCAGGTTCTGTGCGCGGGCGAGGTTCGCGGCGTGGACGAGTCCCTGTAGCGCCTGGCGGATCTGGATCGGCCAGTGCGCGTCGGGGTAGGTCTCGGCGGCGTCCTGACAGTCGCGGATCAGGTGGGCTACGCAGAGTTGGTGGACCAGGTGGGCGAAGATCTTCGCGTCGTAGTTCTGGTAACGGTCGTGCACGACCACCCCGGTCAGGTCCGGCAGGACGAACACCTTGAACGTGTCGAGGCTGCGGTCACCGAGCAGGTACCAGGTGTAGAGGCGGGTGCAGGCGACCAGAAGGTACTTCTTGACCTTGCGGGCACCGACCCGGATCGGGGTCTCGTCGCAGGAGACCACATGCGCGAGGGCGATCAGCGTGCGGATGATCCGGTTCGACTCGGCCACCCCCGCCGCGGCCCGGCCGATCAACGCGTGGACGAACCCGTCCGACGGACGCGAGCCGGTCAACGCGGCGACCAGGTCAGCGCACCGGGCCACCGGAATCGCGTGCACCACCATCAGATAGACGCACCACGCCTGAAGATTCGGCCCGTACGAGACGCCTGCGTCCGGCACCCCCTCGGGGCGGGCCGCCACGTGCATCGCCCCGCACCCGCAGCGCACCGCGTGCCGATCATGCTGGGTGACCGTCGCCGTCATCACCGGCACATCGACCTGCTGATGCGAGGCGTAAACCCCCAGATCAGCCGCCGATGCCAGATCCGATCCGCATCCACACGGCCCGCCCGGAAAATGATCCACAATGCCGTCCGGAAACGGTGACCAGGACAGCTGCGCACCCGGCGCACCCCGCTGCTTACCCCGCGACCGCTTACCAGCACCGGCTGCCGGCACCGGCGTGGACACCTCCGCCGGCGGCGTCCGTCCCGGATCATCATCCTTCGACGGCGGCATCCCCGAGTTCCCACTGTTACGCGACACCAGGCGTTCCAACCGCGCGACCCGATCAGTCAACTCCCGGTTCGCCTGGGTCAACTGTTCCACCTGAACGATCAGCCGTCGCGTGAGTCCGATCAACTCCTCGCGCGACAACTCCTCCAAGCCCGGCACCCACCGATCACAACACATCGATCGCACCCGGCCGCGCATCGACACACCGTCAAGATCGACCCAGCCCGTCAATCACAGACAGCCACTCACGGCCACCACCCGGAGTGGCCCTGAATGTTTACTCACCTCCGGCCTCGGTTCTGATGTCGTCTGACTGAGTTTCGACACGTCAACGACAGAGAACTCGACGTTCATCGCTCATCTTCCCGGTCCATACCTGACGCGATCACAGTCACGCCTTTTCCAACGACGCTCAGGACGACGGTCTTCAGCCAACGCCCCTCGTGGTGGTTTGAAGCCTGCTTCCGCAAGCCGGCTCCGGAGGGCCAAACAACCTCCATCTCCCATACAGCACCGCAGTCCACGAGACCGTCATCAATCTTTGCCTCGCTTTCCACGTTCGTGTTCACAAGAGGTGCTTCACTGGCGGCCATGGAGCGCGTCGCCATTACCGGCGCGGCACGGGACACGGGTCGGCTTCTCGCCGAGGCGTTCGCCGAACGCGGTGCACAGGTCTTCCTGTCGGCCCGCGCCCTGGCGGCGGCACGGCAGGTCGCGGGCGCGATCAGCCGGCGGGGAGCAGGCGGGGCCGACGCGTTCCACTGCGACCTCGCCGTACCCGACTCGGTGCGCGGATTCGCCGCCGCCGTGGCCGACCGGACGAGCCATCTCGACGTACTCGTCAACAACGGCGCCCCGTACATCGACGGCGCCGACCTGGCAGACGCCACGGACGACACGATCGAGAGCGTGATGGCCGCAGGCGGCACCGGCACCGTGCTGCTGACCAAGCACCTGTTGCCCCTGCTGCGCGCGTCGGCACGGCCCGACGTCGTCAACATGATCTCCGCTTGTGGCGAGGTGGGCCACCGCCGGTCGGGCGCGCTCCCCGCGTTCTACGCGGCCAAGCACGCCCACGCCGGGCTCGCCGACATCCTGTCGCACCGGCTCCGGCCGGAAGGCATCCGGGTGATCTCCCTGTTCCCACCGGACTTCGTCCAGGACGGGCCCCGGCGGGCGGACAGCGACCTCACCGCACAGTCGGTCGTCGACTGCGTCATCTTCGCGGTCGGTCAACCACGGGACTGCTTCATCCGCGAGTTCCACTTCGAGCAGGTGATGTCACCGAGCGACAACAACGGCACGCATGATCAGTCATCTTCTCGCTGACGTGGCCGACACCCTGCACAGGACGACCCGGGTACGCGTCTTTGACCGGGCCGGGCCGGGCACGCCCACTCAGAAACGGCGCACCCGTCGTCCGGCCCTCGCTGACGAGCGCGCCCCGGAGGCGCTGATCCACCTGCGAGAAGCGCTGGCACCCCGACCGGACACCCAGGTCATGGACTGGATGGAGTGGCCCGTTCTCTGGCTCGAACTGCTCGGACCGGACGACGCGCGGTCGACCACGCCCGGTCTTCTGCATTGTGGCTGGCTCAGGTGGGGATCCGACGGCGATCTGGAGCTACGGAACCCGACGGCGATCGTGCAGTGGCTGACCCGATGGGCCCCGGCAGCAACGGCAGCCATCGCCGAGTGAGCCCGACCCTCCTGGGGCGTCACGGTCCCCGACGTAGTTCGCGGAGCACGCCGTGCCGGCGCAGGGCCCAGGCGAGGCGCCGTACGCTCGAATGCCGCACGAACAGCACCGTCGCCCGACGGATCAGGCCGAACCGGTTGTGGCTCACCTGGTTGTCGATCGCCTGCCAGATCAGCTCGCGCACCTGGACGCTGTCCAGCACCGCCCGCGCCTCGCGCCGTACCGTGGGATCCTCGGCCGCCGAAGCGATGGCCGCCGCCTGACCCGGTTGCTTGACCAGCGGTTGCACCGCCACGACGAGCGGTCGACGCACCTCGTCCTGCTCCAGCAGCAGCAACACCGCTTCCCGGATCTCCACCGTGTCCAGGCCGGACCGCAGCAGCCGCAACAGGCTGCGTTCCACCTCGTGGTCCTGATCCGCCACGGACAACCGGGCCAGCAACTGCGTCACCTCGTCGAGATCGACGAGGTGACGCACCCCGCTCCGGAACTCCGGCAGCTCCCACGCAACCTGTAGGGCCTTGACGAGATTGCGGTCCATGAGCAGTCCGCTACCCGGAGCCGACAGCCGCCGAAACCCCGAGATGTCGGGCCGTACGAACCAGCCCGGCCGGAGGCGCGCACCGTGCCGTCTGACGACTGACCGCGTACGCGCCGCTGCGGCGGTGATCGATGCGCGCCTAGGATCTGCTGCCATGACTGCCATCGATGGCGATGCCTGTGCTTCCGCTTTCGCCGCGCTACAGGACGACGGCTTCGTGGTGTTGCGGGGTGCGCTGTCCGATGCGGAGCTCGCCGCGGCTCGCGATCACGCGGACGACCTGCTGCGCGGGGTCGGCTGGAGCGACAACGACTTCGACGGCCGACGTACCCGCCGCGCGATCGCCGACAGCGACGCACACATCCGCGCGGCGCACGGCATCGACAGCCGCACCGCCCAACCGGTGGCTGACGAGCCGCGCACCCTGCGCTGGGTGCTCGCCCACATGACGAGCGAGACTGTCCGGCACGCCGGGCACGCCGACATCCTGCGGGAACTCGTCGACGGCGTCACCGGACGCTGACGCCGACGCCTCCGATGTCACTCGGGTACGCCGAGTGCCGCCGCAAGATGCTGGCGAGAGGTGATGTTCAGCTTGCGGTAGGCGCTGGTGAGGTGGATCTCGACAGTGCGGCGGGTGACGAAGAGTTGCTGAGCGATGTCGCGGTTCGTGGCGCCCCGCGCGGCCAACTGGGCGACACGGAGTTCCTGGGCGGTCAACGCCTCGGGTCCCGACAACGTGACACGGCGGGGGCGGGCGCCGGCGGCCAGCAGTTCGTCGGTCGCCCTGCTGGTCAGCGACTGTGCCCCGCAACGGCTGGCGTGGTGCAGGGCCTGGCGCAGTGGCTCCTGCGCGGCGGTGCGCTCGCCGTTGCGGCGCAGCGCCGCACCGTAGTCGACCAGGGCACGTGCGTGGTGGAGCCTCGCGGAGACGCCCTCAAGGATGGCCACGGCCTCCTGGAGCAGAGCGACACGTTCCGCGCCCTTCGCCACCGTGCCGGCCGTGTGGAGGGCGGTGCCGAACGCGCCGGGGATCCGAACCGCCGGGCCAGTCCGAGTTCCTCGGCGGCCAGGGCGCGAGCCTTGGCGGTGTCGCCCATCGCCAGATGGGCCTGCACCGTCTCGAAGCGCCAACCCGCGAAGGCCGGATTGGTGTACCCGGCGGCGGTGAGCGCGTCACCGCAGACGGTCAGGTCGGCGAGCGCGTCGGCCGGACGGTGCTGCTGGAGACGGAGTCGGGCTCTGGCGAGGTGGAAGAAGTGGGAGATCAACCAGTTCAACGGCAGGTGTGTTTCGAGGGCCCAGGCTAGTGAGTACGCCCTGGGCGGCGACGGTCTCACCACAGGCGACGAGCGCGTCCACGAGCACTGCGGCGGCCAGCGGTCGCTCCTCGGGTCTCTCCTGGTAGATCTCCATCGCCGTCTGGCCGTCGGCTTCGGCCTCCATCAGCTTGCCGACGTCGATCGCCGTGTGTGACCGGAGCACCGACAGGTAGCCGAAGGTGGTCAGGTCCCCACCCTGCCGAGCGGCGTCGATTCCCGTGCTGAGCAACTGCAGCGCCTGGTCGCTGCGTCCGCAGATGGCCAGTGCCGCACCGGCCAGGTTGACCAGCATGCCGAAGTCCTTGGCCGGTAAGGGACCGGTCGCGGCGGTGGTGTCCGCCACGCCTGTTCATAGGCCGCGAGCCAGCCGGTCACCTGCTTCCTGTCCACGGATGTCAGCTTGCCACCCGGCCGGGCGGCCAAAGGTGATGTCCGGGCAGCCGTTAGGTTGCCGCCCATGGGCAGAATCCCCGCTGTCAACCTGGCCGTGCCGGAGCGCAGCACCGCCAAACGGGTCGGCGTCACCGGAACTGTTGCCCGTACTGCTGAAGATCGAGGGTCTACCCGACGACCTGCGGGACGTCCTGGCCAGCCGCCTCGGCGCCTGAGACGGGCTCAGGGCCAAACGGCTAGCCTACCGACATGGCGAGCGCCGAACTGGATGAGTTGATCGTGGCGGACGCCGAGGAGTTGCGTGCGTGGTTGTCGGCCAACCATGCCACGTCGCCCGGTGTCTGGCTCGCCCTGACCAAGAAGGGCGGCACGGTCACCACGCTGACCTGGCAGCAGGCGGTCGACGAGGCACTGTACGTCGGGTGGATCGACGGGCAGGCCAGAAAGCGGGACGAGCACACCTCCTGCATCCGGTTCACTCCCCGCCGACCGCGCAGCATCTGGCCGCAACGCAACGTCGCACATGTGGCGCGGCTGGAGGAGCAGGGGCGGATGCTGCCCGCCGGGCGTGCCGCCGTGGAGGCCGCGAAGGCGGACGGGCGGTGGGCTGCCGCGTACGCGCCGTCCTCGGAGGCCGAGGTGCCCGACGACCTCCTCGCCGCGATCGCCGCCGAGCCCGCCGCCCAGGCCATGTTCGACGTGCTCACCAAGACCAACCGG